>DATHTL010000217.1:0-52370 GCA_035463255.1 Anaerolineales bacterium | reverse complement strand
ATCTCCCTGGCGCTGGAGGGCAATCCGCGAGTCATGGAAATCGAAGCGGAATTAGAACGCGTCGAGAATCGGCTCGGTGACCCGGAGGTTTATAACAACCCAAAAGCTCTGGGACGCGCCCTGGACACGCAGCACAAACTGCTGGAGGAATACGAGTCCCTGGGTGGGATGAATTATGCCTCCCGGGTGCGCGAGATCCTGCGCGGACTGGGACTGCCGGAGACCGATTTTGAAAAACCCGTCCGTGCCTTGAGCGGTGGGCAGAAGAAACTGATTGGCCTGGCGCGGCTGATGCTGGCGCGTCCCTCAGTGCTGCTGCTAGACGAGCCAGACAATCATCTCGACATGCCGGGAAAAGCCTATCTGGAAACCCTGATCAATGATTACCCGGGCGCGGTCGTGATCATCTCCCACGACCGCTACATCCTGGATGCTGTGACCACGCACATTGCCGAAATCGAAGATGGCCGTATCACAACCTTTATTGGAAACTACACGGAATACATCGTAGACAAGGAAGAACGCCTGGCGCGGCAGGAAGAGCTGTATCAGATCCAGCAGCGCGAGATCACCCGGTTAGAGATGGCGCTAAAGCGCTATAAACAGTGGGTAGTTTTTAACGATAAATTTGCCACTCGTATGCATTCGTTGGAGCTTCGTATTGAGAGGATCGAAAAGATCGATCGCCCCATTCTCGACCGGCGCAAAATGGATCTAACATTGAACGGCTGGCGCGGGTCGAATCAGGTACTGGAGCTGGTGGAGGTGAGTAAGTCTTTTCATTACACCGCTTCGGCTGCAGCTTCATCCGGCCTAAAAGACCGTGTCATTCTCAGTAACATCAACTTCCTGATCCGTCATGGGGAGCGTGTGGGATTGATCGGTGCGAACGGCGCGGGCAAGTCGGTGCTCCTGCGCTTGATCCTGGGAAGAGAGCAGCCGACCACCGGCGAGATCAAGGTCGGTCCCAGCGTCAGAGTAGGTTACTATGCGCAAGAGCATGAGACGCTGGATTTCAACCAGACGCTGATCGACGCGGTGCGGCTGGCCGGCAATATGAGCGAATCGAACGCGGTCTCATTCCTTATCCGCTACCTGTTCAGCTACCAGCAGTCCACGCAGCGGATCGGGTCTCTCTCGGGCGGTGAACGCAGCCGGCTCCAGCTGGCCCTGCTGGTGCTATCCGGTGCGAACTTCCTGTTGCTCGATGAGCCGACGAACAATCTCGATATCGCCTCAGCCGAAGTTCTGGAAAACGCATTGTACGATTTCAACGGCACGGTTCTGGTCATTTCACATGATCGCTACTTCCTCGACCGGACTGTCAAGCGCATCTTCGCGCTGGAAGATGGGACGATCACTGAATACGTCGGCGGTTATAGCGATTACGCGGCGAGGCTCGCGATCCATGCATAGTTGTAGGTCAGACACCCCTGGCACCGTACGCAAGGACAGGTGTACGCCAGATAGCAGGTACGGTGTTGGCAATCTCCTCAGGAGTGTCCAAAAGGATGGCTACGGATACATTCACCACGGAGACCATTGAGCCCATGGAGCTTTTTCAAATATTTTCTCTGTGTCCTCCGTGTGATCTGTGGTGAAAGTCGCAGGCAAGCCCTCGACCTACCCTCAGCAGGCTGAAAAGGGTTCAATGGTATAATCTTTTCCCGTATGCTCCAAGAACCCTCAAATCAAAAGTCACAGATCTGCCCCACCTGCGGAACGCGGCTCAGTGACAGTGCCACACGCTGTCTGGTTTGTGGCACCGAACTGACCGCCAAGGCTGCCACAAAATCGAAAAAAGCTGAAAAGGGCATGGAAGCCAGTCGCATGCCAGAAATCACATTGAGCCTGCCTGCGGCACTTGGCGCGCTGGCCCTGATCCTGCTGATCGGTGCGGCGGCTGTCTATTTTAGTCTGTCGAGTGGACTCACCGGGGCAACCATTACGGAGCCCACCGCCGAAGGCACTGCAACGGCTACGGGCACGATCACGTCGACCCCCACCGAAACGCAACCTCCAACGGCCATCCCCACCGAGACTCCCCTGCCTCCGTTTGATTACACTGTCCGCGCCGGCGATACATGCGGCGGCATTGCGGTTACGTTTGGAGTTTCTGTACAAAGCATCGTGGTGCTGAATAATCTGCCGGCCACCTGCATTATCTCAGAAGGTCAAAGCCTGAAGATCCCCTATCCCACGCCGACGCCAGCACCGCCGCCAACCGATGTCCCCAACGAAGCCACGCAGACTGCTCAGGCTTGTGAGAAGGTTCCCTATACCGTCCAGGAAAATGACAGCCTGTCGAGCATTTCCTTCAACTACAACGTGCCGCAGGATGCGATCAAGTTCTACAATGGTCTTTCCACAGATGCGGTCTTCCTCGGGCAGACCATCCTGATCCCGTTATGTGAGCGGTTTGCCACGCCCGGGCCCACACCCACGGCGACACTGCCGCCTCCCTACCAGGCTCCAAATCTGCTCCTGCCCGCGGACGGCGCGGCCTTTACCCTGGCCAACGACGTGGTGACACTGCAATGGGCCTCCATCGGCAATCTACGCGAGAATGAGCGCTATCAGGTGACCGTCGTGGATGTGACCTCCGGCCAGGGACGGCGCATTACCGAAGAGGTGACGGATACAAAGTTCATCATTCCAACCTCGTTCCGCCCGAATGACAACCTGCCGCATGTGATCCGCTGGTGGGTCACGACGGTCCGCCAGAACGGCGTGGATGAACAGGGACAGCCCGTCTGGGAATCAGCCGGGGCGGAGAGTGACCGGCGTGACTTCTCGTGGGTAGGCGTTGCCGTAGAAGGCGGCGGAGAAGCTACACCGACTCCGTAGGCCTTCTGACACAGAATTCTAGCTCCCTGTCATGAATATGACAGGGAGTTTTCGTTTTACCCTTGACAAAATCATTCATCTAATTAAAATATACACATTATTCAATTTTGTGAATAATTCAATAATTGGAGAAAACTATGGCACCGTTTGCCTTGGATCTTGAAAAAACGACAGTAAGAAGCTCCTTAGTGAGCCTGGAACCCGCGCTCAATGCCTTTGGAAGCATGTTGCTCGTGGCACATGCTGAGGACGAACCCGGGATTCACGAATGGGTGGCAAAGACCCGCCTGCAAATGTCTGCCGAAGAACGGTTCCGGCATAAGCTGGTGATTATCGGCTTCCACTATTCCGTTTTGCCACAGACACCTGGCGTGTCCTTCGAAGCCTATCTGACGCAGCTTGAAGCCACCCCCCCTTCCGAGCTGCGCGAGCGCCTGCTGACGGCGTACGAAGGCATCTGCCTTACGGAGGAAGCGCAAAAAGATAGAAACCAGCCTGTTGACTGGGAAGAAGTTCTCTCTTCTGCGAAAAATTACGTCGAGTTCCTTCGCCATCGCTTTGGCGACGAAGCAACGGACGAGGAAGTGGAAACTCGCGCCTATGAGTATGTGATCGACCCTGCCGCTTTGAAACAATTGGTGACCGGGCATCTGCGCTGGTTTTGGAAAAACCATCTGCAAGCCGAGTGGGGTCGCGTGCGTCCCATGCTGGAAGAGTCTGCAAGAGCATTTAATCAAATCGACTACAGCGATATGACCCGCATGGAGCTGCTTGAATTCATTACCGGGAAGGATTTCACCTCCGAAGGAAAATGGGAATCAAAATGGGGCAAAGAAATTCTTCACACGAACAACCTGATCTTCATCCCCAGTGCCCACTTTGGTCCATACATGCGCACGACCAAGATCGGTGAAACGTTTTACATTTACTTCGGCGCGCATCTTCCGGAAGGCTCAGAAGTACGCGTCCCCGAGCTAGACCGGGCGGAGATCGTCTCGAGAATCTCGGCCCTCGCAGATGACACCCGCCTTCAGATTTTGCAAATGATCGCTGAGAACGGCGAGATGCGCTCCCAGGAAATCATGGAAGCCATCAACTTGAGCCAGCCAAGCGTTTCCCGTTATTTGTCGCAGCTGACAGCAGCCGGATATCTACAGGAAAGGAGAGCAAGTGGAGCAAAGGTTTACATTCTTAACAAGGAAAGGATCGAGAAGACCTTGAAGGCCGTCAGCGCTTTCTTACTGGGTCACGCTTGATCGGGTCAGCAGCCACCGAGTCACTGAGATGTTGATAATGATACCTGTTCCCTCGATGGCTAGGCACAGACTGTAATGGTGAGTAGTATGGCAAAAGGAGCAAGAATGAACAACTGGCACAACGAATTTATGGCTGAGTATCACCGTCAAGATATCCTTAAGGAGGCAGAACACATCCGCCTGGAGAAGATCGCCCTCAATTCTCGCGTCTATCGCCCGGGTTTCTTTGCACGCACCATGTTCAACTTTGGCAATTGGATGATCGCCACCGGCAAGCAGCTGCGCGAGCGCTACGAGGTTCCCTGTGTAGATTGTCCGAGTCCAACCGGAAGCTTTGCGCAGTAGCCGCTAACATCATGAACCGTCCCGGAGGTTGGCCGGCTCACCCCGTCAAGAAAACCTTCGGGATGTTTTGGATGTACAAAATCCTGTCCATTTGACCAGTCCCTAAACTCTCCCCTGGGATGGGGGAACCTTCAAAAGAATATCTTATAGTTAGTCAAGAAAACCAGGACGGTGAACTCTGGCAATCGGGCTCACCACGTACATTTGGAGAAGAATGAAAAATTTACTACAAAGAACAAGGGATGTGTACAGAGAGTATCCGCGGGCGTTCTGGATCTACAACATCATTGTGTTCATCGACCGGCTGGGCGGGTTCATGCTGTATCCGTTCTTCGCGCTTTATCTCACACAAAAATTTGACATTGGCATGTCCACGGTGGGCATCCTATTTGCAATCTTCTCGGTAACAGGAATGGTCGGAAGCGCTCTCGGTGGCGCCATCGCCGACCGCATGGGACGCAAGACCGTGATCATCTTCAGCCTGGTCCTTTCCTCGCTCAGCGCACTGGGGATGGGCCTCGCCCCTTCAATAGGCATCTTCATCGCCGTCGTGGCGGTGGTGGGCACGCTTTCCAGCATCGGTCATCCCGCCCACGAAGCGGTGGTCGCTGACCTCTTGCCACAGAACAAACGCGCCGAAGGTTATGGCATCATCCGCGTGGTCTTCAACGTCGCCGTCATTATTGCCCCGCCCATCGCCGGGCTCTTGATCGCCCATTCCTATCTCACACTCTTCCTCGTGGACGCAGTCATCAGCTTGATCAGCGCCGGCATCGTCCTCTTTGCACTGCCGGAGACGAGGCCGCAGACGCAAGCGCATGCCAAGCCAGAAACGATGAGACAGACCTTCGCCGGTTATGGAAAGGTTTTCCGAGATACGCCCTTCCTGGCATTTATCGGCGTGACTGTCATGATGACACTGGTCTACATGAACATGAACTCCACCCTGGGTGTGTACCTGCGAGATCAGCACGGCTTGCCTGAAATAAGCTACGCCTGGCTGATCAGCATCAATGCGATCATCGTTGTGCTCTTCCAGTTCTGGGTCACACGCCGCCTCGAAAAATACAGGCCGATGCTCATGATGGCAGCAGGCTCTATGCTCTATGCAATCGGTTTTGCAATGTACGGGTTCGTTCCTACCTTTGCGCTCTTTATCGTTGCCATGATCATCATCACGATCGGCGAAATGGTAGTCTCACCCTTCCAGCAATCCGTGGTGGCCAGCTTTGCCCCCGAGCATATGCGCGGACGTTACATGGCCGTCTCGGGACTCTCGTGGAGCATCTCGTTTACAGTCGGGCCGTACTTTGCAGGTCTGCTGCTCGATAGCGCCAACCCGAGCCTGCTCTGGGCATTCTGCGGCATCATCGGGATCATGGCCACTCTGGGCTTCCTGATGCTTAACAGGGTCCGTGACACTTCTGCTCCGGTGATCGAACCAGCTGCTGCTGATTAACTTCTCATGTACAAGCCTTTGGCAGGCTTTTCATCTCCTCGCTGATGGGACAGGTCATACGCAGGCCTGTCCCAGCTCTTTTAACCCCTCGCATTCCCTTTAAGCTGCCCTCTGGTTCCGTCTCGACAAGCCTCTCCTCCACCTTTACAATTTCCCCAGCGCGCTCTTGGCGCTGTCTCTGGCGAAAGATCGTCGCTGTCAACCCCGCCGGAGACGGTGGCTTGAGCTTACTCACATACTTAACTTGGAGAACTAATGGACATTCGATCGTATAACCGCGATGCCTGGAATCGAGAAGTGGAAGGTGGTGCGAGCCGCTGGACCCAGCCGGTGGGCCCGGAGATCATTGCTAAAGCAAGGCAGGGAGTCTTTTCGATCCTGCTCACCGAAAACATTCCTGTCCCACTTAAGTGGTTCCCACCCCTCGAGGGCGCGGACGTGCTCTGCCTGGCATCCGGAGGCGGACAGCAGGGACCGGTGCTCGCGGCTGCCGGCGCAAATGTGAGCATCTTCGACAACTCCCCGGCCCAGTTGAAACAGGACCAGCTCGTGGCGGAGAGAGAAGCGCTCCCTCTCCGCACCGTGGAAGGTGATGCGGCAGATCTGTCCATCTTTGCCGATGAATCATTTGATCTGGTCTTCAATCCTGTCTCTACGGTCTTCATGCCCGATGTGCGCGCGGTCTGGCGGGAGTGCGCGCGCGTGCTCCGGCGCGGCGGCATTTTGATGACAGGGTTCATGAACCCCGTTCACTACATCTTTGATCTATACAAAGCCGATGAGGGGATCCTGGAGGTTGCTCACGCGATTCCCTATTCCGACTTGGAGAGCATCTCGAAAGAGGAGCTGGACGAGCACATGGAAAAGGGCCTACCCGTAGAGTTTGGACACAGTCTCACAGATCTGCTCGGCGGGCAGCTCGACGCGGGTTTTGTGATCACCCATATGTATGAAGATTACATGCTCGACTCACCCTTGCACAAGTATCACCCCAACTACATGGCAACACGGGCAATCAAGTCATAGCCAACAAACATGTTTCACCGCCCTTTCCATTGCGTATACCTATCTCAAAACCAGCGCATAACACAGGTCCCTTGTCCACGTTAAATCCTGTAACAGTACTGAGCATCTAAAACTTCGCTCAGCAACGAAAGGAGAATACGAAATGGGTCTTTTATCTTGGTTGATTGTAGGTCTGATTGCCGGTTGGCTTGCCAACCAGGTCATGCGGCGTGGCCGTGGGAACGCGGTGACTGATATCGTCGTAGGAATACTGGGTGCGCTGGTGGGCGGCTTCCTGGCTGGTGAGCTGTTTGGCGTGCCCAACGCCGTGAACGGTATCAACGTCGGCAGCATCGTGGTGGCATTCCTCGGCGCTATCCTGGCCATCGTAATCGTCCGAGCCTTGCCCGGGCGCTCGCCGCTTTAGAACAAAACACGACAACAGAATCTGAATAGGAAAGGCGGTCTGTTCTTCCTCGAACAGACCGCCTTTTTGAGATTTCACCTAGAGTCTGGTAATCTACTCTGACTCAAAAGACTTCTTTTGGCTTATGGCCCGACGGTGATACGGCCTTCGCCACCTTCCGGATAATCTACAGCCCTTATCAGGCCTCCCAGTGCGTTAACGATGTAATTGAAGAGCGCCTGCTGGTACGTGACGCCCAGGGTTGTGAAAGGAACACCCCTAAAGGGATACTGGTCACCACCGCGCGCCGAGAAGTCATTTGTCGAGATGTTGACAGATGGCGCTCCAGGAACTAGAGCTCCATTCTGCACAATGTACGTACCATTGTCTAGCCTGATCTCGCGAACACGAGAACCAGGTGTGAGAACATTACCCGCGTTATCTACAGCCTGTGCCTGTTGGGATGGATCATATCTCAGCGTGAATCCTGCAATCTGAGCAAAGCGGCCATCCGCGGCCGGAGCCACTGAAACAGCATTCTCCATGATCTCTTTAAACTGCGCAGGAGAGATATTGGGTACGATTGAGACAAAATTTCCGAATGCAGCGATTTGGAAGGTGTGAAGCTCGGTGATTGGTCCCGCGGGAATCAGATTGTTGTTACGGATTCCGCCGCTGTTCTGCAATGCCACATCTGCCGGGGCGACGCCAAAGCTTGGGGCCAACTGATTCGCCTGCCAGAGTAGCGCGTCTGCCATCAAGTTGCCCAGGTTTGTCTCAGCCGTCCGCACGCCAGGAGGAGTTGGACCGCGGCGACCCTCAAGAGCCACTTGAGATGTGCCAATCACGTTGGCAGCTAGATTCGCCAGATACGCTTGAATGGGCTCAACCACCTGGGATTGAATCTCAGGATCGGGCAATACTGCATCGGGATTGGAGGACCCTCCAGCCACGCGTACAGGGCCGCTCGCCGGATCCACGCCGATCACCTTGCCATTTTGGTCGAATGCTGTAATTAACCGCCCAACATACTTGTAATCCCCCGCAGTCGTGATCACAGGGACTTGGGCCCCATCACCGCCCGTTGCGTAAAGCGGGTAGGGAAGAGCCGGATTGCGCACATCGCCCGGCACCAACAGATCATCTGCATTCGCCAGCAATTCATCGCCGCCGCCCGCAATCATTACATCCACTCCACGAAGCATGGGAGCTAATGCGAGGTCTTCGTTGACATTCTGGA
Organism: Anaerolineales bacterium; assembly: GCA_035463255.1. GTDB lineage: Bacteria > Chloroflexota > Anaerolineae > Anaerolineales > Villigracilaceae > Defluviilinea. Next base: position 43,812 of record DATHTL010000217.1, on the reverse strand, counting down.
GATGACTTATGACAATAATGATTTTTACTTTGCGGGCGGTCAACTGGTCGATTTCAGCTTGGAGAGCAGCAACAATGTTCGGATCAACGACAACGTTGCGAGGACTGGAAATGGCTGGCAGGAGTGGAGTAGTCGCACCTACAATCCCGATCAATTGTCCCTCCCTTTTCAGAATGTAGCTCTTGACAATATCGCCCGAGTCTACGAGATCCTGTAAGCTGGTTTCAGCGCTAAAGTCCAGGTTGGCACTCACGAACGGGAAAGCGCCATTGAGCCCTCCAATGAAGTCTGCCAGCACCTCCGGACCGAAATCAAACTCGTGGTTTCCAATGGCGGCAGCATCATATCCAATCAACCGCATTGCAATCGAGTCATAAAACGGAGCACCTTTCACCAGACTGGCATTAAACTCTGCACCGGCCAGGAAATTATCCCCAGAGGAAAGCATGACGGAGGCAGCTTTCCGATCATCCATTACCGCCTCTGCACGCAGATTGTCCACCACTGTGGCGAAACGGGCAGCGCCGCCAAAGTCAGGCTGACCGGGTGCATTAATTAATTTTGACTCCCCATCATTGTTGTGCAGGATTGTCAGGGTGAAATATGGTTTTTGGGGAGCAGCAAGGGCCCCCGATGGAGCAAGAAGAAAACACAGAATCAACAGGATCGAAAACAACCGAACAGTTCTTTTCATCTAAATCTCCTCTATTTTTGTTGAATGAGTCAAAACCTCTGAATTAATCGACAAAGTCGGCCCCACCACTCTTGTCCAGTGCACCTCCTTGATAGAATTATCAGCTTACAACACAATCGGCTCAATAAGATTATACATGAGGCCATCCCAATTTTTCCTAAAACTGTAACCTTTGTCTTATTTAATTCTAAATAACAGGACCTTATCTGCGCGATCCACCTGACAGGTCGGAAAGTATGATTGCTTTTTTCGCTTCGGGAGCGTAGAATCTGGACACCGTTGGTCTGTTTATTTAGAGTATCTTGATAGGCATCCAATGTCACAGGGGAGATATGTGGCGTGTGACGCGGCCGAAGAAAGGAGGTTCACTCTCCAAAACCGAATGCTTTAGCAACCCTCGCGATCCTTCAATGATGCGTTTCACAGCAGGTCGCACTCTTCTTGATTCCAAGGAGAATAACCTGTGATAATCAAACTCATCAAATTTACGGGCATTCTAGCCATCATTCTGCTTATTCCCAGCCCTGCCCTGGCAGCGGGCCCCAATCTCAAAACAATGAACAGCACGTTGGGGGTCATGAGCGCTGCACAGAGCAACACGTATACAAATCCGTTACCAGTTCAAATCCCTGGTTACGGTCTGGTGGAAAGCTGCGCCGACCCGTCGCTTATCTATTGCCCGGAGGACAGCTACTGGTACATGTACTGTATGACAGATCCGTTGAATGGTGAAGACAAGACCGGGGCAGTTTTAACTTTCATTTGATCCCGATCCTGCGCTCTTCGGACCTCGCTAACTGGACCTACATGGGCGACGCGTTCAGCGCCGAATGATGCCGGTCTATGGGCACACGAGATCAAATTCCTCAACGATCAGTATTACCTTTATTACGCGGCATCCGGGACCGACCTGCCCGGTGGCGGCGTCGCCACCAGTGACAGCCCGCTGGGACCCTGGTGGATAGCGGCGAACCGGTCGTCGAGCCACACCCGGCACCATGTTGTGCGGATTCAAGACGCTGGGTGTTTGACCCCGAGGTCGTGAATGACAATGGACAGCTCTATATCTTCTATGGGAGTTATATTGGTGGGATATCCGCCCGTGAGCTGAGTGACAACGGCTTACAATCCGATCCGTCCACGCAGGTGCAGATCACGATTGCCAACCGCTATGAAGGAGCCGAGGTTGTGTATCGCGATGGCTACTGGTATTTGTTTGTCTCCGCAACAGACTGCTGTAGAGGTCCCCTGACCGGCTATAGCGTCTTTGTCGGCCGCTCGGAAGATGTGTTGGGACCGTATGTGGACCGGGAAGGCTTCTCGCTCCTGGAAAATGAGGTGGGTGGAACGCCTGCCCTCAGCATGAATGGCAATCGCTGGGTGGGCCCCGGACGCAATGACGTTTTCCAGGACTTTAGTGGCCGAGGTGGACGGTGTACCACGCCATTGATCGCAACGACCCGTACTTCGAAGGCGCCGTCGGGTTTACGAATCGACCCGTGCTGCTGGATGCCATCGATTGGATCAATGGCTGGCCGACCGTTCGCGGCGGCCTATGGGTATCCGACAATCCCCAGCACGCTCCTGCGGCACAGCCCGGCACCAAGACCAACTATCGCTTCAAGACCCCCACCCCGGACCGAACGGGCAACCTGATCGAGCCTCTCTCCGATGAGTTCAACGGCGCCTTGGGAGGCCAGTGGAGCTGGGTCCGCGAGCCGGCGGCAGGCACATACTCATTTACTGGTGAAACCATTAACTTCAATACGCAGGCAGCCGACCTGCATGAAAACAGTAACAATGCTTCCGTCCTCCTCGAGGCGGCGCCAAACGGCAATTATGGTGTAGAAACACGTCTGAGGCTGGAAATACCGGAAGAGCCGGAATGTTGCTATAACTTTGTTCAGACAGGCCTGGTGATTTACAGCGATGACGACAACGATGTCAAGCTGGTGGAAGTCTCCATCTTTGAAACCCGCCAGACCGTGTTTGCCAAGGAGCTTGCGCCCGTGCCGGATGGTTACTCGCGCTATGGCAACACCGTTGTCGGGCCGCCAGGTGAATAGGTCTATTTGCGCATTGTGAAACAGACAAGGGCCGGCGAAGAGCACTATACAGCATATACCAGCCTGGATGGAGAGAATTGGGTCCGCGGCGGCACATGGACGCATGAGCTCGGCACAGAAGCACAGATCGGATTGGTATCTATGGGCGGCGCAGGATTTACGGCTGAGTTTGATTACGTGCGAGTCCATCGACTCCGATAATCAGACCTCGGCGGGTTACCAACCCGCCCTACATAGAGAGCGGGCTCCATCAAGTGGAGCCCGCTCGATTTATCTTTTTTCCAGTCGTTCTAATACATCCAACAGCTTTTCATGCCAGTCGTCATCTTTGCCAAAGGCACACCAGTAAGCATTCCTGCCTCCGCGTATCCCGGGTCCAAGATCCGGCAACCGCTGACCGTCTTTATCTTCACTGGAGGGTGGATAGCGCAGGACGATCTGTCCGCTTTCCCAGTTAATTGCCGAGAGCCCGGCCTGCTCGGCGCGCAGCTTCACGCGCATCTGATAGAACAAGTTCTCCACCATCTCGGGCAGCTCGCCAAAACGGTCCTTGAATTCAGATGACAACGCATCGATCTCGGTTTCGTCGCGCAAGTCCGCGATGCGTCGATAGAGGCGCAAGCGCAGATCCTGGTCGGCAATGTAGTTCGCGGGGATGCCCACTGCCAGCGGCAAGTCCACGTTTACCGGCATGGATATAGGCTGCGTCAAAGAAGATAGAGCAACATCGATCTTGCCTCTTTCTTCTTTCGACTTGCCGTCTTTGCTTACCGTCTCCAACCTCCGGATCTGTCTTACAGCATCCGCCAGTAACCGGGTGTATAGATGGAAACCAACTGCCTGGATGTGCCCGTGCTGGCGCGTGCCGAGCAGCTCACCCGCGCCGCGGATCTCGAGGTCGCGCATGGCGATGGAATAGCCCGCGCCGAGCTGCGTGTTCTCGGCGATCACCTCGAGACGCTGCTGGCCTTCCACGGTAGGATTGAGCTTGCGATGACGGAAGAAGTAAGAGTATGCCCGGGCCGCGCCGCGTCCGACACGACCGCGCAATTGATAGAGTTGTGCCAGGCCGAAGGTGTCGGCGCGGTCTACGATGAGCGTGTTCGCGTTCGGGATGTCAAGGCCGGATTCGATGATCGTCGTCGAAAGCAGCACGTCTGTCTCGCCGGCATTGAAGCGATGCATCACCGCGGCCAGCTGCTGCTCGGGCATCTGCCCATGCCCCACATCCACGCGCGCTTCGGGCACCAGCTGATTGAGATGGGCCTTCATCGCGTCGATCGTGTTGACGCGGTTATGAACGAAGAAGGTTTGCCCGCCGCGCTCGAGCTCACGCAGGATCGCCTGCCGCACAAGCTTCGGCGAATACGGTCCAACGTGAGTAACAATCGGCAGGCGCTCCTCAGGAGGCGTGTTGAGGTTTGAAATATCGCGCACGCCCGTCAGCGCCATGTATAAGGTGCGCGGGATCGGCGTGGCCGTCAGGGTGAGCACATCCACCTCGGTACGGAGCTTTTTGAGATGTTCTTTATGTGTCACGCCGAAGCGCTGCTCCTCATCGATGATGACCAATCCCAGGTCTTTGAATTGCACATCCGATGAGATCAGGCGATGCGTGCCGATCACAATATCAATATCAGCGGTGCTCAGCCTGTACAGAATGGACGTTTGCTCGCGCGGCGTCCTGAAGCGCGAGAGCATTTCCACCTGCACCGGAAAGGCCGCGAGGCGCTGCAGGAACGTCTCATAATGCTGCTGCGCCAGCACGGTGGTCGGCACAAGGATGGCCACCTGTTTGCCATCCATCACTGCTTTGAAGGCGGCACGCAGGGCAACCTCTGTTTTTCCATATCCCACATCACCGCACAACAACCGGTCCATCGGGCGCGGCGACTCCATGTCATCTTTGATATCTGCCAGGGCGCGCTTCTGGTCATCGGTCTCCACGTAGGGGAAGGAATCTTCCAATTCCTTTTGCCAGTTGGTATCCGGCTTGAAGGCATAGCCATGTACCACATTGCGCCGCGCGTACAGATCCAGCATTTCCTGCGCGACTTCGAGTACGGCTTGCTTGACACGTCCCTTCTTCTCGTGCCATTCGGTGCCGCCAAGACGATCGAGTGACGGGATAGCGCCTTCTGCTCCCACATAACGCGTCAGCCGGTCTGCCTGGTGAACAGGCACATACAGTTGACCGCCGCCCTCATATTCGATGGCCAGGAACTCACGCGTGTGACCATCCAGCTCACGTTGCACCAATCCACCAAAGCGTCCCACGCCGTGATCGATGTGGACCACATAATCACCCACTTGCAGGTCTGCGTACACAGATTCAGGCGTCTCGGCCACCGGTCGCTGGCGGGTGCGCGGCTGCGGTCGCTCCCAGCCGAAGATCTCGGAATCGGAGATCAGATGGACCGGAGTGATCGCTTCGCCCCGCAGAACGAACCCTTCGGAGACGGATGCTTCGATGAACTGAGGGTAATCGGCATTCGGCTGGTGACCATCGGATTCGAGCCAGAGTTCTTCAAGGCGTGAAGCCTGCCTCGAGACGATAATAGCCTGCTCCCCCTTCTCCATCACTGAAGACAGATACTCGACGAACGGCTTTAACCGGCCGCCGAACCGCTCGTCATGCCCAAAGCTGGATGCGAGGGTCTTTTCCGGGTCTTCGATCTCCGCGCTGGTCGAATGTCCCAACTCCACGAAGGAGCGCTCGTGCAGGTTATCCAATAGTTCCGGCCATGTGACGTATGGCAGTGGGAAATCGGGAGGTAAGATCTCTTCGGCAATGCTTTCCTGCCTGAGCTTGACTGCCTGCTCCTCCACTTCTGCCACCATGCCTTCCACAATAGACAGGTCATCAACAAGGACCAATGCTTTCTGAGGCAGGTAATCCAGCAGACTTGCTGACTGTTGATGCAAAAGCGGGATGTGAAATTCCGAGATCTCGATATCCGCTGTTGGATCATCGACGCTAGTAGCACGGTCCGATTTTCGAATCTCGTCTTCCGAATATCGAGAAATATATTCCCGCGCGGGTGTGATCAGCAGCGAGTCCAGTTTTTCAACCGTGCGCTGCGTGGCGGGGTCAAACCTGCGAATGGTCTCAATCTCGTCGCCGAAGAAGTCCAGGCGGACCGGCAACTTCTCGGCAGGCGTCCAGATATCCAGGAGTCCGCCGCGGCGAGAGAACTGTCCCGGCTCCAGCACGGTATTGACGCGCTGGTAGCCTGTCTCCACCCAGGATCGCAGGAGCGCATCCGGCTGGGTGGGCTGCCCGGCAATCAGCCTCTTGCAGGCTTTAAGAAAGTCGCGCCGAGGCATGGTGCGTGTCATCAGCGAGCGCGCAGAGGTCACAAAGATGGGCGGGACTTCCGGCTTCTGTGCAAAGGGAAGATGATAGGAAGCTAGCGCCGTCAGAGCCTGCAAACGCTCACGGCGTGTTGTCACTCCCCAGGCCGCCTGTTCATAGAACAGGGGATTCGGTTCCGCGAAGTGATAGCGCGGTGATTGGGCCCAGAACCCCAGCTCATCGAACAAAGCCAGCGCATGGTCGGCGCGGTCGGTGATCAGCAGCACGGGCCGGTTCAGATCCTGGTGCAGCCTTGCAAGAACCGGCAGACGCGCGGCGCGCGGCAATCCCAGGCCGGGAAGTTGCACCGCCAGGCGTCCGTCTGTGAGCAGTTGCTGGAGCAATTCCTGATATTGCGAGAGTTGGCGAATTTTATCGAGAAGAATTTCCATATGTCCTGTAGGGGCGAGCCTTGTGGTCGCCCTGGACAGGGACAAGCCCTGCCCCTACGATTCGATCGAACCGTTGTATTTATTCATTGCCTTATTTAAGCCATCCACCACAAACGTCAGCGCGGCATCTGCGGCGCGCTCGATAATCTCGGGGAGGAGCTTCATTTCGTCCCGCGAGAAATTTTGCAGCACAAACGCGGCAGGGTCCATGCGACCGGGCGGGCGACCGATGCCGATACGCAGACGCGGGAAGTCCTTCGTGCCAAGCTGTTCTATCGTGGAAGCCATGCCTCCCTGCCCGCCGGGTCCACCCTTGGGGCGAATGCGGATCGTGCCAAAGGGAATATCCAGATCGTCGTGCGCCACCAGCATATTCTCCATGGGGATTTTGTAGAAGTTCAACAGTCCCTGCGCCGATTGGCCGGACAAATTCATGTAGGTCTGTGGCTTGGCAAGGATGAGCTTATGGTCCTGATGGGTCGCGGTGGTGACAATCGCCTTCGACTGTACTTTCATTCCGCGAGCGTTGAGACGCACAATGAGCATATCGATCAGCATAAAGCCGACATTGTGGCGAGTGTCTCGGTATTCGCGGCCCGGGTTGCCGAGGCCAATGATTAAGTAGGTATCAGGTGTCATGTGTGAAGTTTCAGGTTTCAAGTCTCAGGTTCAGTAACGACGGACGCGAATGATGAGCCCGGCAAGGGCAAATAGCCCAAGGATGACTAGAGCGCCGCGCCCGAGGCTGCTGTAGATCTCGTTCTGCTCGAGGGCAACCGGGTTGGGCGGGAGAGCCGTGGGAGTGGGGCGTGGAACGTCTGTGGGCGTTGGTGAGGCGGCAAGCAGGAATGGCGTGGGCAGTAGCGCCGTCTCCGCATCCGGCGTGGGGGTTGGCTTAGGAGTCACTGTCGCTACAGCATCATTTCCGATCTGGACGGGTATAGTCGCTTCTTGAACGGTGCCATCCTCGAATGCCACCCGCAGGCGCAGCACATAACTGCCATCGGTGATAGAAGTGGTGTCCCAGCTGGCAAGAGTCGAGTCGACCACAGGCTGCGAAAAGGTCTGGATCGTAAACCAGGTGTCGGTTGGGTTGGAGGCGTAGGCAAACTCCAGCCGGGCGGAAACGAAGCTGGGAACATCCAGCCTGCCTGCGACTGTCACCTGTCCGCGCAAAACTTCATCAGGCGCAGGAGAAGTGATCGCAACCGGAGGCGTGTCCTGCGCCGCGATCAGCAACAAAACAAACGGAAGAAGGAAGCCGATCTTCATCAATCGCACCGAACATGCAAGTTTAACATGAAGCGCGAAGGCGGTCAAATTTCATCCGCAGGACCCCCGCAGCAATACCCCACGTGACTGTAGTGCTGTGCTGGTCCACGGGACTGCTGCCTCGTGATAGTCAACTGAAATGTGAAGGGCATTCTCTTGAATTTTGAAGTATGGTAAACTGTGGCAGATATTCCCGCTACGCTCGTACCTTCGACACTCAGGAGAATCTTATGACAAGAAATCGCGCTGACCTCATGGTGGAGCGCCTGCGAAACATGCAAGCCGCCGCGCCCGATATCGAAGCCTCAGCGGTTGTCTCTGTGGATGGTCTGATCATGGCCTCGGCTTTGCAGCAAGGTGTGGAGGAAGACCGTGTTTCTGCCATGTCTGCCGCTATGCTCAGCCTGGGTGAGCGCATTTCGAATGAATTGGGCCGGGCCGGGCTTGAACAGGTCTATATCAAAGGCGATAAAGGCTCGATCGTGTTAACCTCCATCGGGGAGGAAGCCGTGCTGACGGCCATGGCTCGTCATGATGCCAAACTGGGCATGATCTTTCTCGAGATGCGGCGAGCAGCCGAGGATCTCGTCAAACTGGTTGGATGAAGACGCAGACGCCTTCGGCGAGCAACTTACCAAGTTCGTAATCCCCGATGGGGAGGGCTTCACCGCCCTCCCCATCGCATTTATTAACATCATTGCAAGGGTTTAGGGTTTTGACACAGCGGTGTCGAAACCATGCCCGAAGCAATCTCCTTTTATAAATTACGAAGGAGATTGCTTCGTCGGGCTACGCCCTCCTCGCAATGACGAGCCATGAGAGGTAACCTATGACTACAAAATATTTATTTTATACAGGTGGCGTTGTCTCGTCTGTGGGCAAAGGTGTGACCGCGGCGGCAACCGGATTGCTTTTGAAGGAGCGCGGCTTCAAGGTGACGGTGCAAAAGCTCGACCCATACATCAACGTGGACCCCGGCACAATGAGCCCGTACCAGCATGGAGAGGTCTATGTGCTCGATGATGGCGCCGAGACGGACCTTGACCTTGGTCATTACGAGCGGTTCGTAGACATCCGCCTGGGACGCTCCAGCAATTTCACGAGTGGACAGGTCTACGCAGAGATCATCAGCAAGGAGCGGCGCGGTGATTTTCTCGGCGGGACGATCCAGGTGATCCCTCATATCACCAACGAGATCAAGCGCCGGGTGGCGGGCATCGGCAAAGAGACTGGCGCGGATGTGGTCATCGTGGAAGTTGGCGGTACGGTGGGCGATATCGAGTCTCAGCCGTTCCTGGAGGCGCTGAGGCAGCTCCGTAACGAGGTGGGTCGTGAGAATGTGTTTTTCATCCATGTCACCTGGCTGCCGTACATCGGCGCGACAGGCGAGATCAAGACCAAGCCCACGCAACATTCGGTGGCAGCGCTGCGTTCCATCGGTATTTCTCCTAACATGATCATTGCCCGCTCCGATTACCCGGTGGACAAGGACCTCAGCGACAAGATCGCCTTGTTCTGCGACGTCGAAAAACGCGCCGTCGTCCCCATGATCACCAGTGATGTGCTCTATGAAGTGCCGCTATTGCTCGAAAGAGCTGGCGTTGCCGATTATCTGGTGGAAAAGCTGAATATGAGAGCCACCAGCACGCCCGACATGAAGCCCTGGGAAAAATTAGTCGAACGCGTCCGGAAGCAAAAGCCTACGGTGAAGGTGGCGCTGGTAGGCAAGTATGTCGAGTTACAGGACGCGTATATGTCCGTACGTGAAGCTCTGAAGCATGCGGCCCTCGCAAACGACGTGGAAGTGGAGATCGGCTGGGTACACTCGGCTGATCTTGAAAAGGACAAGGGCTGGGACATCATCCAGAACGCAGATGGGATCCTCGTGCCAGGAGGGTTCGGCTCACGCGGTATCGAAGGCAAGATTATGGCGGCGCGCTACGCCCGGGAGCGGAAGGTGCCCTATTTGGGTCTCTGCCTGGGAATGCAGGTGATGTGCATCGACTTCGCCCGCGGCGTTCTCAACCATGAAGACGCCAACTCCTCGGAATTCGATCGGGGGACGGAATACCCGGTCATCGACCTGATGCTCGACCAACGCGCCATCACCGATATGGGCGGTACTATGCGGCTTGGATTGTATCCCTGTGAGCTGCAGAAGGACTCGAAAGCCGCGGAAGCCTATGGTGTGGATCAGGTGGACGAACGCCACCGCCACCGTTTTGAATTCAACAATGCCTACAAGCAGGACTTCGAAAAAGCAGGCATGGACTTCTCAGGCATGTCACCGGATGGGAAGCTGGTCGAGATTGCTGAGATTAAAGATCATCCCTTCATGGTAGGCAGCCAGTTCCATCCTGAGTTTTTGTCGCGACCAATGCGGCCGCATCCGCTGTTTATGGGATTCATCAAAGCCGCGAAGGAAAAGAACGGCAAACATTAAGAAAAAGAGGTGGACATGGTCCACCTCTTTTTGACACTATTTCTTTTTCTTTCCTGTTTTCTTTGGCGCGGGATTCTTTACAGGCACATCCGCAACGGCCGCGGCCACCCCGCCAGCCACCGCCCCTCGATACGGCTCATGCAAGGTGACCGGCTGGGCCGCCCTGCCACGCAGGCGCAAGTTTAACATTTCCACGAAAACCGAGAAACCCATGGCAAAGTAAATGTAGCCCTTCGGGATATGCTGGTGCAGTCCTTCGACGATCAACGTAAAGCCGATCAGGAGGAGGAAACTCAGTGCCAGCATCTTGATCGTCGGATGACGTTCGACGAAAGCCGCCAGTGGCCGGGCGGTAACCACCATCACCACCGCGGCGATGATCACTGCTGCGACCATGATCTCGATATGATCGACCATGCCAACGGCAGTGATCACGGAATCGAGCGAGAAGACAATGTCGAGCAGCATGATCTGGAAAATGACACTCCAAAACGCGGCTCGAACCTTTGCAGAAGAGTGCCCTTCCTCACCTTCCAGCTTCTGGTGAATCTCGTGCACGCTCTTCCACAGCAGAAAGAGCCCTCCTGCAATCAGGACGAGGTCACGCCCCGAAATGTCGAATTGAAACACAGAAAAGAGAGGCTCTGTCAGCCCGATGATCCACGAAAGCGAAAACAGGAGCAGGATGCGGGTGATCACAGCCATCATGATGCCGGTTGTGCGTGCCCGCTGTTGTTGCTCCTGGGGAAGCTTTCCAGCCAAGATCGAAATAAAGATTACATTGTCCACACCCAGCACGAGTTCGAGCGCCACCAGTGTGAGAAATGCAATCCAAGTTCCAGGTTCAGTAATCCACTCCATAGACTCTTCTCCTTCAGTTAGTAAACTTTCCCGAGTATAACCGAACTCAATTCATAAGGGGCTCTTTCACATAATGCTATAATTCAATTCTTACAGTATGAAGACGCAACCTTTTCAATTAACCACATTATCACAATCCTCGTTGCAGGATTACATGGATTGTGCCCAGCGATTCAAGCTCCGCTATCTGGATCGTTTGTCCTACCCTGCCGTGGAGACGGAGCCAACCTTAGAGAACGAGAAACACCAGCAGGAAGGCGAGTACTTTCACCGCCTCGTGCAGCAGCATTTGATCGGTATCCCGGCCGAGCAGATCGCCAAGTTTGCGAATACGCCCAATCTGCAGCGCTGGTGGGAGAATTTTCAGAGCTCAGCGGAGCTGAGAGGCCTGAAGGATCTACCCAGGCGTTACCCTGAGGCCAACCTTTCCGCTCCACTGGGCAAATACCGTCTGCTTGCCAAGTATGATTTGATCGCGCTTCGGGATGACAAAGTGACCATCTATGACTGGAAGACCTATCGCAAGCGACCGCGCAACGAATGGCTGTCTGCTCGTATGCAGACGCGCGTCTACCGGGCCCTACTGGTCCATGCCGGCGCGCATTTGAACGGCGGCAAACCGTTCGAGCCGGAACAGATCGAGATGGTCTACTGGTTTGCGGATTTTCCGGATGATCCGGCACGCTTTGCTTACACGTCCCTGCAATTCCACCGGGATTGGGATGCCCTGCTGAAGCTCTCGGGGGAGGTTGCCACCGCCACCTCCTACCCACTGACAGAGGACCGTCAAAAGTGCCTGTTCTGCAGCTACCGGTCCTACTGCGAGCGCGGCATCCAGGCCGGAGATATCGAACAGGCCGAGGCGGACATGGAAGCGGAAGAGCTGTTCGATGTCAATTTCGAGCAGATTGGGGAGATTGCGTTCTAAAACACTCTCTTTTAGTCACCGGGAACAAGCCCTACTGCGCTTGGCACAGAGATGTAAAGCACCCTTGACATTTCGCAGGGGTTGTTTTATAGTTCGGCGTGTAAAGTTTCCTTTACACATAGATGGGCACCAGGAGGCAGAAATGAAAACCATTCTTGAAAAAGCACCGGGGCAATGGACGGTCATGTGCACCGGGTTGGCTTGGGCATTTGTGTACCTGCTCACTCGCAGGCTCCTTGACAATGGCAGCCTTTCAGAGGGGTGGCGCATCGTCGTCGCCCTGGCGCCCTTGATCCCATTCGCTTTCTTTTTGGTGTTCACCCTGGCAGGGCTACGCTCGCTGGATGAGCTTCATCGTCGAGTCCAGTTAGAGGCGTTGGCTATTGCCTTTCCTCTGGCGATCCTTTTATTTATGTTGCTTGGGCTGCTCGAATTGGCGATTCCCTTGTCACGGGAGGACTGGAGCTATCGACACACCTGGACCTATCTGCCTCTCTTTTACTTCATCGGTCTGGCGGTTGCCTGGAGGCGCTACCGATGAAAAACCGCTTGCGTGACCTCCGGGCGGAACGAGGCTGGTCACAAGCGGATCTGGCAGAAAAGCTGGACGTGTCGCGTCAAACGGTCAATGCGATCGAAACCGAAAAATATGACCCGAGCCTGCCGCTGGCGTTCAAGATCGCCGATCTCTTTGATATGAAGATCGAAGAGATATTTCTTGCCAACCATAAGCAATAAGTGGTCACCAGCAGCTATCTTGTCGCGATCTCGCAACACACTTCACGGAAATACCAAGAAAGCCAATCACGTATCATCCGGACTCAATCACTTTACGAAAATACCTAAATGATTTCCCACCGGTCGCTCGCGGCCGGGGATCATACTGTCAACCGGCGAGTTGAGGATTCTCGGTTCGCCATTCTCCCCTTCGATCACCATCGTTGAAGAACCTCCCCCGTCCATGTTCATTGCCATAAAAGCTCCCTGCTCGATCATGAGTTCAGCCAGGTCAACAAACGTCGCCCCTTCGCTGTAAAACGGCTGGCGGCCATCCACGACAACAATATAGAGATAACGTCCATTCCGATTGATCCCCGCTGCAGTACGCGGGTCCAATTCTCTGTCATCCAAATCAGGCACAACTTCCCCTTTCAATACAATCATTCGTTCCCCAGAGATCGCGTGATGTATTCGATTTGGCTGATTATTAAACGATAAGACATTTCTGCGGTTGATATAGAGAGTCGGCCGAATTCCAACTTCCTCAATGTTGTCTATCGCATAAACCCTCCCCTTCGACGCAGCAAAACCGAACGGCGCAACAGGATCTCCGACGTGCGGATAATAGTCTGCCGGGCCGCGCGACCACCAGGGCCCAAAGTTATCCCCATTGATCGCGATCTGCAGCCCAAACTCCTCCAGAAATTGAGAGGTGGTCCGCGCCTTCAGCGGCTGCTCCCCACTCGCATCCGGCGGCGTGACCAGAAACTCAATGCCCTTTGCTTTTGTGTCTATCGTCAACACGTGGGCAATCAGCGGGTGCGGGAGAAATCGAACCACTCGGCGATAGGTCACGCCTTCATAGAGTTCCTCTTTTACCGGAACCGGAGCAGGCCTGCCGCGATCGTAAAGGACATATCCGCCAATGCACAGAGCGAGAAGGACGAATACTAACAAGAAGCTTCTTGCCGGCCTGGATTTCATTCTGTCATTATAAACAAAACCGGGCAGACGCACTTTTGTGCAGTTTCCGCCCGGAAGTTAGTATAAGGCGAGATAAATCTCACTCTACATAAGATGCTTACACGACTAAGTCCTGTTCAGCTTTCCGCATTGTCTTGAAGGACTCGATCGCCACTTCCAGCATGGACCGGTCGGGTTCGCGCGTTGTCAGCGACTGCAGCGCAAGGTTTGGCTTGATGAGCAGACGCACGAGCGGCGAGTCCAGGTGATTGGCCGTCCAGCGAATGTATTCCACCGAGATCCCGGCCAGGATGGGGATCAACAGCACACGGCTCGCCAGCCTCCAGAACATGGAGAGCGGCCCGAGCGCAGTAAAGACAAGAATCGAGATCAACACCAGAGTCAGAATAAATGCTGTCCCACAGCGGGGATGCTGCAGAGAGAATTTCGCCACCGATTCTGGAGTTAGCTCGGCGCCGGCTTCGTAGGCATTGATGGTCTTATGCTCCGCGCCATGATAGCCAAACAGTCGCCTCACATCGGGCATGAAGCCGATCGCCCAGATATAGCCGACCAGCAGGATCAAGCGGACGATGCCCTCGAGCAGGTTGGCCAGCCATGGGTTCCAATCGAGATAGCGTTCTGCCAACCCGCCGACTGCTGCGGGAGCCAGGAAGAACAATCCGATCCCGATCGAGAGCGAGATGCCGAGAGTAAGATAGAGCGCCGGGCCTTCGAGTTTTTCGTCTTCACCGGTCTGTGTGTTTGCCGAGAGCGTCAGAGCACGGATGCCAAGCCCCAGCGCATCCCACAATAAAATCACCCCGCGCAGGAATGGGATCTTCGTGATCTTTGACCGGTAGACCTTTGCCAGGCCCTCTTTATGGATCACGATATTGCCATCGGGCGCGCGCATCGCAATCGCAAATGCCTTTTGCCCGCGCATCATCACGCCCTCGATCACTGCCTGTCCACCATACGTAATAATTTTGTCTTCCATAAATGATTTTCACCTTATAAAACCGTCCCGCGTCTGCGGGACGGAAAACTTGACTCGCAGCCTTGCGAAGGTTGAATATTCAAGCTACAGCGTAACCTGCTGGCAAACCTTCGCAAAGTTATGTCTTAACTATCCCAGGTTATAAAAGAAATGGATGAACGCGTCAATGCCTTTATACCAAGTTGGAAGATGGAGATGTTCATTCGGGGAATGCACGTTGTCGCTGGGCAATCCCATACCGACCAGCACCGATTCGACGTTGCAAATCTGCTGCAGCATAGCCACCGCGCCGATCGAGCCACCCTCCCGCCGGTAAAAGGGGCGCTTGCCCCACACAGCTTCCATGGCATCATGCATTGCCTTCACACCAGGATTGTTCAAATCCGCAATGGCAGTGGGGCTGTGTGTGAGATCTTTAACTTCCCACTTCACCGTGTTTGGCGCATTCTCTTCCATGAAGCGGATCATCTGCTCCTCCACCTCATCAGGCGTCTGATCAGGCACGAGGCGGCACGAGATTTTTGCCATGGCTTTGGCAGGCAGCACGGTCTTCGAGCCCTGTCCGGTCCAGCCGGAGAGCAGGCCGTTCACTTCAAGCGTGGGACGCGCTCCGGTGCGCTCCGCGGAGGTATACCCGTCCTCGCCCCACAGCGCCGGGACGCCTGTCTCTTCCAGATAGTGCGCATCGTCATTGGGCAGGCGGGCGAAGTCAGCACGTTCCTGCTCACTGAGCGTCCGCACGCTATCATAAAAACCTGGCAGGGTGATCCGTCCCTTTTCATCGTGCATTTTGGCGACCAGCTCCGCCAGCACCTGAGCGGGGTTGTGAACCGCGCCGCCATACAGACCGGAATGCAGATCGGCCCGAGGTCCCCAGACGTTGATTTCGAAATAGGCTAGCCCGCGTAGGCCGTAGGTGATGGTCGGCATGTCGATGCCCATCATACCGGCATCAGGGTTCAACGAAACATCGGCTTTGAATCTCTCAGCATGTTTCTGGAGAAACGGTTCGAGATGTTTGGAACCGATCTCTTCTTCCCCTTCCAAAAGAAACTTCAGGTTGACAGGCATCCCGCCATTTTTCATCAGAGACTCAATAGCATGAAAGGATGCGAGCACCTGTCCCTTCATATCGGAGGCGCCGCGTCCATATAGCTTTTCTCCGCGCACCTGAGGCTCGAACGGTCCCGACTCCCACAACTCCTCCGGATCGGGCGGCTGCACATCGTAATGGCCGTAGACCAAAACCGTGGGCGCGCCAGGTTTTTTCAAATAGTCAGCGTAGACGACCGGGTGTCCGCCATCCGTCGGCATGATCTCCACATTTTCCATGCCAAGCTGTTTCAGATGATCGGCCATCCATTCGGCGGCGCGGCGCACATCTTCCTTGAATTGGTCGTCTGTCGAAATAGACGGGATTTTCAGCGCCTCGATCAGCGCGTTTAAAAACTGTTCACGGTTCTGCTTTGCGTACTCCAGTGCTTCTCGTGGTTCGCTCATAATTCCTCTCTTGAGATCGATGGGTTGAATCGGTCGGCGCTTATAAGCGCTTCTGTAGATCTTTACGGCGCAACTGTAGGAATTTCCGTCTGCTCGAGTGCGCGGCGTGTGAGGAGATACCAGTTGGAGAAGGTTGCGAGGCGATCACTCGGATCGTACAACGCCGCGACTTGCACCCCTTGCACCTCCGAGTCCACCCCGTAGGAATAAACCGGGACAAACAACGGTAGCGCGGGCAGCTCCTTGGCAAAGACCACCTGGAAGTTGCGATAGAGCCGGGTGCGCAATGTGTAGTCCGTAGTGACGCGGGCCTGCTCGAGATATTCGCTGGCGGCGCGGTTATCCCACTGGGAATAATTCTGTCCGCCTGTCTTTTCGGCCTGGTGCCAGAACGGATAAGGATCGGGATCCGGCGTGCGCGCCAGGTTCAGATCCACGAGGGCAGCCTGATAACTGCGCGAGACAAGAAAATCCGTGGCGAGCCGGTCGTAAGGTACAGCCTGCAGTTCCACCTGAACACCGATCGCCGCCCACTGTTCCTGAATCATCTCCGCGATTTGTGTATGCAGGGAGTCGTCGGGATGCACCATCGTGAACGCGAGCAGCGTCCCCTCTTTGCCGCGCACTTCGCCGCCCTCTGCAGGAATAATATATCCGGCGCCCTTCAATAGGCTGACCGATTCATCCGGGTTGAACTCGAACCGCTCGATGCCATCATGATACGCCCACGACTGCGACAGGATCGGTCCATCAGCCATTACCGCCTGTCCCTTCATCAGCGTGTTGACAATATACGGACGATTGGTGCCGACCATGAGAGCACGGCGCACTTCCGGATCCTGCAAGAAGGCCACCTCAGGGTTGTTCAAATTGAACAGGACAAAGGTCATTTGAGGCAAACGGCCGGTATAGACAGAGAGATTCGGTTCTTCAAGAGCAGCCTGCAGCACATCCGCAGTAATCTCACTCACCGAGAGCACATCGCCCTGTTGATAGGCATCCATGGCCTCGGCAGAGGTCGGATAATACCGGAACACTACCTGTTCAATAAAGGCAGGCTTTCCATAATAGGTATCTGAGACCGTCAGTACCACGCCGGTGATCTGGCCATCGTCTACGAGCAAGTGATCGAACCTATACGGGCCCGTCCCAACGGGATTGATGTTGAAATCCGCATTCGGCATCTGGTCGGGCGTGATCGACTCAAGCAGATGTTTCGGCAAAATGCCAAAGGTCAGATAGTCGATAAAGGGAACGTACGGCTCGGGCAGCGTGAACTTCAGATTCTTGTCATTCAAGCGCTCCACTTCGATCTTGCCCCACAAATCCTTGATATCCTGCGGGTACAACGAACCCGCGCTCTTCATCATATCGACGGTGAAAATGACATCATCGCTGGTGACAGGCGTGCCATCGTGCCAGACCGCGTTGTCACGAATCGTGAAGTTGTAGATCGTGCCGTCTTCCGAAACGCCCCAGCCTTCCGCTACATCGGCCTGCGGCAAACCATGCTCATCGAAGCGGATTAACCCGCTGAAAAGCAGACGATTCACAGAACGGTCCGCGGCGTTATTCCAATCGAGGAGTGGATTCAGCCGTCCAAGCGAGCCGACCAGTCCCTCCGTGTAAATACCACCCTGTTCGGGCTGCGGCAGGAACGGACCCGTGGTCACCGGTGACTGCTGAGTGAACAACAAGACTGCCACAATGCCCAGTGTGACCAGGACGATTAATATCTGCCAGCGTAGTTGTTTCATATACAAAAAGAAAGGCACGTTCACCCCGCAGCCGCAGCCGCGCGGATCAAACGGCCTTTCATTCGTAACTCATTGAATCAGGCGATCAACAGAAGCGTTATCACCAGCAGGAAAAAAATAACGCTCAAAATAATGGTCGTCCAGAACAATGTGCGCTCGACGCCGCGGCGAGCCGTAAAGATGCTGCCGGTATCGGCGCCTGTCAAACCGCCCAAGCCTGCGCCTTTGCTTTGTAGGATGACGCTGAGGATAAGCAGGACGGAGATTATAATCAGCGCAATATTTAGATAAGTAACCATGTACGATGTGCCTCCTTGTATTAAGCGGAACCATTATACCTGCTAGAGAGAAAAACCGTCAACTTGGATGACTTAAGCCTTGCGAAGGTTTGACTGGCACAACCCAGACAAAGCAAGAAACCTTCGCAAGGCTTTACTTTGAGGACTAGGGACTGATGCACGAAATCGTCGTCAATTTGCACATGCATACCGTCTACTCAGACGGAACGGGCACTCACAAAGATATCGCTCATGCGGCCATCCGTGCCGGGCTGGATGCAGTTATTGTGACAGATCATAATGTACTGGTGCAGGGTGTGGAGGGATACTATCGCGTCCCGCGCAAGCCGTCCACACCGCTCCGCACAAGCCGTGTCCTGCTCCTCGTTGGACAGGAGGTTCACGACCAGGATCGTGACCCGCAAAAGAACCACCTGCTGGTGTTCAACACCAACCGCGACGTGTCCACGCTGGCCGATGACCCGCAAACCTTGATCAACGGGGTTAACGACGCAGGCGGGCTCTCCTTCATTGCCCACCCCCGCGACCCGGAGGCTCCCGCCTTCAACGAAACGGACATTTCCTGGGAAGCCTGGGATGTCCAGGGCTATACGGGTATTGAGCTCTGGAACGGACTGAGTGAGCTCAAGACACTTGTCCCTACAAAACTGCACGGCGCGTTCTATGCCTTCTTTCCGCGCTTTATCGGTCACCATCCCAGCCGTGAAGTTCTCGAACGCTGGGATGACATGCTGGCCAACGGACAACGGGTGGTTGCCATTGGCGGCTCGGATGCCCACGCCTTGAACATGCACATGGGACCGGTCCATCGCGTCATCTTTCCCTATGATTTCCATTTCCGCACGGTCAACACTCACCTCTTTATTCCCGAGCCGTTGACCGGTGACGTCGTTATCGATAAAAAAATGATCTATGACGCTCTCGCCGCCGGGCGGTGCTTCGTCGGGTACGATCTACCTGGCTCCACGCGCGGATTTACGTTCAAAGGCAGAGGGCTTGAATCATCCGTGATCATGGGTGATGAGATCTCATCAAAGCGCGGTGTAACATTGCAGGCGCACTTGCCCCAGCCTGGCGAGATCCGTTTGATCAAAGATGGAAAGCTCGTTAACATCTGGAAAAATTCCCAGGCCTGTGCCTACAGCGCCACCGAACCGGGCGCCTACCGTGTAGAGGTTTGGCGCAATTATCTCGGACTCAAACGAGGCTGGATTTTCAGCAATCCTATTTATGTAAGGTAGCCGCGGAGACACTGAGACGCTGAGAAAATAATTAAAGAACTCTGTGTCTCCGCGATTCCGTGGCAAAACTTCTTATGCACTCATTTCCCTACAAACGTGTTGTTATCGTCGGTGTAACCAGCTCGGGAAAATCCACACTGGCAGAGAGACTGTCCAGGTGCTTCCGTCTGAACTACATCGAATTGGATGCTCTCCATTGGGAACCGAACTGGAGATCTGCTCCGCTGGATGTGTTTCGAGCCCGCGTGGAAGAAGCGACACGGGCCGAGAAATGGATCGTGGCTGGAAACTATCATGTTGTCCGCGACTTGATCTGGCCAAAGGCAGAAGCCATCATCTGGCTGGACTATTCTATCTGGAGAGTTTTATGGCAGCTCACGCGCCGCAACTTCAAGCGCTGGTGGACTCAGGAACTGCTGTGGGGCACAAACCGCGAGCCGTTCTGGAATCATTTTAAATTGTGGTCAAAAGAATCACTCTATAACTGGCTGTTCCAAACGTATTGGAGACGAAAGCGAGAATATCCGCTGCTGCTTGCCCAGCCGGAACATCGGCATCTGAAGGCAATTCGGTTTAAGCATCCGCAAGAAGCTCAAGCCTGGCTGGAATCGTTCCAGGAAACGCAAGCTCAATAAGGGAAGACAGAATGAGAGATGAATCCATCTGGCAAACAGAAGCAATCGAACAACTCAGTCAGTTTTTTCACAATGAACCCGACGTCAAGTCTTTTATACTCAGTGGATCACTCGCCTCTGCGAAATCCGAGGCAGATGTTTGGAGCGATGTAGATGCGAAGATCATCCTGGCTGACCATGCCCTGGATCGGTATTACCTATCTACCGGCTGGCTAGCCCCTTTCGGACAACTGGTCGGTGCAGAGAGACACGAAAATCACTTGACCAGGACACTGCGAGTTTGCCTGGACGATTTTCGCAGATTCGACCTGACATTTATTTCTGAATCGGTGCTGCAGGAACCAGCCCTGGGCGAGCAGAATCTCTTTCCCTCACCTTACGTTGTGGTTTGGTCTACATTGCCTGACATCGAAACACGCCTTGCCTCACTCTCATTACCAGTGCAGTATCAAGATATCTCTCGTGAAGAGCTGGAAAAAATGGTCGATGCGTTTTGGTTCAAAGCAGCCACGGCGATGGCAAAGGTAGTGCGGAATGACTTGCTGATTGCATTTCACCTAGCACTCGATTTGGCGAGGGATAGCCTCGTACTCCAGATGATCAGGCGAGACCATGAGAAGAAAACAACGGTTCACCGGACAGGAGGTTGGGGAAATGAATTGGTGAATCGTTTTTCCTTGAACAGCCAAGGGAACGCGAGTGAAGAGCTGCTCAACTTTGTTCAATTAAGTTATTCGATCTTTGACGAGCTGGCATCTGAGCTGTTGCCGGGTTATGAATACCGCGCTCCGCTCCTGTTCCCAACGCTCGAACGCGCAAAACAAGTTAGCCATGACCGACCTCAAGCCGGGCAGTGACTGACGGGACAATTGAACGGGCATTCCGCCTGACAGCAAAAGTCTAAACAGATTGACCGTTCATGCATTTTTGGAGAGCTCACTTTGACTTCATGTAGAACCGGTTGTTTGTGAAGATAAAGGGCACACCTGAAAGGTGTCTCAAACTTACACATGCACTGCAGAAATATCCATAAGGCGCTCTGGATGATTGTCCTCGTAGTAGAATGATGCCGTAGAGAACTTGTATGACATCCTCTACAGCATCATTCTGTGTAAGTTTTCATGGCAAGTCAATGTCTGGGATCCCGCTGTTTTGGCACATGTGACGTAGTCAACACCGGCGCAAGACATTCAAGGACACAGAAACTCCAACAGCGACTGGACAAATTTCTCGGGCTGTTCATAACTGGGTACATGCGCAGTGCCCTCAAGAATGGTTTTCCGGGCATTAGGGATCCGGGTGACCATTACATCAGCAGCACGCAGAATTTCCGGATGATCGAGAGATCCAGCCACGATCAGCGTGGGGCAGTTTACACCTTCCAGGCGGGCAACGGCGGGCGGATCGAGCGGATCGATTGGCTGTGTATCGGCCACGAAGAAAGTTCTTTGTGCAACTGGAATGCGATTCATCGCCAGTGCTTTTTTCCGCAAGACAGGGTCGACCTGCTCAGGCTCCCTGTATTCACCATCCAGCCAGATTCGGATTTGAAGCTCGCTCGCACGCTCAACCTCACCGCGCTGCACCACATCGAACATTTCAAACATGTAGCGAGGCGGTGTGCCCTGCAGTGCAAAGCCACTCGGTACGGAGTCAACCAGAGTCAGCGAAGCGACGGATTGCGGTTGTTCGAGTGCAAGATCAAGACTGATCTCGCCGCCCATGGAGGATCCGACCAGATGCGCTCGTGTGATGCCAAGGTGCTGTAGCAATTGTTTCAGGTCAGCACGGCGGCTTAATGGTCCCTTGACCTGGCTGGACTTGCCAAAGCCACGCATGTCATACCTGATCACCCGGAAATGCTGTGCTAAGGGCTTCCACACGGCATCAAACATGCGGCTATCCAGGAAGCCAGCATGCGAAAGAACAAGTGGAAATCCATCGCCAGTGGTTTCGTAATAAATCTGCCCGTCTTCCATGCTAAAGTATTCTTTTCTTGTCTTAATCATTTCATCTCTCCTTTTTTTTGATATATTTCTATAATAACCTCCTTGGGTGACATCTTCTGTCACTCAAGAGGAAGGAGATTTAAAAATGAGGGCAGACCGGTTGTTGACGCTCATTTTATTGTTACAAACGCGCGGCAAAATGACAGCCAAAACGCTGGCGGAAGAGTTAGGCGTTTCACGCCGAACGATCCTGCGCGATATCAGCGTGCTGTCATCCTCAGGTATACCGGTTTATAGTGAAGGTGGTCATGGGGGCGGCATTGCGCTGATCGAGGAGTACCGTACCTCGTTAACTGGTTTGAATAGCTCAGAAGTACAGACTCTCTTTATCGCGAGCAATAACCGTGCGCTTCAAGATGTTGGGTTGGGCGACGCCGCGGAACGCATGTTGATGAAACTACTGGCAGCACTGCCGAAGATGCATTACTCCACCGCAGATCACATCCGACAGCGCTTGATGATCGATCCTACTTGGTGGTGGCATGACAATACCACTTCTCCCTTCTGGGACGATCTTCAGCGGGCCGTTTACGAAGATCGACTGATCGAAGCAAGATATGAAAATTTTGATGGTACCGTCACGGAGCGCGTTTTAGCACCTTATAGCCTGATCTGTAAATCGAGCCTGTGGTATTTGCTGGCTGAGCGGGAAAATGAATTAAGAACCTATCGTGTGAGCCGGTTTCTCTCCGTACGTCTGCTGGATCAGTCATTTTCACGGCAGCCCGATTTTGATCTACCAACGTACTGGCAGGCACATGAACAGAGCTTTCACAGTTCTTTCTCTGAGTATCGGTGTACCCTGCACATTCACCCGGAACGCGTTTCCTTTGTCAAATGGCTGATGCCTGGGCGTTGGGAGCTTATTCGCGGGGCAGACGAGAATGGATGGATGACGATGTCCTTGAAGATGGACTCGGACCTGTTAGCCAAAATGCTGGTCTTCGGCCTGGCGAGCTATGTCAAAGTGATTGCACCTCTTGAATTAAGAGAGTCGGTGTTAGAACAGGCACGCGATGTATTAAAGCATCTTGCGCCTTAAGAGATGTTCCAATCTTTCTCAATATTTTCTTAATCCAATCACAAGTCGCGTCAACCCCAGCGCAGCCAATAGCACGAGCACCACGGCAACCTCGAACGCCAACCGCTGGAAACGGACAAAAACAGTGAGCAGCGAGAGCCCGAGCCCAAGTGCGGCGACAATGCCTACACGCTCCAGGTGGCGAAGCTCCATGCTGCGGGTATCATCCATGGGCGAGGCATAGCTCAAGCGCCGTGCGAAATCCGAGAGGTCCCAGCCGAGCAAGCCGCCGACCGCGCCAAGGAGCATCCACACAGTCGGGAATTGCTGCCACACCCCATACGCTGCGCCGGCAATGATTATGATGAGGGCAATCGAAGAGAACCAGTACCCCTTGCGGAAATGCGCAACGAGCCAGAGGATTGCCAGCACGAGAAAAAAGCGCGAATAATCCGCGGCGCCTGCCAGCGAATATCCGACGGTAAGCGAGATGGTTCCCAGAAGAATACTTAATAGTAAGGCAATGATGGTCATGGTTCTATTTTAAGCCACAGAGTCACGGAGACACAAAAAAAATTTTAAACTCTGTGACTCAGCGTCTCTATGGCTATTCTTTATCTCCCTATCGCACGCAGCCAGATCGGCAAGCGACCCAGTCTTCTTTTCACCAACAGATCAAACGGCTCCTGCACATCCCAATCCAGGACGTGGACATTGGCGCGCTGGAGCCGCTGCAAGAGTAACAACCTTTCCATACGAACGACGCGCCCGGCTAGATCCACGTTTGGGTTATCAGACGGCAAATAGGAAAGCTCAAACTTGACCGGGTTTGGGCTCACCACTAACACATCATAACCCTGAGCGCGCAGCTGAATCAACGGCTTCAGATCATCCTCGCTGAGCGGCGAGACAAAGACGATCTGCGACTCAGGTGGGAACAAGCGTGTCGGGATGTGCTCGAGCCCGGCAAACACCTGGCTCTCGCCGGTCTTGGCGTTAGCCAGAGCGTGCAGTATACGCTCACGCTGGATCTTTCCATACCCGGGAAACGTCCAGCCGAGATAGGAAGCATACAGCAAGAGCCCCACTCGGTTCCCCTGATTCAGCAAGGCATCGGCCAGAGAGGCCGCCGCCTGGATGGAATATTCGAACAACGAATGTCCGCGCGCGAACTCATTTGTCCGCAGGCGACCATCGAGCACGATGCCCACGTCTGCTACGCGCGCCTGCTGGTATTCGTTCGCATACAATAAATCCTCATAACGTGAGCTGGCGCGCCAGTTGATGGAGTGCGGCGGATCGCCCGGATGATATTCGCGCACGCCGAAGAATTCCGTTCCCGAACCACCAGCCCGCGCCGGGATAGTTCCCGCATAAACGCGCGTCCGGCGCGGACGAATGGCAATATTGCGGACTGGCGTCACGGGCGGGAGGACGAACAACCGTCCCTTGGCCTCCACGCGGACCCTTGAGCTGCGGACCGCCAAATGATCGCTCGCGCGCGCCTCCAGCCCCTCGAACACATACCCGCCGCGCGGACCTGAAACGGTGTAGGCAAAGGTGTATGTCTCACCCTTCTTCAGCCTCAGCAGATGCCGGTTGGTTCTGAGTGGAGACGGAGGTTGTGCGCGGACGGTCAAGCCGGCCGGTAAAAGATCCTCGAGCAGCACTTCCTCCAGGCTTGAACCCTGATTCGTCACTGTCACTGTCACCTCTACATCTGAATTCGGTGAGGTACGTTCGACGCTTAAGTGTCGGGTCGCCTCGAGTTTCACCTGTTCGGGCGCCTGCAAATAGCCCACAAGCAAATACGACACCAGCGGCAACGCCAGAGCAAGAAATTCTCCCTCCACAGTTGCGATACCTGTCAGGAGAAGACCATAGGTGAGGAGGCTAAGGAGGAGTGAACGGGACATATGACTCCCCTCTCCCTATGGGAGAGGGGCCGGGGGTGAGGGTTACTTCACCACCGGCACCGGCGTCTTTTCCAGCGTGTCGCGGATCACGTCGTCGGTGACCTGACGCGACATCCAATATTCTGGTTGCAGGATGACACGATGACCAAGCACGGCGATTGCATAGCGCTTGATATCATCAGGCGTGATGAAATCACGGTTTTCGATGGCAGCATTGGCGCGCGCGATCTTGAGAAACGCCAGTGACCCGCGCGGGCTTGAACCCACGGAAACACGCCGATCGACGCGCGTGGCATGGACCAGGGTCGCGATATAGGTTTCAAGGTCTACATTGACGTGGACGCTCTCGACACAATCTCGCATTTCGAGGACCTGGCTGGCGCTTGTAATTTCACGCAAAACGACTTCGTCTTGCTTGCGTTCCCGGCGTCGACGCAGGATGAGTTTTTCCTCTTCTATGCTGGGATATCCCACAGTCAGCTTCAACATGAAACGATCGAGCTGCGCTTCGGGCAGCGGGAACGTGCCTTCATATTCGATTGGGTTTTGCGTGGCCAGCACAAGGAACGGCACAGGCAAAGGCAGCGTTTCGCCTTCAATGGTCACCTGCCCTTCCTGCATCGCCTCCAGCAGCGCGGACTGGGTCTTTGGTGAGGCGCGGTTGATCTCGTCGGCAAGGACGATGTTCGCAAAGATCGGACCTTTGCGCAGCTCGAACTCATTCTTGGTACGGTTGAAGATATAGCCACCCGTGATGTCACCCGGCAACAGGTCCGGCGTAAACTGGATGCGCTTGAATTCCAGGCCGAGCACTTTCGCAAAACTGCGCGCCACGAGCGTTTTCCCGAGGCCAGGAAAATCCTCCAGCAGCATATGTCCGCCTGCCAGCACGGATGCCATCATCATTTCCAGCAGGGCGCGTTTCCCCACCACGGCACGCTCCACCTCTGCAATGACTTGCCTGCTCAATGACGAAACCTGAGAAATATCAGTCACGGTCTACTCCAGTGATAAGATTAGCCGCAGTCCCCGACGGGGATAATCAAGTCGCGGAGACGCAAAGAAGATCTTATTCTCTGAGTCTCAGTGTCTATGCGGCGAATGTCCATTCTCTATTTGCGATTCAAGAAAGTCAACAGCCTCGGCAACATCCAGATCAAGTGGGGTCTTTGGCGGCGAGCCAAGGGGACGTTTCACATTCGGGAAATCAGCGAACGATCCGTGCAAGCCTGTCTCGAGATACGTTTGTAGAGGTTTCGAAGGTTCCCAATCGATCCCGGTTAGCGGAGCAAGCACCGAACGGGGACGTCCACTCTCGCGATGGAGCAGCATCTGATAGGCAAGTTTCCCCAGCCGGTTGGCAATCACCCATTTGAAATACATGCCGCGCTCTGCTTTCTCCAGCGACACAGTGAGGCTCTGCACCGGACCTTGTAGAGGTCTACGTTTTTCTGTAACCCGGTTGCGCGCTGTACCCCGCGGAACAAGGCTGAATGCGATCATGAAGAGCACGATCAAAACAACGGCCAGCCACCAGATTCCCTGTGAATACGAACGATACAGCAAGTTGAGATACCAGCCGATGAACGCGGCCGGAATCACGATCATGCTATAGATGGCTTCTCGCAAGGGAAATGCCAGTATTCCCGCAATAATGAGGGCAGCCAGCAAAATGAGCCGGCGCTGCGTTTGTATCGATAAGCCAGTCATACGGGCTCTCCGCAGTAATGCAAGATGGTCTTTAGGCAGCTCACCGCTTCATTGACATCTTTTGGACCCGACTTCCTGTCCCCGTAGCGCACCCCTTCAAACAGACGCGTCAACCGCGTAACGGCATCACCGGGCAGACCTGCCTGCTCCAACCGCAGGGCAAACTCATGCGGCGTCATTGCCACACCTCGATACAATTGCCGTTTATTCGAGACGACATCGCTCATACGCAGATAACAGTTGATGATCACATCGCTGGAATTCCTGCCTGAAGAAAGATCGTTTAAAGAAGAACGCGCGATTTTTGCAATCTCATCCAGGGGCTTGGTTTTGTTCAGTGCCATGTATCTCTGCCAGCCGCGATAAAGAACCCAGATCACTGCCAGGAAAAGCAGGGCAAATGCAAAACTAAGCAAATAGGAAAATGTGGGTGAGACTTCAGGTGGCTCAAAGGTGGGCATCGGCACGGTGGAAGCGTCGGCGGGTGGCCCCCCTTCCCCTGTTTGGAGATTGAAACCAAATAGCTGGTTCCCGTAATTTTTAAATAAGAAATAGATCGCCCAGACAGTAAATATCACTCGAATTAGTAACAGGAAGAAGCGCTTGCGTTTCTCAGGGGACAGCAACAGGCTAACAAGGATCACAAGCATTACGAACAAGATCAATACCATGACTTGTTGCAGAATGGGGATTTCGATAAATTCCTGCGTCACTTCCGGGACAGGCAGAGGAGTCCTGGGCGTCTCCTCCCGGACGAAACGCTGGCCCTCGCGGAACGGAAGCTGGTTCAAACTGATGGCGAGTACTGTTAAAGCCCCCAGCGCGAGCGCAGCCAGCAGCAGGATTAAGCGTTTGTTTTCGAAAAGCGAACGCATAATTGGAAGGAAATTTTACCATTACGACTATAATTGCAGACACCCTCCCAATGACTGTTTAAAAAATGCCACCGGGAACACAGGGACTGTGAGAATAAGACCCAATGAGTGAATCGATTCACGACTCATGTAATGCACGTCTCCACCCGCAAGCCGTGGAGGGACTCAGGCTGTTCAATGCAGGCGAATATTTTGAAGCCCATGAAACGCTGGAAGATGCCTGGAATGAAGAAAAGGGCAAGGTCCGTGATCTCTATCGCGGGATTCTACAAACGGCAGTAGTCTATTTGCATATTACGCGCGGGAATTACAGCGGCGCGGTCAAAGTCTATGGGCGCAGCCAGAAGTGGATGAAGGATTGGCCCGAAATTTGCCGGGGCATCGAAGTGGGCCAATTGCGCCGGGATGCAGAGGCCGTGATGACAGAAGTCACCCGGCTCGGCAGTGAACGAATCACTGAATTCGACCGTTCCCTGCTAAAGCCTGTGAAGTGGCGGGAAAATCAGGCGGCAAAAGACCGCGTTTACAACTGCGACCGGTGTGGTCATGAGATGTACGAAAAGAACTGCAAGGTCACCTGCCCTAATTGTGGCAACCGCTTCGATTGCTCAGATTTGAATATTTACTTTGATTGAATCAGGATCGCCCGCGCGGGCGCACCATCACAGCCCGCAATCTTCAGGGGCAGGCAATACAGATCGTAGAACCCGCGCATGACGTTTGAGAGGTTCAATCCCTCTACCAGCACAACACCTGCCCTGAGCAGGGTCGTATGCGTTGGGATCGAGTCACCATACGGCGCGACCGATAGATAATCGACGCCCACCAGTTGAACGCCGCGCTCCACCAGCCACTCGGCGCCATCTTCTGTGATGGCCACAAAATCCGTTTGGAATTTCGATTCGCCCTTTGCCCAGAGATGCGAGTTACGGGTGCCAAACAGGACACGTTTCATCTCAGAGGTGATCTCCGTCCTGTCGAGCACCTCGGCGGTGATCGCCTCAATCCCATCCGGAAGCTGGATCACGTAACAGGGACCGGTCAACACCTCGAGCGGGAGCTGCTCCACGGTACGGCCGTCATTCAGAAAATGATACGGTGCATCGACGTGCGTTCCGACATGAACACTCGTGCTGATCTTTGAGATATTGTTGTGCCCTCCCTTGTCCATAGATTCGAAGCGCTCAAGCTCGAGCGGTGGGTCGCCAGGCCACGTGGGAAGATCAGGAGAGATTGTGAGGGAAATGTCATAGATGGTCATGGAATGCTCCTATTCCTTCTCGCGCTGAGCGGAGAGAGCCGTCAGGCGAGTGAAGACGAAGCGCGTCTGTCATGACAACGCTTCATTTGTGAAGCACTCAGCGCGCGCTGAGTCTAAGGCTGCGGCGTCCCCGAAAAAGCCGGGATGGACATTGGCGTCAGCGTCGGTGTGATCGTGGGAGTCGGCGTTGCGCTGAAGGGAATCCAACCGCTGTAATAAAAATATTCCTGCAAGAACCCGGCGCGCTCCTGCTCGGTCATCAGGCGCGGACGGGAATAATCTTCCAGCATGGCAGTGATCAATTCCACGCTGATCAGTCTTCCATCATAGATCACATACCGATCGATGAACTCGCGGCGAATGCCGCGCGGCATCCAATCTTGGTCGCCCATCTGATCGAAGAACAGATTGCCAAGCCCATAGTGAATAAATGAACCGTTGTGAAATTCCATCATCTGGGCGTGATGTGCCTGGCTACCGCTGACGATCGAGGCGCCGGAGTCGGCCATCAATTGGAAGTCCCTGACCTGCTGCGGGCTGGGACGAGAGTCATAACTTTCATTCCACTGAAATGTGGATATGACCACATACCCCTGTGCCTTCAGTGAATTGATCTTGCCCGTGAGATATTCGAAATTACACGGCGCCGCGCCAGGCTGAAAATTGGTCGCTGTAGGGAAGCGCCCCACATCGGGTTTGTTGCAACCGATGAACGCGATCTTGTTGCCGTTGAATTCAAATAGCGCGGGCTCAAGCGAATCCTGTAAGTCCAAGCCGCCGCCAAAGTATGGAAGGTTGTGGGCGTTGTAGATCTCAATTGTTTCGCGCATTCCCGCAGAGCCGCGATCGGCGAAATGATTACCGGTCAGTTCGATCACATCCGCACCGATGTCGGTGAGCAGATCAATATATTTTGGATCGCTACAAAATACTAGAGCACCCTGGTCGGGCTTGGGAAAGGTGCAGCCCGTATAAAATGGAATCTCATTGCTCACATGCGCAATATCCGCTTCGCGCATCAGCTCGCGAATGCGTTCGCCGGGATAGGTGCTGCCCTTCAGCTCCATCGTGAACGCGGTAGCACGGACGAGGGCCGTGACGCCGGTCATGACGACGGTGGTCAGCTTGGAGGGATCATAATTGGGCGGCCGCAGGGTGAGGATGGGAGACTGAAGTTCGTTGGAGGACTGAAGAGTGAGGTTGACAACAAGAGGATAACTGGACAGATCAAAACCCTTGCGAATGGGAGATTGGCCATCGATCGTCAATACTTTCCATCTTGGCTCCAGCAGTTCAAATGGGACAATAGCCCACGATGGCATCTCAGACCATGCCGCCTCCAGGAGTTGGTCGGCAGCCACAATTTGCACGGCTCCCGCAGCGGGCTCGTCCCAGAGCGCCCCGAAGGCATCGTAGCCAGACTTCTCCATCAATAAGGGATGCTCGTCGAAAGGTGTGGGAGCATTCCCATCCATCCAGAAGCGTTTTAACTCATCAAAAGTTATCCCATCTGTAACCGTTGGGAAAGGTGCAGCAAGTGCATACACCAATTGAACCGAATCGTGCACAAACACAGTTTCCGGCGTAGGAGTAGAAGTGGCGATCTGAACCGAGGACTTTACAGGATGGGGTTCTTGAGAGATTTCCGGAGGGATTGCGCTTGCTGGTGCACCACAGGCGGAAAGTGCCAACACAAGAACAAATTTTGCCGCGAATGACGCGATTGCTCGCAAATCTGTTCGTAACACCTTCGCGCGAATTCGTGAGATTCGCAACTCATAAGCTTTTATTTCAGGCATGGCGCCTTGATTATATAATACCCCGGTCACAATTGCGCTTGCTACAAAATAAAAAGCGCAGTTGTGACCGTGAAGGGTATACTATTCGGCTTTCAGGGTTATTTCTGAGAGAGTGAATTGCTTTAGCGCATCTTCATCGATAGTGATACCGAGTCCAGGAGCATTCGGAACGTCAATGGTGCTGTCTTCATTCAGCACAAAACGCTCGTTGGTGATATCGCGCTGGTAGTAACGATCTGATGCGGAGATATCGCCCGGCAGGACAAAACCGGGCAAGGAAGCAATTGCCAGATTGGAGGCGCGTCCCACGCCAGTCTCCAGCATCCCGCCACACCAGACGGGCACACTGTGCTCCCGGCAATAATCATGGATGATGATGCCCTGACTCAGCCCGGCTACGCGCGCCGGCTTGATGTTGATGATCTTGCAGGCTTCCATCTCCAACGCGTAACGGGCATGGCGCGGTGAGACCACACTTTCATCCAGACAGATTGGCGTCTTGAATTCCGCCTGCAATTTGCGATGGTCCCAGATATCGTCTTCATATAAAGGCTGCTCGATCAACAGTAGATCCAGATCGTCGAGCGGCCTGAGCGTGCCGGCGGTTTCTAATGTATACGCGGAATTGGCGTCCACCTGCAGGCGCAGGTCGGGATACGCACGGCGGACGGCGGAAGTCTCTTCGATCTCACGCCCCGGTTTGATCTTAATTTTGACGCGGCGATAACCTTTTTCTAGGTAGGACTCGACGGTGCGCACCAGAGCGTCAACAGACTCCTGGATCCCGATCGAGACCCCCACCTCAACTTTTTCGCGCGTACCGCCGATCATTTCCTTTAACGGTTTGCCATCACGTTTGCCGAGCAGGTCCCACAACGCCATCTCTACGCCGGCTTTCGCGAGATGATGGCCGCGAATTCCTTCTACGCGCTTGTGAAAATCTTCTGCGTCCTCTAAGTCCTGACCTAAAATCAAAGGCGCGAGAAATTCCTGGAGGATATGCAAGGCCGTCCCTGCTGTTTCGTAGTTATAACCCGGATCACGCGTGGCAACGCATTCACCATAGCCGGTCAATCCATCGGCTTGCAAGGTGATGAGAACGCATTGACGATCCGTCTCGCGCCCAAAGGAAGTTTCAAAGGGTGAGACCAGAGGCATGGAAAGATGGTGGAGTGTGATAGCTTCGATTTTCATTGTATTGAACCTGGAATTGCGAGAGTATGACTTATTGTTCTGAACAGGCAAGAGATTGCTGAGCGTTTGCAACCACTTCCATATCTGCGGAAGGGATTTCACCCAAACGCACCCAGTTGGCGCAGAGCATTTTCTTGAGCCCGGAGTTCACTTTTTCAGCTGCGCGGGTCAATTTGAAGGCTTCCTGCCAGTCGCCTGTTTGAGCGTAGGCTTCGATAAAGGGAATATACTCCGCGCCATAGTCTGGAGCAAAGCCCTTTTGTTTTGCTTCTTTATAGAGAGCAATGACTTCATCCCAATCCTGTTGTTGGCGAGCGAGGTCGGCCTTCTGGAAGTAATAACACCATGTGCGCTCGGGTTCCCTCCCGAAGATATCCGGGTCGGGCGGCCGGGCGGCCGGGTCGGGAATGATTTGAGACAGGTTAGAAAGTGGAATCAAAATCTCCTGGTTCTCTGTGTAGAGAACATCGTGCGCGTACACGGAATCCAGCACGCGCAGACAGGCGCCGCCGGGACGAAACACGGAAATTGCATTGGAAGTATTGCCTCTGAACTGCAATGTGCGCAGCTCATACTTGATCGGGTCATCGGGGATGTAATGAAAATGGAAGCGGCGGATGAAGTACCAGTAGGGCAGCAAGCCATTCTCCGTCTGGTAATGATATAAGACGTTGAGGGCGAATCCGGCATCGGAATAGTGGGTCACCGAGGGCGAGGGTTGTTCAAAGCTGAGAAGAGCCGTACCTTCTTTCAGGGCCGGGGCGCGCCAGTGAAGCTGCCAGTAGAAATCGCGCTGCGTGCGCCAGTCGCGGCGATAGATATTGACCACCCACACCTGCGCCGCAATGGAAAAAAGTAGAAGAACGCTCAACACGATCTGTTGCGCGGCCGGACGGACGAACCAGATCACCAGCGCCAGAGCCATCATCCCCGCGCCGAGCATTGGCGCCAGCGCAAAACGGTCGTTCCAGCCGCCGGTGCTGATCTCCTTGCCGATCGCCCAGATCGGGAGCGCAGCCAGCACAAAGGAGGCTAAGCCAACCAGAAAAATGGGAAGTGGAGACCGCTTTTCCGCGGATTCCGTTTCCCGAACGCGGAAGAACAGTGCAAAGGCAGCGGTGAGCAGAACACCTATTCCGAATGACAGCCAGGCCGCCGGGGTTTGCAGGGTAAAGCCCTCATAGTTGAGGATGGCATTGATCCAGACCTGCACCGTCGAATAGATCAGATCCAGCAAGGCGCGGCTGAGCAGGCTCAACGTGGACACGCTGAACGACTCCTGCAACTCGCCCACCGTATCGCCGATATCGCCGATGCGGCTCGTCGTCTGGAAAACCATCGGGAAGTACACGAAGCGGCACCAGAAGAAAAAGGCGGTGATCAATAAATAGGGCAGCGAGTAGAGCGCGACACGACGCAATACCTGTGATTTTGATTCATTGCCTTCTCGTAGAAGAATCCAAAGCAAGACGGGGCGCAACAGTTCAAACCCGGCAAAGTATTCGGTGGTGAAAAGATGGGATAACGTCGCGATCCACGAAAGCGGGAACAGAAGGCGCGCCCACTTTGGACGGCGAATGGCGAGCGCCATCAAAAGGATGGAGAGCGCAAACAATAAAAGCGTCATGATATGACGCGCTTTTGTCGCGGACTGCGACTGCTGCAAGAAACCCGGATACACCATCAGCAGCGCGCCGAGCCACAACAGATGATATTTGTAATGGGGCCAAAACAGAATCAGTGCATAAACAAAAAAGAGAGTCCCGGCCCAGCGGATCAGTAATGTCGCGATGTGCCAGCCGATGGGGTTTGCGCCCACCAGAAAATGGATCAGTTCATACGTCCACGGGAATGGACGATCATGGGCATAGAAGTCAAATTGCAGGGCGGGATTAAGTTTCATGAACATCACGATCTCCCAATCTGCCCAGTAATAGCCCAGTGCCGTCAATGCATAGTTATAGGTGACAAACCCAATAAGCAACAAAGCCACCGGATAAAACCAGGGCTTCTCAGAAATCCTTTTCAGTTGGACCGCGTTGATCATTCGACTTGGACTTCCCCCGGTTCATCGTTCAACTTGAGACCGCGCAGGGCATCCTCCATGCTAGTGGTCGAATCCCGGCGCATCCCCGCGGCAGGCGTGCCGCAATAGGGACAGATATTCCACGGTAGCTCCATGAGCCGGTTGCAGTTCTCACAATTCTTCTTGAGCTTGGTGTGACAGTTCGGACAAACCTGCCATTCATCTTTCACGCGGCGTTCGCAGCCCGGACAAAGCGGCAGATCTTCCAGGGCTTGCAGCAATGCTTCTTCTTCAAGCGTACGTTGATATTCTTCTTCCAGGGTGCGCGGGGGACGGAGGATGAGATAGACCAGAATCCCGGGCAGGTTGAGCACAGCCACAAGCAGTGTCGCAAGAGTCTGAACGAGTGGGTCGCGCGCCCGGGTGCGGATGTCGCGATTCGTCCAGATCACAAGCGAGATCCACAACGCCGCCAGGAACGCCCCGCCGAAACCAGTCAATACAAGGATGAGATTACTAACAAATGTGGGATCGAATGTCATCGAGGCCTCAACAGGCCATTATTGTATCACCAGGCCCGCTCCACCATGCCACAGCGTGATCTCCGACCTGTCCTATCTCACTCAGGGTGTGGCGTGATGAAAATTCCATTCACCTGCATCCTGGTCCACGTAGGATGCTGCGCCGAGCACTTCATAAAATGTAATCCCGGGGCGAAGATAAATCGGCGCGCCGCTGAGGGTGGTCAGCAGCAAGGGTTGATCCTGATTCGTGCGAGTCCAGCGGGCGCTGATGCCAATGCCATCGCGAAAGACATAGGCTTCGCCAGAGTCGGTTAGATCGATCTGATAGACCTCATCTTCCTCATCGAACGTATTCGAAAACGCATGATGAGCCATCAGAAACACAACATTGGAGGCGTGTACTTCGAGTCCGGTGACGGCATCGACCAGCACCTGAAAACTTTCCTCTTTGCCATTGCGGGTATCGGCCGTTTCCTGATAACGGACATATTGCCTTGTATCCGGGTTATACAGCCATTTGTTGTAAGAATCCACCGAGTAATAGGTGAACATCTGTATGCCAGGCAACCCGGAAGAGATCAGGTTCTCGTTGAAGAATCCATTGCGGATGGTCTGGCGTTCATTTTCCAGGCCTTTCCTTGCAACACAATCCGGCCAGCGAACGGTATTGAAGTACCAATTATTGTAGTCCTCGAGATCGCGCGACTCCATCAGGTGATAGGGTGGGCATTCGCCAATTGTGGGAAGGACCAGGAAAGGCGCCACATCACTGGTGGTTTCCAGATGCGTCTCCACGCGCGGATCGGCAAATTTGTACACCAGATAAGCGTGATACATGCGCTGGATGTGTTCATCGAAGTAGCGCCCAGAACGGACAGGTCCCACCCACTCTGAGTCGTTTCCATAAAAGACGGCGATGAAGCGCGTCAGGCCGGCCTCGATGTAATATTCATAGACGTTATCAGCCAGGGTCAGCCCGGATTGCGGACGAATATAGCGCGGATAATTTGCGACCTTGATCGCCAGCGGCCGTCGCTCCATCAACGCGGGGTCAGAGGGAGGCAGTCCCGTCAGCGGGTTCAACAATGTTGGCAGAGTAACAGCAGGGACGTCCGCTCCAGCGGGGAGCGACTCAGGCAGGACGACCTGCTCGTTGGGGAGGGGCGGCACGGCAGTGACCGAGGGGAGATACAGAGGTGTCGGAGCCGCGCCCGCATAAGGTGAGTCTGAAACGTCTTCGGTGAGTGGTTGAAAAAACGTGGGGGTGGGAATCCCGTTACCGGGAGGGTTCTTCGGTCCAGCGCCGCATGAGGAGAGCAGCAGCGCAGCAATGAAGAAAATATGGAACCTGGCAAAACGCATGCCTGCAATTCTACAGTAAAGGGGGCAACATGCAAACCCCGCTCGCTTGTACTAGTATGGTCTTCTCAAGAAAGCTTTACAAAACCCTCTTGTTGTAGACGGAACGCACGGACAACACGGCTTCTTTCGTAAAACTACGGAAAACTCCGTCCGCTCCGTGAACCAAAGGTAGCAACTTCGGTTCTTGAGAAAGCCATGCTTGTGCTGGGTAGACCGGAAGGCGAGCGGGGCAAACCTGATAAAATTACGATTGCATGTTCATTCTCATCACGGTTATCACCTTGTTTGTTACGGCTCTGGTGTTACTGATCCTGCAATTTGTCGCCCCGGGGTTCCGTTACAACTGGTTGATCGCCACAGGCGGCGCCTTTCTGGGATGGATCAGCGTGTTTGCCTGGCAGGCAACCCTGCCAATGACTCTGCAATTCCCAGCCTGGCAGCCCGCTCTGCTTTTTTCCCAATCACCCACCTTTGTCGGCGATGAGATCGCCTGGATATTTGCGCTCAGCCTGACCACTCTGTGCCTGGCCATTATTCTCACAGCGGTTGTACGCGACAACTTCCCCGCGCCGGTCACCTGGATGGGCATATTGATCCTGACTTCGCTGGGAGTGCTGGCTGTCTTAGCCGATAACCCGCTGACGCTTGTATTGATCTGGGCTGCTATTGACGTCTCCGAGCTGATCGCCCAGATGCGCACTCTGGAAGACCCAAGGCTGAGCGAACGGGCGGTGGTGGCTTTCGCCTCGCGCACGGCTGGCGTCCTGGTGTTGTTGTGGGCGGGCATGGTTAGCATAGCAGGCGGACAGCCATTGGACTTCCGTCAGGCGCCGCCTCAGGCGGGTTTGTACCTTCTGCTGGCAGCTGGATTGCGCATTGGGGTTTTGCCGCTTCATCTTCCGTATCCCAGCGAATCGGCGATGAGGCGCGGCTTTGGGACGGGCCTGCGCATGATCTCGGTCGCCTCCAGTTTGATC
The DNA here is from genome assembly GCA_035463255.1 of Anaerolineales bacterium. GTDB lineage: Bacteria > Chloroflexota > Anaerolineae > Anaerolineales > Villigracilaceae > Defluviilinea. Next base: position 7,012 of record DATHTL010000217.1, on the reverse strand, counting down.
TTGCTGGCGCGCGTTCCCTCGAGCAGCCTTGCTTCTGCGTTGACACCTTACCTTTTGATCTTGGCATCGCTTGCAGCGGTCTACGGCGGCTGGATGTGGCTGCGCGCGCCGGATGAGTTGAACGGTAGAGCGTTCTGGATCATCGGGATGAGCTCTCTGGCCGTGGCGGCCGCGCTGCGCGCCAACCCGCCTGGTGCGGCGGCATGGGGCTGCGCGATCGTGCTTTCTGGCGGCGCGTTGTTTTTGTCTTCCGAGCCAAACAAATGGCTGACACGGGCGCTCTTCGTGGGGGCCTGGGGAAGTTCGGCGCTGCCTTTTTCTCTCACCGCAACAGGCTGGAGCAGTGGTCGTTTCATTCCTTTGCTCGGCTGGCTGGCCTGGCCTTTTCTGATCGCGGCGCATGCCATGCTGATCGCAGGATTTGTACGCCATAGTCAGCGAATGATGACAGGCGTGATCCACGAAGGTCAACCAATCTGGGCAAAGAATGTGTATCCCATTGGAATTTCTATTTTGCTGCTGACTACGATCCTGCTTGGCTTATTCGGCTGGAGCGGAACACTGCAGTCAGGCAACTGGTTTGCAGGAATACTCGTTGCGCTGCTGACCGCAGGGCTGCTCTGGCTCACCCCGCGTTTACGCATCCTCAACCCGGTCCGCGCCCATTGGGTGCGTCCTGCCAACGAGTCCTGGTTCGACTGGGGCTATCAGGCCTTATGGAATCTTTACCGCCGGGTTAGAAGAGTAAGCAATGGTATCTCAAACGTGCTCGAAGGTCAGAGCGGAATTATGTGGACGCTGCTGTTTCTAGTCCTTTTCATTTCCTTCTTCATCAACAGGAATCCCTGATTCATGGCCATCACGCTTGCATGGATCGCTGTTGTCGTCATCGTCATCACATCGACCGGGTTGCTTCTGGCGCGTGATTGGCGCTGGAGCATCATCCTGCTTGCAGTTCAATTCCTGGGCATGTTCGTGTTGACGCTTCAGCATTGGCCGCTCGGCATGGCATCTGTCAAAGTGGTTGCGGGATGGATGTCCGCGGCTATTCTGGGTATGACGCGCTCGGGATTGACAAATGAAGATTCAACGGAAGAATCGACCTGGCTGGGTGGACGGATGTTCCGCTTGTTTGCCGCGGGGGTCGTGATCCTAATTGTGGCCGCGGTCACACCCGGCGTGGACACGATCATGGCCGATGCAGGTTTTCCGGTCACAAATGGAAGCCTACTCTTGATCGGAATGGGTTTACTGCACCTGGGAATTAGTGCCAGGATTCTGCGCGTGACCATCGGATTGATGACTGTGCTTTCTGGATTCGAAATTATTTACGCGGCCGTCGAAGGTTCCGTGCTGGTTGCCGCGCTGCTGGCAGTGATCAATCTCGGGCTCGCCCTCGTCGGGGCGTATCTCATGCTCGCCTCAAATCCGCAGGAGACGGAGTCCGCATGAACGCGCCGACCATTTGGATTATCGTACCGATACTGGTTGGCATATTATTGCTATTCATAACCAACCAGCGCATTTTGAGCGTGGTGGGAGGTTCCATCGCCGTCGCGTTGGCGCTGATCGCCCAATTCGTCCCCATAGAAGTCGCTTTGAACCTGGCGTCATTTTCAATCCGCGTCGATTCAACACTCACTGTGCTCGGGCGCGTGCTGGTCATTCAGCCCTCGGAGGGATCTTTGCTGGCCTTGATCTATGGCGCGGCTGCGCTTTGGTTTTTCGGCTCTGAAGCTTCCATGCGCGCGACGCGCATCGTGCCGCTGGGATTCATGATCATTGCGTTGATGGTGGCGTCGATCGCGGTGGAGCCCTTCTTATACGCGGCGTTGTTCATTGAAATGGCTATCCTGCTGGCAATTCCAATGCTCACCTCTATCTACCGGAATCCGGGCCGAGGCATCGTCCGTTTCCTCATTTACCAAACGCTTGCAATGCCCTTTATTTTGGTAGCTGGCTGGCTGTTATCAGGCGTGGAGGCAAGTCCCGGTGACCTGGCCTTGACCGCGCAATCGGCGGCCATGCTGGGGCTGGGGTTTGCCTTTCTTCTGGCGATCTTTCCGCTTTATAACTGGATTCCGTTGCTGCTCGAAGAGACATCTCCCTACACCGTCGGATTCCTCCTGTGGGTTTTGCCAACGATGACGATCATCTTTGGAGCGGGTTTTTTGGATCGTTACTCGTGGCTGCGTTCCTCGTCACAACTGATCCTTGCTCTGCGCTACGTAGGCCTGATCATGGTTGTGACAGGCGGAGCGTTTGCGGCGTTCCAGCGGCATTTCGGTCGGATTATGGCTTATGGCTCGATCGCCGAAACAGGATTTTCCCTGCTAGCCCTCAGCCTGGATCTGCGGCTCGGTATCCCCATCCTGTTCCTGCTGATCCCCGCGCGGGCTTTAGGGTTGGCCGTCTGGGCTCTCTCGTTGACGATCATTCGCGAGCATGTGGAACCCATGCAGTTTGGTGCAGCACAGGGAATTTTGCGCATCACCCCAGTGGCGGGCGTAGCCATGATCGTAGCCACCCTGTCCACGAGCGCGTTTCCTCTGTTGGCCGGCTTCCCGGCCCGCCTGGCTTTATGGGAAGGATTGGCCAACGTATCGCTCAGTGCGGCGCTCTGGATGGGGATCGGGATCATCGGATTGCTCACCAGCGCGTTCCGTTCGCTGGCGGTGATCAGCATGGCTGAGGAGTACACAGGCTGGACGCCGCGCGAAAGCCCCACCCAGATGCTCATGCTTGGGCTTGGCTTGATCGGGCTCTTCATGCTCGGTCTTTTCCCCCAGTCTCTCCAATTGTTGCTGGCAGATTTGCCCCTCATGTTCGAGCATCTCGGTCGTTAAACGGCGGATGCGTCACAGCGGTATAATGCACCGCAAGTTTGTATTGAGCACAGTTGAAGTGCTCCCTTCAGGAGGAAGCCATGGAATTTGAACAACTCGTCAAACGCCTCGAATGGCTGGACGAAGAACATCGTAAGACACGGGCATCCATTATTACCCTTGAAGAACGGATGACCGCGCTGGACTCGAAAATAGACGCCGTGGCAAAGCAAGTCAAGCCACTTCCCAAGCAGATCGCGGATATTGCAAATACAGCCTCGCGCCTCGATCAATTCGATGCCATCTTTAAAAAGCAGCGCGAGGATATGAACAAGGCCATCGATGAGATCGAGAAGAGACATGTCACACGTGAAAAAGAACTGACCACGCGTCACCAGAAGGATTTTGAGCCCATCTTGAAAGTGCTCAACGAGTTACGCCAGACGATGGACAGCGAATTTCCACCGATCAAACGCGACATCAAAGCCCGCGTGCTCGAAGAGAATCGCCTGCGTCAGGAAATCCAGGAATTGAAGCCGCCGATCGAGGCTGCCAAGCGCGCCGCCGAGGAAGCCACCATCGTCCAGCATGCGTTCGATGAAAGCCGCAAGCAGGAAGCGAAGCGCGTGGCCGACCTGCAAGGTGAGATCGCTGCTCTTCGTAAACGCATCGAAGAAGCCAAAGCCAAGGCAGACCTGAACGCGGATAGCTGGCGGAACATGGATATCCGCATCAAAGAGCTGCTGAATTCAGAAGCGGAGCGCAAAGCCGCGCAAAATACGTTTATCGATCAGCAATCGCTGGCCCATCTGGACCGTGAGCGCATGTATAAGGAATGGAAACAGAGATTTGACTCCATCACCATACAAACGCAAACGTTCGACGCACAGGTCCAGGCGCTGGAGGAAATGCTGCGCAGTGCGAAACGGGCCCAGGAATCATACAATGAACTCAACGTCAAGCTCGAGCGCCGCATCAGCGAGGTGACCGAGATGCAGCGGCTCTCCGAAGACCGCCTACGACAGGAATGGGTCACCTTCAAAGCCGATGATCAGAAACGCTGGATCGGTTATACCCTTTCGCAAAACGAAGGCACAAAAGATCTGAACCGTACTCTGCAAAGACTCGAAGAACGCATCCCGCCACTGGATGAAGCCATCCAGATCATTCAAGACCAGTTGCATCAAACTGCCGATGCAACCGAACAACAGTTGCAAGAGTTGATGAATGTGGCGCATGAGTGGCTCTCGGCATACGAGCGCATCATGGGGCACGGGAAAAAAGTAAACAGCAAAAAGGGTAGATAGTTCACTCAAGCTCCCAGCGCCGTCCCCGGCGCTGGTTTTCAAATTCGCCGCCCGCTAGGCGCGGCGGCTGGAGCAATCAGTTATTATGCGCGTCATCGGTACAGCTGGTCACGTTGACCACGGAAAATCCACGCTCATCGCTGCACTCACGGGAATCCACCCGGACCGGCTCAAAGAAGAACAGGAGCGCGAGATGACGATCGAGCTCGGCTTCGGCTGGATGACCCTGCCAAACGGCGAAGAGATCGGCATCGTGGATGTGCCCGGTCACCGCGACTTCATTGAAAATATGCTCTCAGGGATCGGAGGCATAGACGCCGCGCTGCTCGTCATTGCCGCGGATGAAGGCGTCATGCCGCAGACCCGGGAACACCTTGCTATCCTCGATCTACTGCAAATCCCCGCAGGAATTATTGTCTTAACCAAAACCGACCTCGCCCCGGACATCGCCTGGCTCGACCTCGTCGAAACAGACATTCGCACTGCCGTGGCCGGAACGGTGATGCAAAATGCGCCTATCGTCCGTGTCTCCGCCAAAACCAACACCGGTCTCGAGTCTCTAGTCTCTAATCTCCAATCCCTCCTCGAACATAAACCTCAACGCCTGGACCTCAACCGCCCTCGCCTCCCCATCGACCGTGTCTTCAGCATGAGCGGGTTTGGCACCGTCGTGACGGGGACTCTGCTGGACGGTCACCTTGCGCTTGGGGATGAAGTGGAGATCTTGCCTTCCGGCCAAAGGGGACGTGTACGCGGACTGCAGACTCATAAGAAAAAAGAGGAAAGAGCCATCCCGGGATCGCGCACAGCTGTCAACCTCTCTGGCGTGGAAACCGAATCCATTCAACGCGGCGAGGTAGTGGTCCACCCCGGTCAATACCAACCCACCCGCCGGATCGACGCACGCTTCCGGTTGCTGCCGGATGTTTTATCCTCCCTTATGCACAACAGCGAAGTCAAATTCTTCGTGGGCGCCAGTGAAACTATGGCGAATCTGCGCCTGCTGGGAAAAGAAGAGCTTCACCCCGGAGAAGAAGGCTGGATCCAGCTTGAATTGCGCGACCCGGTCGTGACGGTGCGCAGCGATCGCTATATCTTGCGGCGCCCCTCGCCCGGCGAAACGCTCGGCGGCGGTGTGATCGTCGATCACCAGCCCAAAGGACGGCATAAGCGATTTGATGAGAATATTTTGAAGTCGCTAGAATCCCTGGCGCAAGGAACACCTGCAGATGTGATGCTTGAAGCCGCGCTGGCACTAACCATTGCTAGTCTCCGAGAGGTTGTGACTCGCTCGAGACTTGACCCGCAGGGTGCGGGGTCTGCCATCCAGGAGTTGCTGTCGAACCAGTCTCTGATCCCTCTTGAGGAAGGGACGCCAACCATCACCAGCGACTTGCTTGTCATCGCCCTCCCCCATTGGAATGCACTACAGGAGAAAACATTACAGCTCGTGGAGTCTTATCATAAGACGTATCCCCTTCGACGCGGCATTCCGCGCGAAGAACTCAAGAGCAGGCTAAAGCTATTGCCGCGTGCTTTCAATGCATTAATTGCCAATTACCAGGTACGTAACCTTCTAAGAGACATTAACAATCTCCTGGCCAGGCCCGAACATGAGGTCAGGTTTGATGGCAGCCAGCAAGTCAAGATCCGCAGTATGATGCAAAAACTCGCTCTGAATCCGTTCAGTCCGCCAGGAGTAAAGGATCTACAACAGGAGCTGGGTGAAGAGCTTTTGAATGCGTTGGTCGAATCGGATGAACTTGTTACAGTTTCATCAGATGTGATTTTCCGAAGGCAGGATTATGATTTGATGGTGAATAGAATCCAGAACGAGATCCGGCAAAAAGAAAAAATAACGCTGGCCGAAGTCCGTGACCTGTTCAATACCAGCCGGAAATACGCGCAGGCTTTATTGGAACATCTCGACTCCATCGGCCTGACCCTGCGCGATGGAGATTTTAGAAAATTGAGAAAAAAATGACCGCACGAGAATTATCGAAGTTCATGGTGGGAAAATTTGGGTAGAATCAGAGCTGGGAAAAGGAGCAACGTTTTATTTCACGCTGCCAAATATCCCCTAAACTATGTCAGATTGATACAAGGAGTAAACATGTGTGGACGATTTACATTGACTGTCAATCCTGCCGATTTACAGGAAACATTTAGCGAATATAGCTTTCCCCAGCAGTTCGCGCCGCGCTTCAACATTGCGCCCACTCAGCCCATTTTGGCGATCCCGAACGATGATAAAAATACGGCAGATTTCTTCATCTGGGGATTAATCCCCATGTGGGCAAAAGATCCCAGCATCGGAAACCGTTTGATCAATGCCCGCGGCGAAACGCTCGAGGAAAAACCCGCCTTTCGCAGTAGCCTGAAGTACAAACGCTGCCTGATCCTTGCGGATGGTTTTTACGAGTGGAAAGGCACGCCGGGAAAAAAAGTCAAGACTCCCTTTTTCATTCACATGAAAGATCGCAAGCCCTTCGCCTTCGCAGGGCTGTGGGACTCGTGGAACAGCCCCGATGGATCGCAGGTTAAATCTTGCACGATCATTACCACCGCGCCGAATGAGCTGACGGCGATCATTCATGACCGGATGCCCGTGATCCTCCACCCGCGGGACTACGCCAAATGGCTGGATCCGTCGCCTCAGACTCCCGAACAGCTGAAACCGTTGATCAAGCCCTTCCCCGCTGAACTGATGAACGCGTACCCGGTCAGCACTCTCGTAAATACACCTGCCAACGACATACCCGAACTGGTTGTGCCCGCCAAGTAAACAATGCACGGACTGGGTCTTGCCATCACGAGGCGCTTCCCTGCGCTGGCTTCACGCGACTTCGTTCTGTTCCTGATCGGGCAATTCGTCTCGGT
>DATHTL010000216.1:0-16404 GCA_035463255.1 Anaerolineales bacterium | reverse complement strand
ACGAACAGTGAACTATGCAAACATCAAACGCGAAACAAAACTTCAGTTCCGGTGATCCGGTTTGGATTCTCCTTGCCGAGTTCCCGTTAGGAGATTTTTTGTCTGATCATGTTCAGAGCGATAGTCCCACAGCTGGATTATTGTTTCAAACGGCGCGGGAATTGGGGATGTCATCGGAGCGCATGGAAAGTACTGCAGCGACTCTGGCAGGATTTGCCAAAGAAACTTTAGCGCGTACAAAACAAGGGGGGCTGGAATTCTCTGGACAGATCCGAATATTTTGCCAGAAAAAAATGATAGACGATGCAAGTTCAACGAAAACCACCAGATCTTATCATACAGAACAGGATAAGAAACAAGAACAAATCTTTCCTGATCGCCGCGCAAACAGGATCGGCGGATGGGGATACTTCACAATCGAGAGAGGAGAGAATGATTCTACTGGTTCCACCCTGAGTTCAGGGATTTCGGTTGATTTATATCTGTACAAGGAAGGAGAATAATTCGGGTGCTGCCAGGTATAGGCATCAGCCGGTTTCGTGTTCCAGCGCATATGCCAGCGTCGCAGCTTCCGCTTGATCCGCTGAAATCTTGCCATTCGCCTGCTTCGTGAAAGCCTCAATCTGTTCTTTTGGCAGTATCGCTTGTAAGTCTGCGAAAAGACAGTTGCTATCATCCTGCGCGAGTTTGTATTCAACCGGACAATCCTTAAGGAGGAGCGCAATTTCAATCGCCTTCTCGGTCTGGCCTTCCACCAGATATGACTGGGCTATATTAACCATCCCCCAATACATCATGTAGAACGCACCCAATGTTTGCCCCATCTTGATCACTTGCCGAAATTGATCCCGACCTGCTTCTACCTCCGACTGCGCGACGAAACACTTCCCTAAGAATAGCATTGCGAAGTTCAGGTCATATAAGTCTCCATATTCACTTAAGAGAGCGACGCTCTCCTGTGCATACCTCGCGGCGACCTCGATCCGGTTGGTAGCCAATGCAACCAGACATAGATCGATAAGGCGATTTGCAATAATTACTCGGTGGTTTTTATATTGGTAAGCAAGTTGCAGATTCTCTTGCATCAACTGCTTGGCCTTCCCATAATCTTTTTTGAAATAATACAGATAAGCATCAACTTTCTTAAGCAGAAATTCCGAATGAAGATCTCCTGGCGTTATGAGTCGAAATCCTTCCTGGCATAACGCTTCGCACTGTGAAAGATTTCCAGAAAGAACATGGACCATAGCAAGGCAAATGATGCTTTCCAGATACCACCAGGTATTCCGTTCTTCCTGGTAACTGTCTAAGGTCTGCTTCAGTAATTCTGCAGACCGCTGCATTTTTCCTTGTCGGAAATCAATCCATGCCAGAATACTGTGAGCCTGAGCTCTTTCTAATCTTGATTGATCATTCTCTAGTAATTTGATTGCCTCTTCCAGGTTTTCACGCGCCTTTGCGTGCTGGTAAACATAGAGCTGCTGCCAACCTAAATAAGCAGTGATGGTACCGAGAACGGAGTCGAAGCGAGAAACATCCTCGGATCGTTCAAAGGCGGCACGCGCGGCTTTCAAGAACATAACCACCTCTGTAAATAAATCTACCGCTTCCTTACTCCTTACACGCATTTCATAGAACAAACTCAGGCTTAACGCTGAACGGTGAGATAAGCGAGCATAAAACGAGTCACTTTTTAAATAATTGAACCTACCATTGACCATCATCCACCGCCACCCCTGGCGTAGATTGTTGATCATCAGAGCTATTTCATTGAGCGTTTCCAACTGCTGTGAGCTGTTGAGTGCTTCCTCCCATTCTGCCAGGCAGCGGACATAATAAGCTGCATGCCGGTCTATCACCTGCTCTTGTTCAGAGGGGTCTTCCACCAGCCTGCATTCGGCATACTGGCGGACCAATTCGTGGAGACTAAAGCAATCCTGGTCGGTTCGATCCAGCAGGGTTTTGTTTCTTAAGGAAGAGAGAACTGCCAGATTCGCTCCACAAATTTCTTCCGCTGCTTCCCGCCTGAATGGTCCCTGGAACACAGACAAACGGCTGAGAATTAATTTTTCTTCGTCGTTGAGCAGTTTCCAGGAATGATCCAATGTAGCTCGCATGCTGCGATGCCGCTCGGGAAGGTCACGCATCGAGACGGTCAGAAAGTCCAGATTACGCTCAATCTCTTCGGCAATCTCTTCACAAGAGAGCAGCCCAACCCAGGCGGCAGATAGTTCAATGCCAAGCGGCATTCCTTCCATGATCCGGCAAATTTTAAAAACCCAGCGCCGCTCCTCCTCACAAAGCTCAAAGCCAGCCCGTACTCGCCTGGCGCTTTGCAAAAACAAGGACACTGAACTGAAGGCTTCCATTTGCTCCATTTGGTCGTTGGTCGGAACCGGCAGCCCCCGGATCTCAAATACCCACTCGCTCAGCAGGTTCAACCGTTCGCGTGAAGTCACCAGCAGTTTTACTTGCGGGCAGGCGTTCAATATCTCTGTAAACACGCCCACACCGTCCAACAGATGCTCGGCATTATCCAATACCAGCAAAGCCCTATTTAGGTGTAAATAGCGCAGAAGCTGAGCTTGATGGTTGGTTGGATCTGAAAACTTGAGACCAGCAGCATCGGCGATCGTCGGGACGATCAAGGTCGGCGAATTCAATGGTGCGAGGGGAACAAACCAGATCCCATCCGGGAAGAGGTCTTGGACGTGCTGAGCAGCTTCGATCGCCAGCCGGGTTTTTCCAATACCACCCGGACCAACGATCGTAATCAAAGAGCATTGGGGATCTTGCAGCAATTGGCCAAGAGCGGTGAGCTCTGGCTCACGCCCAATGAAAGGGGTTAGCGACCTGGGCAGGTTTCCGGGGGCCGGTCTGGGTTCTCCGACTGGCAGGGAAGCGTGACCGAGAATGATGGCGCGCAAACATTCGACGCTCCGCTCCCCCCGGGCGACCTGGATAAAGATGGGTTGATTTTCGGCGGGGATTTCCAGCGCTATGGCCAAGAGTTCGGCGAGCTGCCTAGAAGGCCGGCGCTCCCCCGCTTCCATTTTCCGGACGGCAAATACACTGCAGCTGGCGCGCTGCGCCAGTTGTTCCTGGGTCAGATCCAGCTCCTGGCGACGGCGTTTCAGCCACTCGCTGAAACACAGGGGGACGTCCTCCTCGCCCGAGGAAAAGCCGGTTGCCTTCGCATCGCTCGTAGTCATTTCCCTGGTCCTTTTGAATTCGAAAGTTCAAGGAGCGATTCTTGATTGTCTAAAATATAGAGAAAAAAGCCATATTCAGTATATCACTTCTCTGCACGGTGACAACACGATAGAAGTGGATGATTGCGGGAATGACGCGGTTGTATGAGTTTTGGGTTAGCTGAGGGTGACCGGAGTAACCCCCATTGCTCTTTGTTTTCCTGTTTAATGGAAGCTGATGAAGAACCGTGAAAAATAGTAACCGTTCCTTCAAGCTGCACACGTCCTGGTGATTGCCCTGCTGGTGAGTCTGTTACCGGGCTCGGTTTTTGCCGCGATGCCCGTGTCTGCCCCGGCAGTCGTGCCCGTACCCGGTCTGGCCCGCTAATGGAAATATTCCGTTTCGACAAATAAAAGTTCTCGTTACCACCCAACCTTTCGACCCCTGAAGAGATATATAAGTTAAAGGACAACATGGACGAACAACAAGCCATTCAGCAATTCAAAAATGGCGATATCAGCGGGCTGGAATGCCTGGTTGCACGCTATCAAGTAAAGGCTGTGCGCACAGCTTTTCTGATCACGCGGGATCCCGATCTGGCCGAAGATATCGTGCAGGATTCATTCCTACAGGCATTTCGCGCCAGGCGCGGCTTCGACACTACGCGTCCGTTCGGGCCGTGGTTCCTACGGAGCGTGGTCAATGCATCAGTGAAAACCATGCAAAGGTCGGCGCGGCAGGTTTGGGTGGAGGATGACGCGGACGAGTCCGTTTTTGCGGAATTGGCCGCGAGAGTCGAGTCGGTTGAGGCGCAGGTGGAGTCCATCGAAGTCCAGAATCAAATCTGGGATGCCATGCAAAAATTATCGCCGCGTCAAAGAGCGGTGGTTGTGCAAAGATATTTCCTCGAAATGAGTGAGAAGGAAATGGCGGAGGAAGCAGGCTCGTCGGTCGGCACGGTCAAGTGGATGCTGAACGCGGCACGTGAACGATTGCGCGGCCTGCTCGAAAGGAGCGAAGCATGACCGAAAAGCAAATGAAACAAGCCTTGGAGAATCTCGCTCGCCGCGGTGTCCCGGAGAACACTAATCTATGGCCCGAATTGTCGGCCAGACTCGAAAGGAAATCTCCGATGACTACTATTCGTACCCGCCCTCTTACGGCGATCTTGATTGCTTTGTTTGTTCTGCTCGCACTGAGCGGCGTTGTGTATGCCCTTGGACGTGCCTTCGGTTATGTCGCCGGCGTTGGCTTGGTGGAAAATAACAACGGAATGCGCGTCCTCGCTGAGCCCGTTTCCGTCACGCGCGACGGGGTCACGCTGACGGTGACACAGGCGTTGGTGTATTCAGATCATGTCCAGTTGGTCTACGATGTCAAAGGCATTGCGCCGGAGAATGACAGTACGACATTCACTGGCAAGCAATTGAACAGCATGGATCAAAACGCTTTTTGCGGTGGAGGCACTACCCAACCCTTTACTGACAGTGACGCCCGCCTGCGCCTGCCCGATGGCACGCTCATTAACCGTGCCATGGATACAAGCAAATATCCCGAAAATCTCTTTGCGGCAAAACCCGCTTTTGAAGTCACTGTCCCTGCCGATGTGACTGAGTTGACCATGCTGCTTCCGTGTATTCCGTGGATGCGGTTGAGCGCAGTCCCTGAAAATTGGGAAGTGCCGCTTAGATTGAAATACATTCCGGCTGGCACAGTGATCGGTCAACCCGTTTTGGCTGTCACTCCTTCCGTAAGTTCATCCGTGCATGACAACGGAATAACTGTCGCGTTGGATAAAGTTGTCCCGCAGGATGACCGTTACAGTTTCTTCTTTACGATTACGCCCGATGAAAAGAAAGACGCTGCGCTTGCCTACTTCCCGGCTTCGGCGTCCGTAGTAGATGCGACAGGTCAAAAGATCGCCCTGATCGATATGTCCCCTCCTCCTGTAACACATGATGTGGCAGAACCATGGGAACTTCAGTCGATAGCCAAGCCTGCTTACGGGCCATATACCTTCGTGCTTGATAAAATCTTTGTTGACTACGCTGAAGACGGAAGTAACTTCATCGAATTTGATATGGGGGTCAACCCTCAAGTAGAACAGACCTGGAACATCAACCAAATCCTGCAACTTGCCGGTACGGACGTAAAAGTAATCTCTGCCACGCTGGTCGAAAGCGACCTGAGATCACAGGGTTTATCTGCAAACACGCAGGGAATCAAATTTGCCTTCGAAGCCGTGGATGGAAAGACGCCTTTTACGATTTCGCTCATGGAATTTTTGAACCGCAACATATCCAATGGCGTCCTGCCGTTTTCCGAAAATATCGAACCGGCTCCGAAATATACCTTGACGTTGTTTTATCCGAATGGAGTCCCCACCGGAAAAATCCGATTCGCCGTGGATAAGCAAACCGTGATGGTCACCGGCAACTGGCAGCTTGCGTGGGCTTCACCAGACCAGAACGGCGTGGACTTGCTCGAATCGTCGCGGTCTATTTCATCCAAGCCAAATGCCAACGGCGTGACCGCCGAACTCAAACGGGTTGTCAAACTTGATACCAGTTATTTGTTCTACGTTCACATGTCAATGCCTGAATCGCGCCCCAATTTTAGAGTGATCGCACCGGTTGATGTATCCGTGATTGACGCCAGTGGAAAGAAAATACAACTCAATCTCGATGGTCCGCAAGTGTACAGCGCGAGGAATGAGAACCTTTGGCAGTTCAGCACAAAAGAAAAAATTTCTGATGGTCCGCTCAAACTGGTTGTTGAAAAAGCGAAGGCCTATTATTCGAATTTCATCTTTGACGCCCCACCCGCTGATAATGTGCTGCAAAAGTTGACCGAAGAACACTCCTTCACCTTTGACGTCGGCGCAGACCCGCAGGTGGATCAAACATGGACATTGAATCAGGAATTTGAACTTGGCGGCTATAAAGGCAAAGTCATATCCGCCCGCGCTGTGACAGTTGACTCGAAACAGTTGCCTTTCCCCTCATTGCAATCCGATGCCAGCATCAACAGAGGTTATGAATTTACCATTCAATCCGTTGATCCATCCATCCAGTGGAATGTAGGCATGTCCATAGATAGACCGCGCGGCAACACGCCGTCGGATTCCGTTGATTGCATTGGCGGCATGGATGGCGATTATGGTCCGACAACCACACACACCGTCACTTGCCGCGGGCTTTTCAACGGCGTTTTGCGAGCGTCCTTTAATGAGATCACAGTGTTATTGAATAACGCCTGGGAGATAGATTGGACTCTGCCCGAGTAACCAATCATGATGTGACATCGATGTTTCCCGATTTCAACTTTATCTCTCAAGGCTATGAATATGGAGACGATCTTACAGTGGAGGCTGATCTTTCCGTCAAGTTGAATGCGGAGATAGAAATCATGTCCGAGTTTCCTCAAGCTTACTTGACTCATACCACATCGCTTGTGCCGCAGAATTCATCCTTTCCCTATGTTCAGCTGTGTAGGGATACATAGCCCCGGGGAGATGTGGCAGGTGGTTTGGAAACCGTAAGTAGAGTTTTTCCAGCGAGAGCTTGGCCCTCGCTGGAACGGCAGTTAAAAGAGTTTGTTTTGTTCTGATGATAATGATGACCAATGATTTTTTGCACGTAGAGCAAGCTTGGGAATGCGCGGAGCAAAGTGAAATTACACTGCTTCACTCCGCGCAGGCGGGCAACTTGGAATCTTTTAATGCGCTCATACTGAAATTCCAGGATTTGATGTACCGTACAGCGCTGCGAATCCTCGGGCAGGATGCTCTCGCCGAAGATGCCACGCAGGAAGCATTTATCTCTGCATTTCAACACATCATCAATTTTCGCAGTGGCTCGCTCAAATCCTGGTTTATGCGGATTTTGGTCAACAAATGTTATGACGATATCAGGCGTGTGCCACGTATGACCGCGATGTCCTTGAATGAAAGCTTGACGGATGACGACGAGAACGAGAGTCTGTATAGCAGGTTTCAGAATCATGCGCCATCTGTTGAAGAGTGCGTGGAGGCATCTGAAAGAAATGAGTATATCCAAGAATGCCTAGGCAAATTGCCGATCGATTTCCGCGTCATCCTTGCCCTTGTGGACATTGAGGAGATGTCTTATGGCGAGGCATCCATCATCCTGGGAATCCCCATTGGAACAGTGAAGAGTCGTCTGGCGCGGGCACGGCTTTACCTGCGAAGAGAATTAAAGGCAGGTGATGTTTTGTAAATGGAAACAAAATATGGTCAAGAAAAATCCCCTCATGCAAGTCTATAAGGGCTTCGTCCACTTCCTGGTCGCGTCACTAGAAACCGGCCAGTCCACGCGTTTGGCTATTCCGTACCTGGATCCGTTTGTGTGGGATGACAATTATTTAGGAAAACCTACTTCCTTCTCCTGGCGACAATAGTAGTTGTATTACTTTTGCGTCAGGAGAGGGTGACTGGAGTCACCCCAAATGAGGCGCCTTATATTGTTTAATCTAAACAAAGGAGACAAATGTAGAAATGAATAAGAATTTGATTTTGTCAATACGAAAGTTGGTTCCGATTTTCTTCATCTTTAGTGGACTTGTTTCAAGTTGCAGAACAGCGCCACCGTCCGTCCCGGCCTTGGGCAAGGTCGAGCCGCCTCAAACTGCTGTCACTGACGTCTTCACTCCACCTCCACAAGTGCTCGAAAGCACGCCCGTCCAAACAAGTGTGAACGGCACAGCGCAGTCTTTCTCAAGCGATCAGTTGGGTTTCTGCTTCTCCTATCCTGAGGGTTATACACAACTTCTCACCAACAACGACACGGTGGAAATCGTCGGGCCCCAGATTCCAGGCATTGACCGGAGAGGGCTCTTCTGGCTTGAGAAAAGCGACGCCTATGACCGCACCGCCGAGGTGATCGCCGATCAGGATATGACAGCCGCGGGCCTCCCGAGCGTTGGTCGTTCGTTTGTGACGCTCGATGGCGAACAGGCGGTGGTGCTGGATGGCATGCCGGGGCAGGATCTTCAGCGCAGGGTGTACGTCGTGTATGGGCAGACTCTCTACGTCCTCGGGTTCATGCCCACTCTCTCGGACAGTCAGGCGGCAGTCGACCAGATGGAAGTCCTATACACTGCGGTAATGAACTCATGGGCATGGTCCCCCTGTTCAGCGAAGGAGTAGACACCAACCCTATCAGATACCCGATCAAAGAATCAAAAAGGAAAAGAATGTTCACCCGCACATCAATCTTACTCATGTCTGTTCTCCTGGTATTAACCACAAGCTGTGGTGTGCCGGCGGCTGCATGGGTCGCCCCTGCAGATGTTGCTCCCACACCGACGAACGTTCCTCCTCGGTCAAACAGGGAATCTGTTCAACCATCCACCACCACCTCTGGTGATGAGCAGGCATACCCTTATTACCTGCCTCTTGCAACGAAACTGGATATTGCGCCTCAAACAATTAACAGTATTACTGCGGTGATTGACTGGATCTATGTGGATGAAAGCCGCGTTGCATTTCATTACACGATTTCGGGTTTGAATTGGCCTGACGGCGTGAGGCTGGACACAACCTCCGTGCAGATTTCCAGCACAATGGTGGAGAACATTGGCGACGGTGCATATGGAGGCTGGAGCTTGCCTGTGGATCGAGGTGTGATAACGGGAAGCTTTGACCAGTTACTGATCGACGGCACATTAAAAGCGGACGAACATCCGAATATCGCTTTAGACGTGGATATCCCTGTTAACGGAACAACTGCAATGTACCCTCTGGATCCAGGATCCGGGCAGCAACCCGCACCACAGAAAAGCCTTTCCCTACCGGATCTCGGAACTTTTCACTTCGAGCTCACAGTTCCAGTCCACCAGGGAATCCGGTTTGAAAATATTGAGCAGACGGTTGTCGCTCATGATATCTCAATAACCTTGAAGACCCTGGTCTTGAATCCCTCACGCGCGGAAGCAGTGATCTGTTTTCAAATGCCCTCTGTCAAAGATTGGGGGTTAACGGCCAGCACAATCAATATAGGCGGCAGCGATTATCCCTACTCCGGTGGAACATTGTTGCCCGGAAAAGACGGTAAAGAATTTTCCTTGACCGACACTGAACGCTGTGGCTCCATCGGGTTTGATATCCCTTACGACGAATCGGCGACCTCTGTCACACTGACCGTTCCGAAACTTGTGGCTTCTCTCTCGGAATTGATCGATCAGGGACACGTGGACACCGCCAACAAAAGGCTGGCAGATCAAGGCATTGAATTCAATTATGTTCCCGTAGACCATGGCGCGGATATCGAGATCCTCAAACAGCCGGAAGGTGCGACGAATATGGAGATCTACCCTTTGATTTTGGAAGCACTCGCCGATCAATACGAAGGTCCGTGGGCGTTTGAAGTTGAGATCAAACATTAAATGTTGTTCAAGTTGGCGATCACCTGGGCATTTTGATTGTGACGAATCTTTTTGAAGTAGGCCGAACGGTTTCTGTTGACAATTGTGAGTTCTAGGAAAGGATGATGACGATGGAACGAGCAGAGTGGCTGAAGCAGATGCGTGAGATCTCAGAGGCACTGTACGATGACTTCTCGCCGGAGTACTGGGTCCGCTTCGGACTGTATGAGAACGTGGCACACCGCGAGTATCTGCAGAAGTTCCTGGAGCGGGTGCCGCCGCACAGTAGCCTGCTTTCCGCGGCATGCGGCGCAGGGCGCTATGACGGGTTCCTGCTCGAGGCCGGACACAGCGTGGTGGACATCGACCAATCTGCCGGGATGCTGGCCCGGGCGCGGGAGCACTTTCCGGAGATCCGCTACGAGAAAATGGGCTTACAGGAGATGGATTTCCACGAAGTGTTTGATGGAGCCATCTGCATGGATGCGATGGAGCACATCCCGCCTGAGGACTACCCGGTGATCCTGCGCAAATTCCAGCAGGCGCTCAAGCCGGGCGGACTGCTGTACTTTACGGCGGAGCCGTTTGACACGGCTGAGGACAGTGAGATGCAGGCATCCTATGAGCGAGCGAGAGTCATGGGACTGCCGGTGGTCTTCGGGGAGGTCGCCGACGAGGTCGCTACGGCCTATGAGCAGGTCAAAACGCTGGAGCATCCCCCAGCGGAGCTGGCGCACAAGGCGGTCTACTACTATGCTCCACCGCTCGAGCAGGTCCGAGCATGGATCGCGCAGGCCGGCCTGACCATCGAAGAGGAAGGCCGGGGCAGCTCGCTCCACCACTTCATCGTGAGGAAGAGATAAGTAGCCCGCCAGGGCAGCGGGTGCTAACTGGTGTCTACGCCGCGTGCCGTCTCAAAACAGGTACCCGGATGCCGTATAAGACCTAGTTACCCCCTTGAGTCAGCATTTCATAATAAGAGGAAAGGAGTCTCAATGGACATTTTTGATCTCCTAAGCAATAAAGCATATGGTGAGTATATAATTTCGGCTGCGGCGATTGGCTTATTCATATTGTTTATTATGGGCAGAATAATTTATATCGTTCTTTTTCCTTCCAAAAGGGCCGGGCGCGCAAAAACATTTGAGGATGAGATAGAAGAATATCGGAATAAGCCTATTTCCGGGTCTGAATCCATAGGCAGTATCGGCATGCGACTCGGAGAGGACGTAAGAGATGTTTGGGGCATGGGTTATTCGGACGAGCAAATTAACGATGTTTTGACAGGAAAATATACACTGGAGGAAATGTATAAAATGGTTCCCGAGGGAAACACTAAATCGCCGAAAGGAAAAGAAATACTTAACAATAAGCGGTCAACGTAGGAGTTGCCTTGACAAATAACCTGCCGAATGTCGAAGTAAGAATAACCGGGTCAAGGTATCCATAGCTGTTAGAGAATAGGATAGGCTAGGAAGACTTGATATATACAGGCAGACCATATTCTTGCACAGCGCCTCAGCTACCAATTGGTTGCATGAGACAAAGGAGGCTCAAATGAAGAAAATACTACTGTACTCCTTGTTACTCATCTCCACAGGATGGTTGATACCTTTCTGTGGCACCCAACCTGAGCCAATCACCACTTCCGTGCCCATCCCCACATCAACAGCCACTGCCATGCCTTCGCCAGTTCCTACTCTCTCGCCGGCTGAGCTCTTTGCTAAAATGAGCCAGATCTGGAGAGTTGCCTTCGTGGACACGTCATCGCGCAAGCTATGCGTGATGCATGGTGATGGAAGTAGTACATCGTGCCTGGACTACAGTGACTATGACTATCCAAAGGGATATCGTAGAAAATTAGGAGTCTGGTCTCCAGATGGAAGCAAGTTCGCGCAGGATCGGAATGACGATACCGGTATTTTCATCTGGGATCTTAAAGGAGACCTAACGGCTTTTCAGGAGTCTGGCGAAGGACTGGTCTTTCGCCAACCGTTTTGGTCCACAAACGGAGAATATATCGCCTATCAGGTAGAGCCGGTTGCGTTTTGGAATATTTCCGCGGATGTTCCTGGTACTTACATTGAAACTCTGGATCACAGTTATAAGCTTCGTATTTCCCCAGAAAGAGTATCGGTGGATTGGTCACCCGATGGGCATAGTCTTCTCTTCTCTGATGGGGATATCTATATCGCTAGGTCGGATGGAGCAAATCCCCACAAATTCACCCACGCTAAAGCGGGTTACTTATATCCTTCTTGGTCGCCAGACGGCCTCCGTATTGCTTTCCTGCGTGAAGCCGGACCGTACAATGAACTCTACATCATGAATGTGGATGGTTCTGGCGTCCGTAAGGTAGCCACCCTCGAGATCAGAAACGAATATGCCATGTTTAATTACACCTGGTTGCCCTCCGGCAGATACATTCTTTATGATGATCAACTCATTGACATTGAAACCGGAATTTCCTCTCACCTTAGTTTTCCCTTTGAGCCATCCTTCGCAGTCTGGTTCACGAAACCCAATGGCATTGCAGCACTGCCTGCATCTCATTAATGGCATATCAGTTCCCGCCTAACAAAGCGAGCAGCGGACGGCTGGGTGCTCACCTGCACTCCCCGGCACCTGCGCCCGGGGCACACCTGTCCTGGCGTACGGTGCCAGGGGGTGTGCGCCAGGTGCAAGTGTCGCAATGTGCGTTTTTGGTTTCTTTCTGAATGGCGATTTCTCGTTTCCCAGCCTCGTTCTCACCAGCCGCAGCTAACGGAGCCATTGGGCGGCTGAATAAAGTTTATGTAGAAAGGCTTCCAGATGTCACAGAATTCCTATGACTACTCAACACGTACAGGAGTTCACCCCATTTCGTGGGAGGACTTTCACGGGATCTGCAAAGCCCTGGCTTTGTCAGTATCGCATTTCCAGCCCGAAGTCATTATGCCGATCGGCCGCGGCGGTTATTATCCGGGAACGCTACTAGCTCATTTACTTCAAGTCGAAATCTATCCTGTGCGAGTTTCACGGCGCATAAACGACATCGTAAAGTACAAAGAGCCACAATGGATCATCGCTCCACCCGCAGAAATTGCTCACCGGCGGATTGTTGTTGTAGATGAAATCTGTGACAGTGGTGAAACCTTACGTATGGTTAAGGAAAAGTGCCTGGCGCTGGGAGCTTCCGGGGTGAAGAGCGCTGTTCTCTATGCTCATACAAAAGCTGCCCAGGTGCCGGATTATGTGGGGGTGATCACCGATGAACTTTTGTTGAACCTCTGGGATCGCGAAGTGTTGCGAGACGGAGAGTTTCGTTTCAATCCTGAATATGTGGAAGCCTTGATGCATCAGGGCGTAGAAGCGAAACCTGAGCTGCTTATTCCAGCCAAGGTGTTTCGGCTTGCAAAAGAATAATGCCAAATTTTGTTGGAACTTTAGAGAGCCTGTCACCGTTATTTGCACTAGAGCTTCATCTTCGCCCCCCGGCGCGGACATAGAAGTTGAAAACCCGGCCTGCGATTTGCTTCCAACGTTCGGCGAACGATGAACAGACGGTAAATCACAATATAGCAAGGTGCCCAATGCGATCCAGATTGCTTTTCAATCATGTCCTGATCCCAGTATGCATCCTGTCCCTCTCATTGTCCGCCTGTCTTCTGCAGGCAAGCGTGATCTCCACAGCCACCCCCTTATCTCTGCCAGCAGAGAGCTTATCAACAGCAATGCCATCGCCCGGCGACACGCTCGTGGTGGTGTTTGTCAAAGATGGGGACATCCAGGTCTGGGATGAGACGACTCAGCAGACGCAAACCATCCTCAACACAGGCGATGTGCTCTCTGTGACGGCGAGCGAGGATGGTCAGACGATTGCATTTACACGTCGTTCGTGGGTTGGAGATGTGTTTGAGGGTTATGAACAACTGGCATTGTGGGCGATGAACCGTGATGGCGGAAATCCTCGCGAACTGATCTCAGCGCAAGATTTGCGCCAGCGGATTCAGCCCGGTGAACGTGAGTCTTCCAACTTTTATCAGCTTGGCTGGGTCCCCCGGTCACACCGGCTCATTTTCAGTGGTACCCAATACATCGTCCAGGCGGAGGGGCTCACGCACGCTTTCCCTCAAGGAGCTTATCTGGTTGACACGGACACAGGTTCAGTCACCGTGCTGGCCGAAGCCGCGGAGAACGTACGCTTTTTGCCATCTCCCGATGGTAAGCAAATCGCGCTCATGTCTCCAGGCGACGTGGGTTTTATCAACGTAGATGGTAGTAATCGGCGCGAGGATGTTCTGACCTACGCAGAAGTAGGGCGTCCAGGGCCCCTTTTCCCCACAGGTGTCTGGACTCAGGATTCTAGTGCCTTTGTGATGACCGGCTCCTTCGAGGAGGATCCGAGATCAAACGTTAACTTTATGATCTGGCGTATCCCCATGGACGGTTCCTCCCCCCAGGCTTTAGCCACTGTTACGGGAAGTCACCCCGGCTCGGTCACTTTTTCACCGGATGGAAAGAGCGCCTCATTTCTTCAGACGACGGATCCGCAGCCGCCAGAAATCGCTGCATGGTTAATAAAATCTCTTATCCCTGAAGCGGGTCCCCTGGCACTTCCATCCTCCGGTAAGGAAACCTTCTTTGCCAACCTGCACTGGTCGCCTGCCGGCGATGCATTTGCAATCAAAGATCAGGATCTCCTCCAGCTTTGCCCGAACGCTACGCAAGATTCTCAAGTGTGCGGAGAACCCATTCACCTGGGCAGCGGCATCATCATCACGCTGAAGTGGGTTGACACCTCTCGTTTTTTATTTGAGGGCATCGAGCCCAACACCTTGTCCCTGGGCAAGGTAGATGGCACGATCACTCCCATCGCCACATGGGCAGAGAATGACATACTGTCAGGCTGGAGCTTTTATATCCTCCGTTGATGGATCGTATAAAGAGATCAAAGGACATAGAATCCCCTCATCCTCCAGGGGCAGCGTCATGTTGATCAACCCTGAATTGACGAATGCAAGCAACGAACAGATTGGGCGGGAGTTCGGCACGCGTATGTAGTATTGTGCATCGCCGCGTTTTTAGGCAATTTGCGTGGCGTGAAGTTGGCTCCGGCAAAGCGGCGTTATCTCATTCCACCCTAAGCGACTAATGCAGATCATTGGACAGTTCAGTCAGACAGAATCGCATGAATACAAACATGAAGTCTCTTGTTTTCCTTTCCCTCCTAGTTCTCTGCACGGCATGCGCTCCGCTGGGCATGTCAACGGTCGAACCCTCTCCTACATTCATTGCCACAACCACACCAGCCTCTACACCCCCTCTCGTCCCCACAGCAACGCCTATCCTTTTGCCTCCATCCCCAACTCCCATCTTTGATGGAGTAATTGATAATGTGGCAATCGGTCAACAAGGTCAGGTCTTTGCCAGCGGTTATGGAAATGATTTACAGCAGCTTGCACAATGGGATGGCGCAAAATGGATCGCGCTGGATACCGGTTTTCAACCTGCAAGTAATTCGTTAGCTGTAGATAGCGCAGGTCATCTATATGTAGAAGTTCTCACGAATTCCCAAGAGGGTATGTCGAATGCAATTATGAGATGGGATGGCGCCCAATGGGAAGATATTACTGGCAATTTCAGCATCGAGGTTGACCCACTCAAGGCTGGACGTATATCTGGCAATATTCCTGTAATGGTTCTCGCACTAGATGGAGAAGATAATCTCTATGCGGCACGCGCGTTTTTTTATCCAACCTCCAATTACATTAATGAATTTCCTATGGGCTATGTGGCAAAATGGAATCAGGAAACCTGGACGGTGCTAGGCGAGGGATTCGACAAGGTGTATATCCATGCATTAGCAATCAGTGCAACTGGGGATGTGTATGTAGCTGGCGAGCAGCCCCTTACTCCTGAAGGGAATTCCAGCTTTATTGCACAATGGGACGGCGAAAAATGGACACAGATCGGCACAAGAAAGCTAAACACCATTGGGTATCTCGCATTGGATAAATCCGGGGGCTTGTACGTCGGCGGTCTATCGAGTGAACCCCATGGATACATCAATTATTGGGATGGCATGGACTGGAGCACCATAGCCGCACAATTGGGGGGTGAAGCACCTGCCATATTAGATATGGCAGTGGATGTGAACGGTCAGCTTTACATCGGTGGTTCCTTTGAATCGGTGAATGGTATCCCGGCGCGGTACATCGCCTACTGGGATGGTAGCTCCTGGCACGGCCTAGCAGAGGGGGTCGATCAGCAGGTGAATGCGCTTGCATTCGATCCAAGCGGAGACCTTTATGCGGCTGGATTTTTTACCGAGGCTGGCGGTCTGCCCGTGCAGCACTTGGCACGCTGGGATGGGGAGGGATGGCATGCGCTGGGTGGTAAGTGACCGGTCAGAGCATCCGGATTATCCGAGATAGAACCGCTTTTCATGTGGAAATTCCTCGAGTCGATCATGCAAACTAAGTAGAATAGCTCTTCGTACCAAGAGAGTTCACCGTATAGAAATAGTGGCGCGTTACTATAGAACATAGAGCAAGACAGACGAATAAATCGAACTAACTACAGCTTGAACTGTTGACTAAAAGTGACGGGATAATGCTCTTGACTCAGCTACATATAAAAATAAAAAGACAACTCGATGAAATCATCAAGTTGTCTATACAGGCGGTCCTGACAGGATTCGAACCCGCGATAAGGATATCCTGACCACTTCGGAGCATGTTGAGATAAAATATTCTAGCAATGGCTGGGTCACGCTGCTATCACGCCTAGCTGAGATACGTACTCTCATGTAATTAATTCGAAGTTTGCAAGACGAAGTAGCTAGAA
>DATHTL010000215.1:0-4209 GCA_035463255.1 Anaerolineales bacterium | reverse complement strand
TCCCGCAAGCGCGTGGCAGATACTCTCGGCAGTCTACCCGAGCGCCTCGCCGCGGCGTTCGATGGCAACCTGGTGATATTGCATTTTGATAAGTAGGAGAACAAAAGCGCTTTTCAAAGCTTGCTCTGGACTTCTTATCTTCTTATCGTCGCTTCTCTTTCCGGCCCTACGCCAATCCACCTCACGGGAACGCCTGCAGCATCTTCAATCATTTTTACATAATCCTGTGCAGCAACAGGCAATTCCTCAAATGAGCTTGCCCGACTAATATCTTCCTGCCAGCCTTCTAGATCTTTATACTGGGTTTCTACATCGTCCAGCCCGTAAGCGTCCACATCCGCGTATCTCACAGGGTTTCCATTTAACCTATAGCCTGTGCAGACCTGGATTTCATCCAATCCGCTGAGCACATCCAGCTTCGTCAAACATAACTCGCTCACGCCGCTCAATTGCACGGCGGTTCGCACGATCTCCAGATCCAGCCAGCCGACCCGGCGCGTGCGCCCCGTTGTGGCCGCGGTCTCACCAAATTTTTTATAGACCTGACTGCTTGTATCATGGATCTCGGTTGGCAACGGTCCCGCGCCGACGCGCGTGGTATATGCTTTCGCCACTCCCACAACATTGGTGATGTAGCGCGGCGGGATTCCCAGCCCGGCTGAAGCCGCGGAGGGGATAGTGGTCGAAGCGGTCACAAATGGGTATGTGCCCCAATCGGTATCGAGAAATGTGCCCATGGCCTGCTCGAGTAGAAAGCGTTTGTTTGCTTTCAGCCCATCTTGTACGATCGTAAATAATTCACGAATATATGGGCGCAAGCGTTCGTAATATTCACTGTACTGGTCGCGAACTTCATCGTACTTGAGTGCCTCCCCGCCCAACGCGATGATGATCTTATTTTTCAATTCCAGCTGAACCTTCAAGCGAGGCTCAAACATCTCACTGCCGAAGTCTGTCCAGCGAATCCCATTGTAGCTGACCTTATCGGCAAACACGGGTCCGATGCCGCGGCGGGTGGTCCCTGTGGCGCCCGCGCCTTTGGCTTCCTCATATAGACCATCCAGAATCTTATGATAGGGCATGATCAAATGCGAGCGCGGAGAGATCCAAAGCCGTCCATCCACGCCGACGCCCGCCTCATTGAGCATATCGATTTCCTTGAGCAACACGGCCGGGTCGATCACCACGCCGCCGCCGATCAAACCGATTGTGTTTTGCGCAAAGACACCTGATGGCACAAGATGGATCTTAAACGTTCCGTACTCATTGATGACCGTGTGTCCTGCGTTATTGCCTCCATTGAAGCGCGCCACATAATCTGACTGGCCGGCAAGAAAATCCACCACCTTGCCTTTGCCCTCGTCGCCCCACTGTGTCCCGATGACTGCTGTGACTGTCATGATGCCTCCTTTTTACGATAGTCGAATATCGATTACCGAGTTACCTCATCGACTAACTGGACTGCCAGACCAATATACGACTCGGGCGACAACCGCAACAAACGGACGCGCGTGTCCTCATCGACATCCAGCGCTTCGACCCAAAGCCGGTAGCTGCTCTCACTTAACACCTGTCCGCGCAACTGAGATTTGAGCGACTCATACGCGTCACTGCGACCGGCTGCCCGCAGGATCGTTTGCACACCTTCACTGATGACCTCCCAGTGCTCATCCAGCTCCTGTTCGATCCTTTTCTCATCTGCGTCCACGCGGCTCATACCCCGGGAGATGTTGTTCCATGCAAGCGAAGTATGACCCAGTGCTACGCCAAAGGTTCTGCGCACGGTTGAGTCGGATAGGTCGCGTTGTAACCTGGAAACAGCCAGCTTGTTTTCATAGTGGGCGAGAAGTGCATTCGCGATGCCCAGATTACCTTCCGCGTTCTCGAAGTCAATCGGGTTGACCTTTTGCGGCATGGTCGAGGAGCCCACCTCACCCTCAATAACCTTCTGTTTGAGAACACCTTCGCTGATATATCTCCACATGTCCTGCGTATAGCCAATCAGGATCGTGTTAGTTAGTCTGATCGAATGAAAATAGCGGAGCCAGTTGTCGTACGGCAGGATCTGCGTTGTGACGAGATTAGCTTCCAATCCGAGATTTTCAATAAATTCATGGCTGAACGAAATCCAATCTATCTGTGGGGCAGTGGATTGCAAGGCGTTGAAATTACCTACCGCGCCGGTCAATTTGGCTTCGAATCTGTGGCTGGCAATTTCCACACGGCATTTATTGAGGCGCGCAAGAAAGACTACGATTTCTTTCCCCAAGGTCGTCGGCACAGCAGGCTGACCGTGAGTCTGGGCCAGGAAGGGGAGCGCGCGATACTTAACGGCGAAATGTTTGAGTGACGAGATGAGCCTGTCAAGCGCGGGGAGCAACACTTGATCACGCGACTCTTTCAGGGCCGTAGCCTGGGCGATGTTATTTATATCTTCAGATGTCAGGCCGAAGTGAATCCACGGATGTAGCGGGGGTGGAAGGCGATCGCGTAGAAAATATTCAATCGCTTTGACATCATGCCGCGTTGTTTTTTCATATTCTTGGATCTGACGCGCATCTTCATCGGAAAAATTCTGTAGGTGCGGCTTGAAGCCGGACATTGTTTCAGCGGGGAAAAGGCCGGTTTTGGAAAGTGCAGCCAAAAAGTCCAGCTCGAGGCGGGCGCGGGATCGAAGATAGGCAAACTCGGAGAAGAAGTCTCGCAGGGGAGATGTCTCGTTCTCGTAACGTCCATCCAGCGGCGAAAGCGCGTGCAGTGACATCGTCAAGCATTATAATTCGAGCGGTTGAATCCAAGAGGAGTCACAATGAAAATTTTGCCTGAAACGGCTTTGACATATGATGATGTTTTGCTTGTCCCGCAATATTCCGATGTGGACTCGCGCCGCACCCTCTCTACAAAGAGCTGTCTGACGAAAAAAATTGCACTGCAGGTGCCGATTGTTTCTGCAAATATGGATGTGGTCACCGAAAGCGAGATGGGCATTGCGATGGCACGCGAGGGCGGGATCGGCATTATTCACCGCTTTATGACGATTGCCGCGCAGGCCCGTCACATTGAGCGCGTGAAGAAAGCGGAATCGTTTATGGTGGATCGCCCGATCACGATGACAGAATCACACACTGTGGGGGATGTCCGGCGCGTGGTGAACGAGACCGGCACGGGTGGGATCTTAATTGTTGACAAGGACGAGCGGCTGATCGGTATCGTTTCGACGCGCGATCTTTTGTTCGAAAACGATGAAAACAAACCCGTGACTGCCATCATGTCGCGGGATGTGCACAGCGCTCCGCCGAATACCACGTTGAAGGAGGCAGAACGTCTCCTGCATGAACACCGCGTGGAAAAGCTGCCTCTCGTAGACGCGGATGGAAAAGTAGCAGGACTCGTGACTCTGAAAGATATTATGAAGATCACGCAGTTTCCAAAGGCGACCAAGGATTCCAAAGGACGTTTGTCTGTGGGGGCGGCAGTAGGTGTGCGCGACAGGGAGATGCGCCGTGTCGAGGCAGTCCTGGCGGCGGGCGCGGATTGTATCGTAGTCGACATTGCGCACGGCGATTCACAGCTCGAAATAGAGATGATCGCAAATATCCGCAAGAACTTTCCCGAAGCACAGATCATTGGTGGCAATGTCGCCACAGCCGACGGCACCAAACGATTGATCGATGCGGGCGCGGATGCCGTGAAAGTGGGCGTGGGGCCCGGCTCGATCTGCATCACAAGAATTGTGGCCGGCTCCGGTGTGCCCCAGCTGACAGCAGTGATGGACTGTGCAACGGCTGCACGTGAATACGGAATCCCGATCATTGCGGATGGCGGGATCCGTCAGCCGGGTGACCTGGCGAAGGCGATCGCGGCAGGTGCGCAAACCGCGATGGTGGGCAGTCTGCTGGCAGGCACGGATGAAAGCCCCGGGCTGATCATGACTCGCAAAGGCCATCGCTACAAAGCCTCGCGGGGCATGGCCTCGCTTGAAGCCAATATTGAACGTAACCGGCGCGAAGGGAATGATCTTACGCATGAAGAGATCGAAGACTATGTTGCTGAGGGTGTGGAGGCGGCCGTTCCCTATCGTGGAAGGGCGCGCGAAGTGTTGACTCAATTGGTCGGGGGTTTACAGTCCGGGATGAGCTATAGCGGCGCGCATTCGATCGAAGAGTTCCAGGAAAAGGCAATTTTCATGCGAATGACAGGCGCGGGACT
>DATHTL010000214.1:0-91101 GCA_035463255.1 Anaerolineales bacterium | reverse complement strand
AGATAAGCGAAGATGAGATGCCTGGATGGAAATTTTGCCGCGCCCCAGCCGAGCAACCAGCAGTTTTGATTCTCGGGCGCTGTCAAGGGAATACGACAGCCCCAATCGGCTTGAAGTTCGCGGTCCGTGTGATCGAGCGCGGGACGCTCCGCTGGTAATTCACTCACAACTTTCTTGCCAGTCAGGAATGGAGCGCGGAGGCCAAAATGCTCAATCGTGCCCCGCCCTCCGAGGACAGCATGAGGCACATGCGGCAGCACCATCAGCAATTCTCCAGGCTGGAGAGTAACAAGGGCACCAGCAACATATAGATCTAACTCTCCGGCACTCAGTAAATAAAATTCTTCACTATCCGTGTGGAGATGCACAGAAGAAACGGTCCATGGATCGATATGGGCAGTATGACCCAACCCCAACAAGGGTAAGGAACAATCCCAACACGCGAGTCTACAATCCAGCCAGAACGGTTCTGAAAGGTGTACTTTGTATAGTTTGGAGAGGTACTGTACTCATGAATTTACCCCCTTAGACATCCGCTGCGCGGACTTTTAGATCACCTGCCTCAACTTGGATATTCTTAAAGTTTGCAAACGATGGATCTTCAAACAACAGATTCAGAGATTTGCAAGCACGCTCGAACAGGGAGTGATAACTCGTAGCAATTGCACTCTCTGGATTCAAGTCTAGTTGTCGCGCTACAAGATGTACCTCATCAACATTTTTGCCTTCGATCTCCACAAAATCTCCATAAGGCAATTCATCGAGCATGATCAATGTTTCATTTAATTCAAAGGTTGTGCGGAATTTTTCGTAATAAACCAGCTTTTGATAACCCAACGCTTCCAGGAATTGTCTTGCTTTCTCAAAGTCTCCCACAACAAATTCGATCTCTTCTCGGCTCAAAACGCCCTGTTCATTTTTGCTGGCGCTTTTATACGTGAGCCGTGCCTCGGTATCCCGTCTCAGGCGCAAAACCCGTCCCTCGGCGCGGAGATGAGCATCGGGCAGGTCGAAGCGGATGTTCGTCTCCAGCACACGCTCTTGCACCAGAGTTGCATTCAGATCTTCGAGCCGCTCTCTAATCTTGTCTAAATCCCGGATGTAGAATTTTGCCTCAATCTCCTGCCCATTCGTAGACATTACATCACGCTCAAGAGAGTCTGCTTTTGTTCCACGGTCTCGCCAGGTTTGACGCGTATGCGTCCTACCGTACCGTCGCGCGGTGCTTTCAACTCATTTTGCATTTTCATTGATTCAAGTATAAGCAGAACTTGGCCTTTCTTGATCTCCCGTCCCTCCTCCACCGGAATACTCACAACCAGGCCCGGCATGGGCGCGCGGAGATGGAACTCACCGGTCTCTGCTACGCCGCCACCGGCCGCGCTGCGCAGGCGTTTTTCGCGTTCATCCTCCACTAGAATGGGATACAACCGGCCGCGCAGAAGTACCTGCCAGAAGTCCTCGCTCTGGGCTACATAGCCCTCGTGAGATCGCCCATTCACAATCAGCGAATAGACCGGCTGCCCGCTGACAGATTCAAAATCCACTTCATAGACCTTGCCATCCACGCTGACATGTTTTTCGTCGATGATCTCAACCAGAAATTGTTTGTCTTCAACAGTAGTTATGTATCTCATTTTTAGTCTCATTGGTCGCTTGATCTAACAAGTCTCACCGGTCGACAAGTAGGACCTGTTAGACTGGCGAGACCTACTGACTTATCTGTGCATTCTCTCCCAGCGTCCCACCCACTTCCAGTTGCTGGTGTCGCGCTCGTTACGATTGACAATGTTGGCAGAGCGCTCGGTTTCGCGGTGCGCGACCAGCGTTGCCAGGATAGCAGCGGTCTCGGCGTAGCCTTCCCTGCCCTCTCCGGCATCATCCATGGAAAAGCGCTCCTCGACGAAGCGCGTGTCGTACTGCCCGCCCATGAAGCGGTGCGAGTCCATCATGGTCTGGTGGAACGGGATGTTCGTCCGCACGCCGACGATGCGATATTCCTCGAGTGCACGCCGCATGCGCAGAATGGCCTGCGCCCGCGTCTCACCCCAGACGATCAACTTGGCGATCATCGGATCATAAAACGGCGTGATCTCGAAACCCGGATACACTCCAGTGTCTACACGAACTCCGGGTCCGGTTGGGAGAATACTATGGGTGATGCGTCCCGTAGAGGGAAGAAAATTGTTATATGGATCTTCGGCATTGATCCGGCATTCAATGGCATGACCGTTGAACCGGACATCCTCTTGCTTGTAACTCAATGTCCGCCCGCGTGCCACACGGATCTGTTCTTTCACAATATCAATGCCCGTGGCGAGCTCGGTTACGGGATGTTCCACCTGCAGACGCGTGTTCATCTCGAGGAAATAATAATTCTCGTCTTTATCCAGCAAAAACTCGATGGTGCCCGCATTGACGTAATCCACGGCTTTGGCGGCTTTCACCGCCACACTGCCCATGATCTCGCGGAGTTCATCATCCACCGCGGGAGAGGGCGCCTCTTCCAACAATTTTTGATGACGTCTCTGAAGAGAACACTCGCGTTCGCCCAGATGGATCACATTGCCATAGGTATCGGCAAGGATCTGGATTTCGATATGCCGCGCGCCTTCGACGAGCTTCTCGAGATAGACGTTCCCATCCCCAAAGGCCGACTCCGCTTCACGCCGCGCGGACTGCAGAAGTGTTGGCATCTCCTCCAGGCTTCTCACCTCGCGCATGCCCTTTCCCCCACCCCCGGCAGTGGCCTTGATCAGGAGCGGAAAGCCAATCCCGGGCGCCGCGGCCAGCAATTCCTCATTCGTCAGATTTCCAACGCCCTCTGTCCCCGGCACGACAGGCACACCTGCTTTTATGACAGTTGCGCGCGCCTCAGCTTTATCTCCCATCGCTGCAATGGACGAGGGCTTCGGACCGATGAACGCGATCCCCGCCGATTCGCAGGCCTCCGCGAAATCCCCACGCTCGGCAAGGAACCCATAGCCCGGGTGAACCGCATCTGCGCCGCATTTGCGGGCGATATCAATGATCTTATCCGCGCGTAAATAGGATTCGCGCGAAGGCGCGGGACCCAACAAATATGCCTCGTCCGCATAGCGCACATGGAGTGCATGGCGGTCTGCTTCCGAATAGACAGCAACCGTATCGATTCCCAGCTCGCGACAGGCGCGAATGATGCGTACAGCAATCTCCCCACGGTTGGCAACTAAGACTTTCTTAAACATAAAACCTCCAGCAGTTCCAGGTATCAGGTCCCATGTCACAGGTGCAAGCGAACCTGACATGGCACTTGAGACCCCTTACAGTGGAATATTCCCATGTTTCTTGGCGGGGTTGCTGTCGCGTTTGTTGCTCAGCATCTCCAGCGCATTGATCAGACGCGGACGCGTTTCCTTGGGCTCAATGACATCATCGATATAGCCGCGCTCTGCTGCCACATAAGGGCTCGCGAATTTCTGGCGATACTCGGAGACCAATTCCGCTTTTTTCTGAACCCGGTCGTCCGCTTTTTCGAGCTCCTTGCGGAAGATAATATTGACCGCACCATCCGGGCCCATCACAGCGATCTCTGCGGAAGGCCAGGCCAGGTTCAAATCACCACGGATGTGCTTCGAGGACATGACACAATAGGCGCCGCCATATGCCTTGCGCGTGATGACCGTGAGCTTAGGAACTGTCGCTTCACAATAGGCATAGAGCAGCTTGGCACCGGAGCGAATGATGCCATGGTGCTCCTGGTTTGTCCCCGGCAGGAAGCCTGGCACATCTTCAAATGTAATGATCGGGATATTGAACGAATCACAAAAACGCACGAAGCGCGCACCCTTCTCACTCGCATCGATATCGAGAACACCGGCTAAGACGGCGGGCTGATTTGCCACAATCCCGACGGAGTGCCCGCCCAGCCGCGCAAACCCGACCACGATGTTTGCCGCATAATTCTCATGGATCTCAAAGAACTGCCCGCCATCTACGATCATGCGGATCACTTCCTTGATATCGTACGGCTTATTTGGATCATCGGGGATGAGCGTATCCAGGCGCTCATCCATACGGAGGGGGTCATCACTAGCCACAAATGGCGGATCCTCCATGTTGTTTTGAGGAAGATATCCCAGCAGCTTACGGATCAAGTACAAGGTATCGGCTTCACTATCCGCAGCCACATGACAAACCCCCGATTTTTCCGAATGCACACTCGCGCCGCCCAATTCTTCAAATGACACTTCCTCATGAGTCACCGCTTTGACCACGTCCGGCCCAGTCACGAACATGTAGGAGGTATTGCGCGTCATGAAGATGAAATCAGTCAGTGCCGGGGAATACACCGCGCCGCCTGCGCACGGACCCATAATCGCCGAAATCTGCGGGATAACCCCGGAAGCCAGCGTGTTGCGAAGGAAGATATCGGCGTATCCACCAAGAGCAACCACGCCCTCCTGAATGCGGGCACCACCTGAGTCGTTCAAACCGATCACCGGTGCGCCGTTCTTCATGGCCATATCCATGATCTTGCAGATCTTCTCTGAATGGACCTCACCGAGGCTGCCACCCAGGACTGTGAAATCCTGTGAGAAGACGTAGACCAGACGTCCTTCGATAGTGCCCCAGCCAGTGACGACCGAGTCGGTCATGAACTTTTGTGAGTTAAGGTTGAAGTCATGGGTGCGGTGCTGGACGAAGGAGTCCAGCTCGCGGAAGGAACCTTTGTCGAGCAAAAGATCAATACGCTCGCGAGCAGTCAATCGTCCTTTTTTATGTTGCGCATCAATGCGCTCTGGCCCTCCTCCGAGGCGTGACCTTGCTTTCTGTTCACGCAGGTTCTGTATATTCGTCTGGTTGCTCATGTTCCTCGCTTCTGTACAGGAATGATTTAGTTCTCCGGTTGAGTGCGCTGATAAGCGTTATGGTCAACAACAGGATGGATGCAATCACAGCAAACGGCAGGTTTGCTCGCGGCGACTCAAAAAACATCCGCTCAATCCAGTATTCCAGTAGCCACAGGAATACAGCGAGTGGAATTCCCAGCCATGTCCATTGTTTTCCACTGAACAGCCCCCAGAGGAGCACAAGGCCAGCAAGCACCCAGGCCACTCCCGTGATGGACAGATACAGTGGGCTGAGACGCGCTTCGAATTCGATTAGCACATCCCACCAGCGCAGGGCAGCCAGCCACCGGACCACGCCCCACGCTGATAGGCTTAACACCAGCCACAGCAACAGGGTTACACCGAAAGGACGTTTTTGAGGCATGGATTCAGCCTCCCTTAACGGTTGCCAGTTCCGGCTGCGGATGAAGCGATGCGTCAATCATCGAATGGCGCATGGTAATGCATGAGTTGTTTCCCGCCGTAAGAAACATTGAGCGGTTCCAAATACTCGTTAAATTGCCCCTTATAAGGCTGTTGATCCAATATGACCGGGTTGGCCAGTACATAATCCAGGCCGATATTTGCGAGATATTCGCCTCCCTGCCCGGTCTGCAAGGCCTGGAAATAAGCATAACTGTTGATCAATCCGTCCATATTAATAATGGTACGATCCTGAATGAAATACCCGACGTTGCCACCGCCGGTCAACCCAATGATGCTGCCTGGCTCGGTATGCTCCTCAAGGAGAGGAACAATATCCATAAATGCAGTATCGGGAGCCCATTCGTTGTACGGCATGGTGTTCCGGATCATGCTCCAGTAGGAAGCGCCCATGCTGATGCCAATATAGGCAGCCAATCCCCAGGCCGCCAGATGGCGATATGGGATTCCGCGAAGCAATGTATACACAATTCCAAGTACAAGGCTAAAAGTCAGAACGGTGACCACTAACTGGCTGATCCAGTACCACTCCTTGTGCGCGGCATAGCCGAGCGAATTGTAGTAGAGGACTTGCAGCCACGCACCGCTGAGAAGTGGGATGAGACCCATTTGTGTGATGGCGGTTTTGCTCTTCTTCTTTCTGAGGAACAAAATAAGATAAAAAACAACGGCAAGCACAGTGAGCAGTATTAAGTAGCGCCAGACATCTTCTATGGGCAAAAGCCAGTGCAAAGGTTCAGCCCATCCCCCGACGATCCGTGAGGCGGGTCGCCAGGCGTTTTCATCAGTAATGTAGCTTAAGCCGAAGAAAGATAACTCATCGCGCGAGAAGCCGCCATAGGCACGTCCCGGAAGGGATGCCCACCACTGTTTGATCTGGCCACTCACCGGGGACGACGTCCCGAAGACCAGTTTGCTCCAAACCATATAGATGCCCAGAGCCCCCAGGAGAATGCTGTAGTACAAAGCTCCGTCGCTGACCCACCTTCTCCAACGATCGCGCAGATAATCCAGAGGCTTTTGTTGCACGGCCGAAGGCGCTGGATCCGTTTTCAAGCCAAACAGCATGAACCTGCTGATGCCGAAGAACAAAACGGTGAACCAAAGGTCCATCAAGATGATGAGGCGCGAGAATGAACCCTGCACGAGCCCGAGCCTTGTGAGCAGGAGCATAAGCGCGCCGGTTGCTCCAACGCTGACCAGAGAAAACACAACCAGCCGCTTGAACAATTCGCCGGCTGATGACAAAGATGAACGCTGGTACAGACCCAGCAAAAATGCGCAAGTGATCTTGACAATTAGACTTACAAAAACCATCGCCAGCGCGACTTCTACATCATCATAGTATGTGTTGAGGCCGACGCGTATGAGGAACGCGAGCAGCGTCATGACGACAATCATCGCAGTATCGAGGGGAAGCAAGAAGCGCAACAGGCTGCCTCGAAAAATCACCCACAATCCCACCAGGCCCGCAAGGAAAACAAGGTCCAGACGACTGAACATAGCCAGGATGGCGATCACCGCCAGCACTGCAATCTGCCGCCGGGAGACATCGTTCCTGCGCCAGGACATTTCCAGGTCATACAGTTTGTACACCAGCAGCACAACAAAGAATGCCGCTATCCCGGATTCCAATCCGTTCTGGTAGAGGATGACCAGCACGTCATGGCTGAACACCCAGAACAGCGCAGCAATCGCCCCGATCGCTGGCACGAAAATTCTACCGATCAGCCGATACAAAAGAATAGCTGTTGCGACAGACAGTCCGCTCATCACCAGCAGAAGAATGCGTAAGGGAAGGATCAAATCCAGACGAGCCAGCGCGAAGATCGGGATGCAGATCAGCATCCATAGCGGGTGATACCCATTTGTGCGATTGATACCGTCAAAGGTGCTACCGTGTCCCTCGCTGATATTCTGTGCCACTTTGAAATAATAGTAGGCATCGTCACGCGTGAACCAGCGCCACGACAAATTCTGTGCGTCTGACAACGCTGCGTACAGACTCATGGACATGACAACGACAATTAAGATTGTTTCAAACCAGGGGATTTTCTTCACAAGCATAGCAGTCCTGTGGATCAATGAATCTCCAATGTGATCTTTCCGAAATTTTCGTTCCTCCACAGACGCTCCTGGGCCCCGGCAGCCTCTTTAAGAGGATAGGTTTGGTCAACGACAGGCTTTAATTCTCCAGCAACGATCAGATCCATAACTTCTTTGAACTCGTCCCGTGTGCTCATTGTCGAGCCGATAATGCTAAGATGCTTGGCGAACATATAGCGGTTGTCGATCTCAAATTTTGGACTGCCGCTGTTGCCTACTGTGAGCAGGCGTCCGCCTTTGCGCAAGGCCCGCAGACTTTGCATGAACGTCGTGCCGACATTATCCACAACAACATCCACGCCGCGCTTGTCGGTGGCGAGAAAGACAGCTTTTGACCACTCCGCCTCCTTTGAGCGGTCGATCAGGATATCGGCGCCCAGGGATTCGGCCAGCTCCAATTTGCGCGCATCGGAGCCGACAACGATGACCTGTGCCCCGATCCACCTGGCGATCTGGATGCTGGCCGTATTGACTCCGCCACCGGCCCCGACGATGAGTACAGTCTCACCCTTCTGGAGGCAGCCGCGTTTTATAAGCGAGTGCCAGGCAGTCTGATAGACCAATGCAGCCGCGGCTGCCTGGTGGAAATCAAAATCCTTTGGCAGGCGATACAGCTGTCGAACGGGTAGGGACACATATTCCGCATAGGTGCCACGGACAGTCTCGCCGAGCAAGTGCCAATCGCGGCACATGTTGTCTTTGCCTTCTAGGCAAAATTCACACTTCCCGCAGCCGAGATTAGCATTGATCACGACATGCTCACCAATCTCTAGTTCTCCAGTCTCGCTCGTCCCTTCCCCAACCGCCACCACTTCCCCTGCCCCATCGGCTCCGTTGATGTGAGGCAAATCCAACTTCAAACCTGGCCAACCATTGCGCACCATCACGTCCATACGATTGAGCGCCGCGGCATGTAAACGAACGAGTACTTCGCCAGATTCCGGCTCGGGGGTTGGAAAATCCGTGTATTCCAACACTTCCGGTCCGCCGTGCTGGTGAAAAAGGACAGCTTTCATGCGGATGATTTTACCGCGTAACGTATTAGAGGAGATTCCGTCTGTCGGCGCGGGTGCCAGAAGTATCTCGCAAGGCAAGAAAACCAAAAAGAACAAGCATCACGATCAATGCGGCCAAAATATATCGCACGGGCCTTTCTACCAGGGAACGGATCCCTTCTCCAAATCCGCTATCCGGCTCCAGATCATAGCTCGTATTCGTCATTGCATAACCAATAATTTCTCCACCGGCGCCGTGATATACAGCAATCTGACGATAGCCCGGTGGCGGTTTCTGAAGCAATGGAATGTCTTCCGTCCCTTGACTCTCGATGAAAATGATCGTAGGCGCATATATGGTCTCATCCCCCGGAACAAATTGGTCTATCGTCGCTGATCGGTAGGGATGAGAAACGTCTGATGTATGTAGAAGCTGTACTATTCGATGGGCCTTCCGGGCCGAGCCCAGATAGACGAAGTTTACCGGACGCTCTGTTCTCCGCATCATCCACAACGCGATATTTTCGAATGACGGGCGGTAGATCACCGGCATGGTTACGAAGTATCTTTGGTAACCGGAGTACAGGATCGCAAAAGCTGTCATTGTGAGCAACGCGTTTCGAGCCATCGTTTGCAGGAATGCCCGGTGTGAGAATAACAACTCGGTCAAGCGATCGGTCACTGCCACCAGACCGGCACCCGAAACCAATGCCAGCGCCGGGATCGTGGAAACGAAATGCGTCTGGCTGGGAGGGAATGCACTGATCGCGCTGAGAAAGATCATCCCTCCCAAAAGCCATAAGGCAGGCAAGCCGAATCTCAACTGTTTTCCATATCGCAAACAGACGACGATCCCGATCAGAAAAAAGACCGGCGTAATCACGCCTGCCAGCCCGGTCACCAGGAAATGGTTGGAGACAACATATGGATTGAACATCGCGAGAAATGTACGTACCATACCCCGATACATCAGTTCCCCGTAGATCACCGGATCGAAAAAAAGCCTGTGTTGTTCACCAATATGGATCAGGGGCAGTGTATTGATAAGGTCAGCTTCGCCATAATAGACCCGGCCATAATACGCATTAAAAAAAACGGTTTCGAAAATCTTATAGACCAACAGCTCACGCTGCGTCCCGCTCAAGCCATAGAGTATTCGCGGCACAAACGCGACTCCCCATCCAAAAAGAATAACTCCCAGAGCTGTCAGGCTATGCTTCAGGCTGATCTCTTTCAAAAACCAGAGATAGAGAATGCTGGTCCCTAGAACGACCAGACTAAGCCACGTGGCAAAGTACGTATAAAACCCAAGTCCTGCGGCTAACCCTGATAACCATAGATAGAAATAACTTCCCTTGCGTGCCGCCAGAGCAAAGAAATAGATGCAGAGTGTGACCGGAAAAAGCGACTGACTATTGTTATATCCCAGGCGCGAGAAGGCAAGAAAGTAAGGGTTTGCAACCATGAGAATACACGTAACCACTGCAACACTCCGGCCAAACCATTCCTTTGTCAGCAAATAGAGCGGAACGATAACTGAAACTCCTGCAATCACGGAGGAAAATCTCCAGGCCCAGAGATTCGCTCCAAACATGCGTAATATCCAACTCTGAAAGATAGAGCTTGCAGCCGGAAATGTAAACACGCCCGTATCAAAGAAGGCCAAATCCTGATGGTTAAGGGCAATCGCATATGCAGTTTGCCAGAAAGGGTCTTCATCAGGAATCACGGCAATCGGTACATCCTGTAAGGCGAATGAGCCAACGCTGAATCCAAGAAGAAGCAGGCCGGCAATCCAGAATAAATCAAGATAAGAAATTCCCAGAGATAAATCGCTCTGGATGCTCCTGTCCCACTTCAGAAATATACGTGCAAACGCACAGATAGAGATCAACCATATGACAAGATAAATCGGTGTATATAGATGTTTGCCTAACTGGATGAGCAAAAAAGACATGCAAGCAATGCCCACAACCACGTCGATGGATTTCCAGTCTGCGGATTCGCGGGGTAAGAATGGGATTGTCCAGTTTGTAAACGGATTTTTCCAGCTTAATGGCATGACGATAAGGGCGCATAAAAATGCTCCACCCGCAAAATAGGGCAGAGCCAGGTACACGTTGTTGTAGTTATCGATTTCAAGCCGATACAATGAATTCCACAGCTCCGCAGCAGGGATCGGATCACTCTGCGACCAGCGTTGCTCCATGAGATATTGACCATAGCCAATTGATGCAATCCCGGTGAGGAGCAGGATCAAACGTACAGGTGCGGACAGCTGCACGCGTGCAAAGGAAACTCGCAGGGCAGATATGAACTTATCTAGAATTTTTTGAGCGTGGATTGCGTTGAAGCTGGACATGCGCCGTGGGATTCTGTTTCAAGCCTTAAGAGCCGGCTATATAACACTCGAACCACTTAGTGTTTGCATCAGTTGACTCGCACAAC
This sequence comes from Anaerolineales bacterium, assembly GCA_035463255.1. Taxonomy (GTDB): domain Bacteria; phylum Chloroflexota; class Anaerolineae; order Anaerolineales; family Villigracilaceae; genus Defluviilinea. The sequence goes on along the minus strand of DATHTL010000214.1, from coordinate 80,237 downwards.
CTATGGCAACAGGAGATAGTACTCAAACAAAAGCTCATTGGGCTTCGTCTTACGATAGACTAGTCCGCCATGTCCGCCGGGATATCTCTGGCGGATCTCTGCCAGAAGTCCCTGATTTTCAGGCGTAGCAAAAAAACCTACTTTCTGACCCGGCTGCACATCGAGTATAGAAATATTCCCGGCCCCCAGATCTGTGCGAGCGTTGTTGGGTGCGATGTACGACAAGGTAGGGAAGCCCGAATAGACGCGGGGCTCGCCAAGCACAAAGATGAGAAGGTCCTCTCCGAGATCCCGAGCCATCATCCCGATCTCCATGGCATATTCCCCGTTGGCATCCTGAAAGTACATGTTCTCACGGTATTCAAACATGTAATAACTTACATTTTGATACGTGATGACAGAAGCAACCAGGAAAAAAAGGGGCACAAACAGGCGTTCGGGTACAAGACGGAATTTTCCCAGGTATTCCAGAATTTTATACGTGCCGAGCGCCATAAATAGGGCCACTGCAGGCGTGGTCATGAGCAGACGCGTATTGGCGGGCGGATTCATGGTCAGCATACCGCCGAACAGAATTACCGCCCAGAACCACATCAGGATCATAAAGTATTTTGGATCGAACAAGTATGCCAATGCATATCCCATCCCCAACAGAAAGAGAATACTGCCGAAGATCGTAAGGTATGGATAAGGAGAATTAAAAAAGTTGCCCAAAGCAGGCGTGGCAATAAAGACCATTACTGTGCGAGAGAGCTGATCGAAGAGGATCTGCAATACACTCTTCCCCGTGTTCATGGCGTGCTGGGGCAGCCAGCCGTTGAAGAGGATGCCTTCCTGACCGAGGCGACCGACAAAAATATCCGGATGGCGTGCAAAAAATGCAACCTGAGGAGCCGCGCTGACGAACGCCGCGACAGAAAAGGCCGCCAGGTGCTTCCAATGCGAAAGGAAATAACTCCTTTGTCGAATAATGAGAAATAACAGCATCCCAACTACAAGGATCATGACCAGTCTGGTGCCTACATAGGTATAAATTGTGAGACCCGCCATAGCTCCAGCGGTATAGTACAGGCGCGGGTCATCTTTTTTAATTGCCCTGGCTATCAACCAGAACACCAGAGACGACATCAAGCTATCCACGATATTATGAACGCCGATCCGGCTGAAATGCAGGTGATAGGGCATGGTCGCCAGGAATGCGGCTGCCAACAGACCAATGGAGGGATTGAACAAGTCGCGCCCGGCCAGGTAAACAAACAGGACGGACAGGGTTCCGATCAGCGCGGTGGCCCACCGGATCCCCAAAATGTTTTTCCCAAAGATCAGGTTAGTGATGGCAGTCGGCACAAAGGACCAATTTGGCTGGCTGGACCAACCTGTATCGAAGTAATTCGTCACTTCGCCATTGATGATCCGCAGGGCTTCCTTCCCGATCGATGCTTCGTCCCCCGACCAGGGATAAGGATGGTTGGACAGATCGATGGTGCGCAGAGCCAGCGCCCCCGCCATCAGAATCAAGAGGAAGATAAGCTCCACGCGATGGATTCTGATCTTCTCAGCGAGCTGGCTAACGACTCCCTGATCCGGGCGCCGCCACCAGACAATGACCAGGCCGAGGAATACACTGGCAACCCAAGCAAACGAAGCCATCCGGTTTGTGGGGATGCTGATGAAATTATCGGCAACATATAGTACCGAAACCGCCAGGAGACTGAAGACGATGGTCCATAAGACCACCGGCCGGATGAATGGTCGAAGGGTTTCGATCTCTTCAGTTGTAAAGGGTTTTCTCTCAAACAGCCGTATGCTGAGAATGAATCCAAGCATCGCGAGAGCAATGCATACGATTCCCGCGGTCCAGAACTGAGCACGCAGCTGAATCAGACCTGCCAGGATAAGGAAGATGGATGCGATGGGTGTTGACGCTTTGATGAATAGTCTTGGCAGGTACATAAACCCTCCTTATGTCGATCTGGAGCTTTATTTCAAGCCCAACTCACTTCTCGAAATAACAAGGCGTTGGATCTCGCTTGTCCCCTCATAGATTTCGGTGATTTTTGCATCGCGGAAATACCGCTCGAGCGGCAGTTCTCGGCTATACCCCATGCCCCCATGGATTTGCACTGCCTGGTGGGTCACATACATGGCCGTCTCGGAGGCGAACAGCTTGGCCATGGAGGCTTCGAGGGAATAGCGACCGCCGTCGCTTTTGGAGTTTTCCTTTGCCATGGCTGCGTTATAGATCAACAGTCGCGAGGCTTCGATGCGCGTCTTCATATCTGCGATTTTGAATCCCGTCCCCTGGAAGGCCCCGATCGGCTGGCCGAACGCTTCTCTTTCGACCGCATACTGGCGCGCCGCTTCGTAGGCCGCTTCCGCGATCCCGAGCGCCTGCGTTGCAATCCCGATGCGACCGGCATCCAGCACGGTCATCGCGATCTTGAAACCGTCGCCTTCCTCGGCCAGGCGGTTTGCAGCAGGCACGCAACAATTGTCAAAGATCAGCTCGCTTGTGGCGGAGGCGCGAATGCCGAGCTTGGGCTCTTTCTTGCCGCGCGTCAGGCCGGGTGTGTTGGCTTCCACCAGAAACGAGCTGATCCCCCTTTGTTTTTTCTCCGGGTCGGTCATCATAAAGACAACGTAGTAATCCGCCACGGGACCACTCGTTACCCAGGATTTGCGTCCGTTCAAAATATACGAGTCCCCGTCGCGTGTGGCGCGGCTTTTCATCGTGCCGGCGTCTGAGCCGCTCTGTGGTTCCGTGAGCGAATAGGCTCCAACAGATTTGCCCGATGCGACCGGCGTGACAAATTTTTTCTTCTGCTCCTCCGTGCCAAATTTCATAATGCCATGACAGTACAGCGAATTGTTGACGGACATAATGACGCCATGTGACGCATCTGCCTTGCAAATCTCCTCGAGCGCCAGCACATACGAGAGCGTATCCATCCCCGCGCCGCCATATTCCTCCGGGATCTCGATCCCCATAAAACCCATCTCGCCCATTTTCTTGATGGTTGCATATGGAAACTCCCCACTCTCATCAAACTCAGCCGCAATCGGAATGATCTCGTTCTGAGCGAAATCGCGCGCGGCATCACGGATCATTTTATGTTCTTCGTTGAGGGAAAACATGGCAACATCGGGCATTTTTCCTCCAATACGGATAATTTCATGTGATTATACTCCTTTGAAACAGAGAGATTGGCGTACTGCTCTCTGATAAAATCGAACCGTAGGTTACGCCTGTGGCATGACACGATCATGATTGACGGGTCGCTCTGCGAACCCGCCCTACCAACATGAACTCTAAACCCTCCACCGAAGACCGAATCTGGGCGATCATCTCGCATCTTTCTGCACTTGCCTTTGGCATGGGCATTGTGCTGCCGGTCATCGGCTGGTCTGATCAGCGGCGGAAGTCGAACTACGCATCGTTTCAAAGTCTGCAGGCACTGGGCTACCAGTCGCTCGGCTTTACCATCTGGATTCTGTCTTATCTGGTGGTTGTCATTGTTGCTTCGATCATTCTGCTCATTACGCTGGGGTCAGGAGATGCAAGTAACGCGAACCTGGACGAGGGTCAACGATTCTGGGTGATCGTTATTTTCGTTGTTCTATCCGGGCTTTTCATTGTTTATTTTGTTTTGCCCATCATCGGAGTAATAGCCTGCGCGTGGGGGCGGGACTTCCGCTATCCAATCCTCGGTGACCGGTTGGCGCGTTATCTGGGTTATGAGTCAGCTAAGAACTCCGATGAAACCATTTGGCTGAATGAAGAACACGAGTATCGCTGGGTGGCAGCGATGGGACATTTCAGCATTCTGATCGTGATCTGGGGCATGCTGGCGCCTCTTGCAGCGTGGATATTACAGGGCAAAGCAAATCTATTTTTGAAGTTCCAATCCATTCAAACAATGGTGTACCAGGCGGTTGCAACTGTTCTCTATTTTGTTGCGATGTTCCTGTATATGCTTGGCGTCGTCTTGATCTTCGCGGGGATAGGTGCAATCGAACAAGTAAATTTCAACTCCCCCATTGGTGTCGTGGGCATTGTGATCTTTGCTGCGTCCATACTGCTAGCTATTCTGCTGTTCTTGTTCCTACCCTTTATGCACATCATCGGTCAATGGGCAGGCTATCGCGTGCTCAAAGGCGATGACTATCACTATCCGTGGATCGGAGTGTTCGTTGCCAAACGACTCTCCAAACATCTCATCGAGGAGAAATAACATGAAGATCTTGATCGCAACCGATATGGAAGGCATCACCGGAGTCACCATCTGGGACCAGGTCACGCCCGGGCATGCCGAGTACGCGCGCTTTCGCAAGTTGATGACTCAGGACGTGAACGCTGCCGTCCGCGGCGCCTGTGACGCGGGCGCGGACGAAATCATCATTGCGGATGGACACTGGCATGGTTCGAACATTTTGATCGAGGAGCTTGATCCGCGCGCGAGGTTGAATACCGGCTCCCCCTCCCCGTTCTCAATGATGCAGGGCATCGATGAGACGATCGACGGCGTGATGTTCGTCGGCTATCATGCCCGCAACGGATCGCCCAACGCGGTCCTCGATCATACCTGGTCGTCGCGGACGGTGGCAAACGTCTGGCTGAACGATATCCTGACGGGCGAGTACGGATTGAATGCAGCTGTGGCCGGTCATTACGGTGTGCCAGTCATCATGGTCTCTGGAGATCAAACGGCTTGCGCGCAGGTTTCCGAACTGCTCGGCGACGTGGAAACCACGATCGTCAAGCAGGCTTCGAGTCGTTTTGCTGCAGAGTGCCTCGCTCCGCAGGTGACACAGGAATTGATCTGCGAGAGTGCACAGCGCGCGGTGGAGCGGCTGGCGCAAGGCGATGTGCCAGATCCGTTTGTGTTGGATACACCGGTGACAGTGACCGTGGAATTCTTCTCGTCTGATATGGCAGATCGCGCAACGCGCATCCCGTTTACAAAACGTGATGGGACGCGTGTGTCATTCACAGCACAGGAGATGGAATCAGCCTACAATGGTTTTCGCGCCATGGTCATGCTGGCTTCCAGTTGACTTTGAGGAGGCATGTAGTGCGATACTTGTCTAGAAGAGATTTTTTGTCATTATCGGAAATCTCGAATTGCTTTGTACCCATCACTTACATATAATCAGGAGTGAACGTATCCAATTGTGCTTCATGGTGTATTTTTCATTATAGTAGAAGGAGGTGGTCTGACAAAGGAGTACCGCAGGGCTTTTTCCGTTCGCATTGTGTCCAACTCAATTTAATAACAAGGAGAGAGAGAGTTATGAAGACCAAATGGTCTGTTCTATTATCATTGGTTACTCTGCTGAGCATAGTGCTCTCGGCTTGCGGCGCCACCGCCGCCACGCCTATGGCGGAAGCCGGGGGAGCCTTGCAGGAGATCGGTGAGGGGGAAGGCGAGCTTTCGATCATCTCATGGGCCGGTTACATCGAGCGTGGAGAGACCGATCCCAACTTTGACTGGGTAACCCAGTTCGAGGAAGAAACCCAGTGCATGGTCACGAATAAAGTTGCGGCCACCTCCGATGAAATGGTGGCACTGATGAACGAGGGTGGCTTTGATCTCGTGACGGCCTCCGGCGATGCGTCCAACCGCCTGATCTCGGGCGGACGGGTGCAGGAAATCAATATCGACTTGATCCCCAGCTATGACCAAATCGATCCCCGCCTGCAAAATGCGCCGTGGCATACAGTGGACACCGACGGGGATGGCACTGCAGAACACTATGGTGTGCCTTATTCCTCCGGCCAAAATATCTTGATGTACAACACCGAGATCTTTGGTGACGAACCGCCCACAAGCTGGAACGTCGTCTTCGAAGAGATGACCCTGCCCGATGGTCAATCCAATACGGGACGCATCCAGGCATACGACGGTCCCATCTACATTGCCGATGCGGCGCTTTATCTGAAGTATCACAATCCCGAGCTTGGAATCGAAGATCCCTACGCGTTGAACCGCGAGCAGTTCGATGCTGCGATCAATCTCCTGCGCGAGCAGCGCCAACTGATCAACCGTTACTGGCATGACGCCTTTGTCCAGATGGATGACTTTACTAACGAGGGCGTTGCTGCCTCCGGTTCCTGGCCATTCCAGGCGAACCTCCTGAAGGCCGGCGGCGCGCCGATTGAGAAGGTTGTCCCGGTGGAAGGCGCTACGGGTTGGGCAGACTCGACGATGTTGCACGTGGATGCACCGCATCCCAACTGCGCTTACAAGTGGATGGAATGGTCGCTCAATCCTAAAGTTCAGGGCGACCTGGCCGCCTGGTTCCAGAACATCCCTGTCCGCCTCGATGCCTGTGAAGGGAATGATCTGCTTGGGCCGGATGGCTGCGTCAACAACGGGTTGAACAACTTCGACCAGATCGTATGGTGGCGCACACCCAGTGGTGATTGTGGCGATACGGATCCCAACACCGAATGTGTCCCCTATCATGAATGGGTGACAAATTACGTGGCTGTGATCGGCGGCCGCTAACCTTAATTGCGTTCTGACATCAGGCGGGATCGCATATCCGCAGTCTCCCGCCTGATGTCCTTACTCAGAGCAAATGGAATTCCAAACGAGCCATCTTTATGACAAATGCATCCGTGCCCGCTATACGTTTTGACGATGTCAGCCGCCACTTCGGGGAGGTAAAAGCGGTGGATCATGCCGATCTCGAGATCCGGGATGGCGAATTCTTTTCTATGCTCGGACCCTCCGGTTCGGGCAAAACCACCTGCCTGCGCATGATCGCCGGATTCGACCGGCCAACTTCCGGAAATATTTTTTTATATGGACAGGATGTCTCTAACCTGCCACCCTATGAACGGAATGTGAACACCGTTTTCCAGGATTATGCATTATTCCCTCACATGACCATTGAAGACAACATTGCTTATGGATTGATGGTCAAGGGAGTTCCGAAGACAGAGCGGATCAAACAGGTGGACGAAATGCTCGACCTCGTCCGTTTGCCCGGGTTTGGATATCGCAAGCCCTCCCAGCTTTCCGGAGGCCAGCGCCAACGCGTCGCCCTGGCCCGGGCCTTGATCAACCATCCCAGGGTTCTGCTTCTCGATGAGCCGCTCGGCGCGCTAGACCTGAAGTTGCGCCAGCAAATGCAAGTGGAACTGAAATCTATTCAGCAGCGCGTCGGGATCACGTTCATCTTTGTCACTCACGACCAGGAGGAGGCCCTGACGATGAGCGATCGGATGGCTGTGTTCAACGAGGGCAAAATCGTTCAGGTTGGCACGCCGGCTGAGATCTACGAGCGGCCGGCTTCGCCCTTCGTGGCGGGCTTTGTTGGCACATCCAATCTGGTCAGCGGAGAGGTGGCAAAACGGATCACCGGATCTGAGCAAACCTTTTCCGTCCGACCGGAGAAGATCCATCTGGATTCAACCAATCGAGAGCCAGAGAAAGAGATGTACTGTATCGATGGTGTGATACGGGATGTAGTGTATCTAGGCTTGTTCACACGTTATCTGGTCGAGATCGAAGGCGGCAGCGACCTGGTGGTTGTGGAACAAAACTTGAAAACCACTTCGATGGATGTGCTGGCGGCTAAGGGACAAAGAGTCCGTCTGCACTGGCACAAGGACCACATCAACTACGTGGGAGGCTGAGAATGCTTACGCGAGTATCGACCTATCTTTATCAACGCCCCCGCCTGATTCTTCTCCTTCTACTTGGGCCGCCCATGATCTATATGCTGGTCGTTTATCTGGGTTCTCTATTTGCGCTTTTAATCAACAGCTTTTATTATCTCGAGGAATTTACCGGCCTGATCGTTCGCGAGTTTACCCTGCGCACGTATGCCCAGCTCTTCGAACCGGCCAACCTTGAAATCTTTGGACGTACGGCCGCTATGGCTGCTGCTGTGACGGTGTTCGATGCCTTGATCGCGTTCCCACTGGCATATTACATTGCCAAATTTGCCTCCCCCCGCCTGAAGACCTGGCTCATCATCGCGGTTACCATCCCGCTGTGGTCGAGCTATATCGTGCGCGTGTACGCATGGAAATTAATTCTGGCAAAAGAGGGGATCCTGTCGTGGTTCATTAATCTCCTGCACCTGGATGGCATTCTGAACTGGCTGCTGAGTTTTGAGAGCATCGGTGGTTCCTCGCTGGCGCTTTCGCCCATAGGAATGTTCATTGTGTTTTCCTATATCTGGCTACCTTATATGATCATCCCAATACAGACCGCCCTGGAGCGTGTGCCTATTTCCCTGCTTGAAGCCTCCAGCGATCTCGGGGCGCGACCCGTGCAGACCTTCCGGACTGTGAGCTTGCCGCTGGCTTTCCCGGGCGTTGTGGCAGGCTCGATCTTTACCTTCTCGTTGACCCTGGGTGATTTTATCGTGCCGCTCTCCCTCGGCAACTCGAAATTCTTTATCGGTCAGGCGGTGTATTCCTATCAGGGGACGGCTGGCAACATCCCGCTCGCCGCGGCCATGACGATGGGTCCCGTCATTATTATGATCGTTTATCTGTTGATCGCCCGTAGACTTGGAGCGTTCGATGCCCTCTAAATCCTATTCCGGATCCCAAGCCTCCTGGGGGTTGAAGATTGCCGCGATAGGCACACTGTTATTTTTACACGTTCCCATCCTCATCATCTTTCTGTATACCCTGACGCCCGATGAGACAACCTACACGTTCCCCCTTCCAGGCATTACATTCCAGTGGTTTGGCGCGGCACTGCGGCGCCCGGACCTGTGGCGTGCGTTAACGCTCTCGCTTCAGGTTGCGGTTGTGGCCACGCTTGTTGCGCTGGTGCTCGGTACTCTGGCTGCCGCAGCAGTCTACCGCAGCAAATTCTTCGGCAGAGAAGCAATATCCTTTCTGCTTGTGCTGCCCATCGCGCTGCCCGGCATCGTGACCGGCATTGCATTGCGCACCGCAATCGGCGGCGCGGATATTCCATTTTCCTATTGGACGATCGTGATCGGCCACGCCACGTTCTGTGTAGTCGTTGTCTATAACAACGTGCTGGCCCGTTTCCGCCGCATGCACGGATCGCAAATCGAAGCCTCTATGGACCTGGGTGCGAATGGCTTTCAAACGTTCCGCTACGTGATTTTTCCAAATATCGCGACGGCTCTAGTGGCAGGCGGCATGCTGGCTTTTGCGCTTTCCTTCGATGAAGTGATCGTGACCACCTTTACAGCAGGCCAGCAAACCACGTTGCCCATCTGGATCTTCAGCCAGTTGACGCGTCCGCGCGATCGGCCTGTGACAAATGTGGTCGCGATGTTTGTGATCCTGATCACCTTTTTGCCCATCGTCCTGGCACAGCGCATCTCCGCGCAGAGCTCGGATACGGAAGGGGAAAATAAGTAATCATTTATGGCGTTGCAAGGAGCACAGCAATATCCTGATTGTTCATTAAAATTTCCTGTGAAATCCCTTGCAAACTTGTCCAAAATTCGTTCTTCAAAAAGATTGACATCATGACTGAACCCGTTACAATTGCGTTCAACTTTAAAAAGGAGCTTCCTATTGCACGACTCGCACGAGTGTGAATGAAGAAATGCTTGTGCCCACTTTCTAAATTACGCCACGAATAAAATCTGGCTTCCGCCGCCCTCCAACTAATACTTGGTGAGGCGGCGGGACTGCTTAACTCACATGCAGTCAACACAGTGGTTCAGAGCTGTTGTGCTTTGGCTGTTTTTGTTTGCAAGATACTAGCCGCGGAGACACAGAGTCGCAGAGATTCTTAAAGATTTTCTCAGTGTCTCCGTGACTCAGTTGCAAAAAACATAGTGTTGTCGCTTTGGTGCTCGATACCAAAGACTATTCTGGGCGAAATGCCTTTACAGGCGAAGCACGCCGCAAAGCGGCAGTGTGGACCAAAACGAAAGGAAAGAATGACCGGTCAGTACTACTCTCACTTAAACCCGAAATGTGCCTCGGGCGTGTTCGAGGAAAAAGGCGGCTGCGGCGTCTTTGCTCGCGAGCCGATTAAGAAAGGTGAATTGATCTGCTTATGGGGCGGCCGTATTGTGGCAGAAAATGAGCTCGACCCGAATATGGAATATTTCACACAGCGTATTCTCCAGATCGAAGAAGGTTTTTATCTGGAAGCTCCCTTGCCCTTGGAGCCTACCGACTGCTTCAACCATTCCTGCGAGCCCAATGTTGGCTTCACGGGTCAGATCGGGCTGGTCGCCATGCGTGATATCCATGCCGGCGAGGAGCTTAACTTCGATTACGCCATGTGCGATGGATCAGATTACGATGAATTCGACTGCTATTGCGGCAGCGAGAATTGCCGCGGCCAGGTCAAAGGCACCGATTGGTCGCGTCCCGAATTATGGGATAAATATGAGGGCTATTTCATGCCTTATCTGGCAAGGCGCATTGAGAAGATCAAATCCAAAGAACAGATGCCTGCATGACGTTGAGATCCAAGGAAACACGGATTGCGAAGATGAAAGTAGAATCAGCGCAATCCGTGTTGACATTTAAATCGTTTGCTTTCCGAATTTTCATTGTTGCCCTGGTCCTGCGGTTGATCCCCGTGATTCTGGCGCGCGGCCTGGGGATTGGGCTCGATGACATGTTCCAGTATGACATGCTGGCCCGCAGTATCGCGGCCGGGAACGGATTCCGCTGGTACGCGCAGGTGGATCTGAACCAACTCGCCGCGTTCGTGGATTTCGATCTCTCCGGCGTGAAGGAGTATGATCCCGACCTAGGCATTCCCACTTCGTTCCGTGCGCCGCTTTACCCCACATTTCTTGCCATCGTTTACTTTTTCACCGGGATGGATTTCTCGCGTTTTTTTGCAGCACGGTTAGCACAGGCCATTTTTCTTGGCGCGCCACTGGCTCCATTAACCTACTGGGTTGCTAAACGCCTCTTTCCTTTTTCACCTTTCATGAAAGACGAAAGAGGAAAGAATCACGAGAAAGCCGCCCGCCTCGCCGCCTGGATCATCGCCTGCTATCCCATGCTTCTGGTTTACCCTCTCGGTCTGGGAACCGAAAACCCTTTCTTCCTCTTACTTCTCACATCATTCCTCTTTCTTCTTAAAACGCACCAGCAACCAACCAGCGCAAACTTTCTCTTGTCAGGTCTTTTCCTCGGTCTTACTTCCCTCACGCGCTCTGTAATCCTCCCGTTTGCCGGGCTTGCGCTCCTCTGGGCCTGGTTCATCTTGAAGAACAGGCGGGGCGCGATTCTGATCGGACTGGCTTTTGCATTGACCATCCTCCCGTGGGTCATTCGCAATTCTTTGTTGCATCAAAAACTGACGGGCATCGAGACATCGATGGGCTACAACCTTTATCTCGGTTATCACCCGCAGGGAAACGGCTCCTTTGTCTTCGGCCCTTCACTCGATCTCTTAACCATACTTGATGATGCAGAACGCGATCGCATCGGCACCGAGCAAGCAATGGAATTTATTCAGGCAGAGCCTCAACGATTTATCCTCCTGGCGATCAACCGCCTCGGATTTTTCTTCGGGCTTGAAAAGCGCGTGCTCATGTATTTTTATTCCAATAACATCATCGGGTATATCCCGCTTCCATGGCTGCTGACCATTGCAGCAATCTTGCTTCTGCCGTTTGTGGCCATTTCCGTGTCTGCTGCGTTTGGGCTGGCGTATATGCGCCCGAGGCCTGAGCACATTTTGTTAATCCTTTTGTTTGTGGGTTATATCCTGCCGCATGTGTTCATCCTTTCCGAAGATCGCTTCCACCTCGCGTTGGTACCTTATATTGCCATCCTTGCCGGGCATGCCTGGATGAGTGGCTTGGCCCCGCTCCGTGCGCGCTGGGACGAATCATCCACCGGGAAGTTGATTGTTTCACTGGCAATCTTTGCAGCGTTCCTTCTGATCGTCAACTGGAATTTTGAGCTGATCCGCGACGCGAATAAAATAACCCAACTCTTGGGGCCAAATGGGAATCAATCTCACTTCCCTTACTGATGCCAATTACCAATTACCCTTCACTATGAAATACATCCTCGGCGAACGACTGCACTTTGACTGGAAAGTTGTTACCATCACCATCGTCAGCACGCTGTTGCTGATGGTGGATTACTATCACCAGATCACCGGCGCAAAATACTGGGACCGCGTCCTTCTCTATCTCATTATTCCACTGGTCATTATCATTCTCCTCTTCCGTGAAAACCCGAAGGAGTTTGGTTTCGCGTTCGGGGATTGGAAAGCCGGGCTTATCATTACTGCAATTGGCATTCTCTTCATGGCCCCCATCATTTACTATCTGGGACGGGGCGACGCATCCATGCAGGAGTATTACAAGCCCTATACCGTGGGCCTGCCGTGGACAACTTTTCTTGATCTCATTGGTTGGGAGTTCCTGTTTCGCGGCTGGATCCTGTTCGGTTACGCTCGCAAATTCGGGCCGGAGGCGCTGTGGCTGCAGGCTGTCCCGTTTGCGATCGCGCACATCGGCAAACCGGAAGTGGAGACACTCTCCACGATCTTTGGCGGCTTTGCCTTCGGCTGGATAGCCTATCGCACAAAATCGTTTGTCTGGCCGTTTTTGATCCACTGGTTTATTGCGACGTTTATCATTGTCGTTGCAGCAGGATTGGTATAAAGACCAGAGACTAGCGATTAGGAGACTGTTGACAAACTTTAGCCTTCGCGCGGCCCGTGAATCAGATGCGGCTCAAATCCGAACGCTGATCCACTCGGTTGGGATCAATCCGATGGGACTGGATTGGAGGCGTTTTGTCGTGGCGGTCGACGACCGGGATGAGACGATTGGATGTGGCCAGTTAAAGCCTCACGGGCACGAAGTCCTGGAACTGGCTTCGATTGCGGTGTATCCCGATTATCGCGGAGCAGGTGTGGCGCGTGCCATCATTGAACATTTATTGAAAGATAGTCCTCGTCCGCTTTATTTGATGTGCGAGTCGTCGCTCGGGACGCTCTATGAAAAGTTTGGCTTTCAGGCGATATCCTATGAGGACATGCCGCGCTACTTTCAACGCATCAGTAAACTGGCAGGGCTGGCTACCACACTCGCTCGTCGCGAAGAACGACTGCTCATCATGAAGTTGCAGTAAAATTAGTCAAATGCACAGCCTGAAATCAATTCTTTATCTTGCGTCGGGGATACTTTTCGGATTATTTCTTGCAGCGCTCGTCTGGGTGGTGGCCCGCAACCCGACCGGGGAAGCCGTGATCCTGCGTCCTGCGCCAACAGAAAAACCTGTGATCGTGTACATCACAGGGGCAGTGCCGCGGCCCGGTGTGTATGCACTCCCCAAAAACGCCCGCGTTCAGGATGCTATCTCTGCCGCGGGGGGATTTCTTGCGGAGGCAGAAAAATCGCAGATCAACCTCGCAGCTCTGCTTGAAGATGGACAGAAACTCGATGTGCCCTTTCTGGAAGGAGCATTGCCGATCCTTGCGACGCCCGGCCCGACTGTTGTTTCCGTTACAACAGAATTGATCAACATCAATATTGCTTCGGTTTCGGAATTGGATACGTTGCCTGGCATTGGCCCCAGCCTGGCGCAGAGAATCATCGATTATCGTGAACAGAACGGGCCGTTCATAAGCCCTGAGGATGTTATCAACGTGCCGGGGATTGGCCCTGGCAACTACGAACGCTTCAAGGATCAAATCACGGTCGGACCGTAAGCGTGTGACCACAATAAAACAGCCCAGCTCCTCAAGAGCTGGGCTGAATCTTATTCCTTTCTTCCATCCCAGGTGGACCATTTCCGTCCATCTTTGGCGAGCAGCTCATCTGCTTCGCGCGGACCCCACGTGGCGGGCTCATAAAACGCGAGCGGCTGCTTCTGGGACTCCCATCCGCGGAGAATCGGATCGATCAATCCCCAGGCGGTCTCCACCTCGTCGGCGCGGGTGAACAGAGAGGCGTCACCGGTCAGAACATCCAGCAGGAGACGCTCGTAGGCTTCGGGGATGGCCGTCTTGCCGAACGAGTCGGCGTAGTGGAATTCCATATCCACCGAGCGCATTTGCAAACCGGTATCTGGAACTTTTGCCTCAAACCGTAAGTGCATGCCTTCATCCGGCTGGAGGTAGAGCACGAGCATATTGGGCGTGATATGCTCCTGGGATTTGGGAAAAAGCATATGTGGTGGTTCTTTGAATTCAATAATGATCTGCGAAAGTTTTTCTTTCAGGCATTTCCCGGAACGCAGATAAAACGGCACACCCTGCCAGCGCCAGTTGTCGATTTGCAAGTGCACGGCCGCATAAGTGGGCGTCGTCGAGTTCGGGTCAACACCCTCTTCCTTACGGTAGTCTTGATACTGCGCGCGGACGGTCCTATACGGAACATCTTCTTCTTTCATAGGCTGGATGGCGCTTAACACCTTAACCTTTTCATTCCGAAGGGCAGCCGCATCAAAGGATACCGGTGGTTCCATGGCGACCAGTGAAACCAGCTGGAGCAAATGATTCTGGAACATGTCGCGTAACACACCCACCTGGTCATAAAAGCGAGCGCGGTGTTCCACACCCACTTCTTCTGTGACGGTGATCTCCACATGGTCAATATAATTTCGATTCCATAAAGGCTCAAAGATCGTATTTGCAAAACGCGAGACCAGGATGTTTTGCACGGTCTCCTTGCCCAGATAATGATCGATACGATAGATCTGTTTTTCACTCAAGGCCTTGTGGATCTGCTGGTTCAGGTTGCGCGCAGACTCAAGGTCGGTGCCAAACGGCTTTTCAATGACGACACGCCGCCAGCCGCTCTGCTCGCCAAGCTGATCGGTCAGCCCGAGCAGGTCGACAATATTGGGAAAGACTCCGGGTGGGGTTGCCATGTAATAAATCCGATTGCCGGAACCCTTCTCCCACTCTTTCAAAAAATTGCTGAGCTTCTTGAAATCTGCCAGGTCAGTGTAGCGGCCCTGCTGGTAGGCAAGGTTCGAGGCAAAGCTGTTCCACTCTTCCTCCGTGTATTCATATGGGGCAAACTCTTCCATTCCTTCCTTCAAATGGGCGCGGAACTGCTCCTCTGTGAAGGCTGTGTTGCCATAGCCCACGATGCGGAATTGTTTCGGAATTCTCTCTTTCCGATACAGATTAAACAGGGAGGGTACGAGCTTGCGCTCCGTCAGGTCGCCTGATGCCCCGAAGATAATAATGGATACCGGCAAATCGTTGTTCATGTCTGCTCTCAGTGGAGTCCAACGTCGCCAGACGTTGAAATTGGACCTGCCAAAGTCTGGAGACTTTAGACTCCGATTATTCTGCTTTCTTGATGGCGTGACCGCCAAATTGATTACGCAAAGCCGCTAGCATGCGGGCGGTGTAATTCTCCTCATCCCGGCTGGCAAAGCGCATTTGCAGAGCCAGCGTAATGACCGGGGCAGCCACATCCAGATCGATTGATTCGAATACAGTCCATCTGCCCTCGCCGGAGTCAGCCACCCAGGGTTTGATGTCGGTCAACGTGGCATCCTCATCTAAAGCATTGGCCGCAAGATCCAACAGCCATGAGCGGACCACACTGCCGTGCTGCCAGATGTGTGAAATCTGCGCCAGATCGAGCCCGAACTCCTCTTTTGCTTTCAAGATGCTGAACCCTTCGGCGAAGGCCTGCATCATGCCATACTCAATCCCGTTATGGACCATTTTGACGTAATGTCCCGCGCCATGCGGACCGACGTGCCCCCAGCCTTTATCTGTGCCAGGCGCCAATGTTTTGAAGATGGGATGCAGCTTTTCCACCACCTCGGGCTTGCCGCCGATCATGAGGCTGTAGCCTTCCGTCAACCCCCAGATTCCGCCGCTGGTGCCGCAGTCGACGAACTCAATTCCTTTCGGTTCGAGCTGCGCGGCATGTCGAATCGAATCTTTATAGTTTGAGTTCCCACCGTCAATGATAATATCGCCCCCCTCCAGAAGAGTCAATAAATGCTCGATCGTATCGTCGGTCACCTTCCCGGCCGGGATCATGAGCCAGATCACGCGTGGCGACTGGAGCTTGCCCACTGCCTCTTCGAGCGAATAAGCCCCCTCTGCTCCGTGTTCTATTGCTTCCTTCACGCTTGCATCTGTGCGTGCATATCCGATCACGCGATGTCCCCCACGCGCCAGGCGAGTTGCCATGTTCAATCCCATCTTGCCCAGACCAACCATTGCTAAATCCATGAATACCTCCAAAATTCCTTAAATGACGGTGGTCGAGTAATCACGCATGCTTTTTGCAGACTGTATCGGAACCACCAAATAACCGAATTTGCTCTTGGGTGCCTGTTGGTTTCGATACAGCGGACCGCTTCGCACGCCGCCTACTCAACCAACGGATTTGCCTTGTAACTTGCTCGCCGCCGCTTGGTCCACCAGCCAGATCAATTTGCCAGTTTCCGGCTCGATCCGCTGGGCGGGATATCGAGTTGGATTATATCTGTCACTCAACACTTCTGCCAAAGTACTTGCTTTCTTTTCGCCGGTTGCCATGAACACGATCATATGCGCGTCATTGAAAACAACCGGTGTCAACGTTACGCGGTTTGCAGGGCGGTCCTGATAGTGGGCAGTCACCGGCATAGTCGGTACAGATACATCCACGGGCGAGCCGGGAAATAACGAGGCAGTATGTCCATCCTCCCCCATGCCCAGATAGACAAGATCAAAGCGCGGCCAGTCGAGCGGCTCGGTCGCGAATCGTTTCAGCGTGAGAGAATACTCTTTCGAAGCCTCCGCCGGCCCCAGTTCTCCTTGGATGCGATGGATGTTTGAGTCTGCAATGGGCACGTGACTCAATAATGCATCCCACGCCTGGCCAAAGCTGCTGCCCGGATCATCGGGTGGAACGCAGCGCTCATCGCCCCAGAAGATATACACTTTACTCCAATCAACCGAGTCACGAAAATCTGTGGCCAGCAACTGGAAGAGACGTGCCGGAGTATTGCCGCCGTTCAACGCAACCAGAAAACGATTTCGTTGCTCGATGGACTGTGCGGCCTGCTCGACGAAAAGATTCGCCGCGGCGATACTGACTTCTTCGATATCCTTGA
The DNA here is from genome assembly GCA_035463255.1 of Anaerolineales bacterium. Classification (GTDB taxonomy): domain Bacteria; phylum Chloroflexota; class Anaerolineae; order Anaerolineales; family Villigracilaceae; genus Defluviilinea. The sequence goes on along the minus strand of DATHTL010000214.1, from coordinate 63,217 downwards.
AGACGCGGACTTCGGGTTTCATACGTTTGCCATGTGTTCTTTCAACACTCTGTGCGCAGACTCTGTAATCGTTCGCAGCATATGGGCGCGGTCTGTTGTATTCTCTTCGCTGATCAGCTCTCCAAACGTGACGCGCGGGGTGAGACCAAATACTTCCTTTCCCGCGATCATTTGCCGGATCATCTGATACATAAAAGCCAGGCGCTGCCGATCAGGCCTCCTCTGTCGGAACCACGTGATAGGATGGCGCATGGCTTTCTTTGAGATCACACCGCTAACAATCGTGACCAGCACCTGCGTATGCGGCACGTGTTTTAAGAATATCTCCAGGCTGCGGGACCAGTGACCGAATTCGGCGTCCGGATTAGGCATCCAGGCGGGATCTGCTTCAATACTGCCGCGCGGAAAAATCAATACTGCGCCATCGTTCCTTAAGTGCCGTATCACATCCCGAACCACCTGCATACGTCCTATAGAATCAGCCGGGTCCGGCGCAAAAATGGAGTTCCTGTTGACATTCGGCAGGTACTTGAAAAACGGGATCTCGCCGATAATGACTTTGTAATCCCTCCGCGGGACGTGAGCCGAGATCACCACCGAGTCGATGGAAGCCGGATGATTCGAGGCAATTACAAGCGGTCCAGTTGGAGGGATGTTTTCGACCCCGCATGCAGTATGCCCTTTTACAAAGCGCGGCAGGAGCCAGCGCGCCCCTCCGGCAACACCATCTGCTCCAACCACGCAGTCGAGATCAGAGGCGAGCTCAACGAAGCCACGGATGGCTCTACCAGTCAGCGAGGCGATGACCTTTCTGATCCACGGCGTTGGAGGGAGTGCAAGCGCTTTGGTAATTTCGTACACCAGATTTTCGGTCAGGAGGGGGGTGAGGGAGGTGTGGCCGGTCATGACTGTCTCTATTAACACAATAGATCTGGAAAGGCATCGCTGTTTATCTAAGCCTTGCAAAGGTTGCTGGCGAAACTACCAACCTTGGCCGTTCAAACCTTCGCAAGGCTTGGATTAATTCTTCTTAAAGAGAAACCAGGCAGAGGGTTTTGCCCGACCATCGTCTATGCCATCACGGCGCGAAAGCAGGGTCAACTGGGAGGAGATTTGCTCTACGTTTGCCTCTGCCAGCCCGGACCGCGCGTCGTCTGTTTCCGGCTTGAGGAATGTATAAAGCAGCCAGAAACCGCCGGCAGCCAGGATACGATCCAGCTGCTCCAGATACTTTCTTTGTCCATCCGGGGGAATGCCGTGGAAACAGCCGAGGTCGAAGGCCAGGTCGAAGGGACCGCTGATGCCCTGCAGCTTTGTGGCATCGCGGACATGTAACTCCGCCTGAACGCCAGCCTGCCTCATCTTTTGTTTCGCCAGCTTGATGGCGTGTGGGGCAAAATCCACGCCTGTCACCCGCCAGCCAGCTTTGAACAGGGTGATCACGTTCGTGCCCGTGCCACAGCCGATGTCAATGGCGCGGCCGGGCTCATGAGTTTCTATAAATTCGATTAATTCAGGTGGACTGACGCCCGTATCCCAGGGTGGCCGGCGAAAATACCAGGATTGGAACTCGAGGCGACGCAGCAGATTTTGCACTTTTATTTACAAATGGGGTCTCAAATGTCATTTCGAGAACGTGAAGCTTCGCACTTTGACAATTCAATTGAGTTCTTTTACAATCACACGGCTATTACAAAAACAACCATGATAGGAAGGGCTGATTCATGAAAGAGTATACCACCGAGTTTCTTCGCAACATCGCGCTGGTCTCTCACGGAGGCGCGGGGAAGACGATGTTGGCGGAAGCATTTCTGCACGCAACCGGGGCGACAACACGGCTCGGAAAAGTGGAGGATGGAACGACAGCTTCTGATTATGACGAAGAGGAAGTGCGCCGAAAGATCTCCCTGTATGCGAGCATGATCCCTGTTGAGCACCGCGACCATAAGATCAATATCATCGACGCGCCTGGTTACACAGACTTTGTCGGAGAGTCCGTCTCCGCCCTGAGTGTGGCCGACGGCGCGATTATTTTAGTAGATGCCGTTGCGGGCGTGGAAGTGGGCACCGAGCTTGCCTGGCGCTATGCGAACGACTTCAACCTGCCGCGCTTTTTCCTAATCAACAAGATGGATCGCGATAACGCCGATTTTGATAAGACGTACGCGGCTCTCGAGGACTTTGCCCGTGGCCATGGAAAGCGCACGATCAAAGTCCATCTGCCGATCGGTGAAAAGCAGAACTTCAAGGGTGTGGTGGATATTATCGGTATGAAGGCATACATGGGAGACGGCAAGACGATTACCGAGATCCCGGCAGAGCTAAAGGAGGCCGCTGAACAAGCTCACTTCGCGATCGTCGAAGCGGCGGCCGAGGGTGAAGATGAATTGATGGAGAAATATCTCGAGAACGGCGCCCTCTCCGACGAGGAGATGGTACGCGGACTCACGGATGTCGTCTGCGCCGGAGAGTTTATCCCGGTCTTCTGTGCGGCAGGCGGACGCGAGATCGGCACGATCCCGTTGCTCAACGACATCATCGACCTGATGCCCTCTCCGCTGAAAGCAAGCAAGCGCGTAGCCCAGGGCAAGGCTGGCGAAGAGGTCCTCGAGCCGTCTGATTCGGCGCCGCTGGCTGCATACGTCTGGAAGACCACGGCTGACCCCTTCGTCGGCAAGATGACCTACTTCCGGGTATTCTCCGGATCCATCCAGGCAGACTCACACGTCTGGAACCAGAACAAGGGCGTGGACGAGCGCATGTCGGGGCTGCATTTCCAGCGCGGCAAGGAACAGATCCCCACAAAGGTCGTGCACGCCGGTGACATTGCATCCGTCTCAAAGTTGGCTGCCACATCCACGGGCGATACCTTCTGCGAGAAGAGTCATCCGCTGACGATCGAAAGACCCAAGTTCCCGGCTGCGTTGTATCGGGTGGCAATCACGCCGAAGACGCAAGCCGATGCAGCGAAGATCTCCCCCACCCTCACCCGTCTGGTGGAAGAGGATATGACTCTCAGCTGGCAGAACGATCCGATCACGCATGAGACCGTCCTGCAGGGAATGGGCGACCAGCACATCGACGTAGCTCTCAACCGTGCGCAGACCAAGTTCCAGGTGGGGCTGAGCACACGTGAGCCGAAGATCCCCTACCGAGAAGGCATTACCCGAAAAGCGACTGCCCAGTATCGCCACAAGAAGCAGACCGGCGGCGCAGGTCAGTTCGGCGAGGTGCATCTGCGGATCGAGCCCTATCACGATGGCGACTTCGAGTTCACCGATGAGCTCGTCGGTATGAACCTTTCCCGCTCCTACCTGCCCCCGATCGAAAAAGGCATTAAAGCAACCATGGAGCGCGGCGCGTTCGCCGGTTACCCCATGAACAACGTGAGAGTGATCGTGTACGATGGCAAGGAACATGAGGTGGACTCAAAACCTGTGGCGTTCGAAATCGCGGGGCGTGAAGCCTTCAAGCTTGCGGTGCAGAGTGCGGGTCCGGTGTTGTTCGAGCCGATCATGGAAGTTCGTGTGACCGTGCCAGATGCGAACATGGGCGATGTAATGAGCGATCTCAACACCCGCCGCGGCCGCGTCCAGGGCACTGACACAGAGCGTGGCTACACGACAATTATCGCCCACGTCCCGATGGCGGAACTGACGCACTACACTACACAGGTCCGCTCCATTACCGGTGGGCGCGGTTATTTCACCATGGAACTACATCATTACGATGTCGTCCCGAATCATGTCGCAACCCCGATCATCGAAGCGCACAAGAAGGAAATGGAAGCCAAGAAGGAAGAATAGTGAGTTAGTAAGAGATAAAAAGGAAGATGGTTGCAAGACCGTCTTCCTTTTTTGTTTCTCCCCTGCATTACAATTATCTTATGCCTACTGTCCGCTTCCCTGCTGTAATGAAATATTATGTCAACAATCAGGCCGAGTTTTTCGTGCCGGCGACGACGGTCAACGAATTAGTCATGAAGGTCGTCGAGCAGCATCCATCCGTGAAATTCCACTTAGTGGATGCGGAAGGCAACCTGCGCAAGCATTTTAATGTTTTCGTCAATGGGACACACATCCGAGACCTGGGTGGAATGGACACGCCACTAAACGAAGAGGATAAGGTCATTTTGATGGCTTCGGCGGCGGGAGGCTGACTAACCGTCATTGCGTGGCGTCATCCCGAAGCAATCTCCCAATGTAGCAGGAGATTGCTCACCTGCACTGCGTGCATGCGCAAGTGTCGTCGGGACGAGCCGCGAAGCGTCCTCGCAATGACAATTACCAGATTATTAACTTGACAATTCAGGTAAGAACTGTAAAATAGCCGTCATCATACTAAAGTACTATGAAAACGATATTCCTTTGCTTGTGTCTACGGCGGGGCTCGTAACCACCGCCTGAGACACCTCCCGCAGTCAATAGCTCTCAGAACGGTGGACGACTCCCGCGTGTCCTAGATGGCGCATGTTCGCGGCGCTACTTAATCTCGCGAGGCGTTTGGTCGCCGTTCTTTTATTTCTGCTGTTGACTGCTTTTTATTTTAAAAATCTATGACTTTACTCGATTACAAAGTTTACCAATCAGATCTGGACTCAGAAGCGGGCTTAACGGCTCATGTGGGCAATACGCCTCTCCTGCCACTCCGCAGACTGGGCCGGGACCTGTCGCCACATGTACGAGTCTTTGCCAAGGCGGAATGGTTTAACCCGGGCGGCTCGGTAAAGGACCGGCCGGCATTGAATATCCTTCGCACTGCGCTGGCAAATGGCGACCTGGCAAACGGGAAACGCCTGCTTGACTCTACATCCGGTAATATGGGCATTTCTTACGCCACCTTTGGAGCGGTCTTGGGAGTACCTGTCACACTGGCGGTGCCTGCAAGCGCCAGCGCAGAGCGTATTTCCATTCTTCGTGCCTTAGGCGCGGAACTTATCCTCACCGACCCCACCGAAGGCTCGGATGGCGCCATCCTGATGGCGCGCCAGCTCGCTGCCGAACACCCGGAGCGATACTGGTATGCGAATCAATATAACAACGACGCCAACTGGCAGGCGCATTACAAATCCACCGGCCCCGAGATCCTCTGCCAGACCGATGAGCGTGTCACGCACTTTGTCGCGGGTCTGGGTACCTCTGGCACATTGATCGGGACAGGGCGATATCTGCGTGAGCAATTGCCTCATGTGAAGATCATCGCGTTCCAGCCGGATGCATCCTTCCACGGACTGGAGGGGCTTAAACATATGCCCACGGCCATTAAGCCTGGAATCTATGATTCCTCGTTTGCCGATGAAACGCGTGAAGTACGGACAGAGGACGCTCATGAAATGGTGCTGCGCCTGGCGCGTGAGGAAGGACTATTCGTGGGCATTTCATCCGGAGCGGCGGCTGTGGCAGCATTGCGCGTCGCGTCGGAGCTGGATGAAGGCATCGTCGTGACGCTCTTCCCGGACGCGGGCTACAAGTATTTGAGCGATAAATCGTTGTGGGAGACAAAGTAATGCTGATCATACCGAATTACTTGATCGAGCAAATAAATGAACACGTGGAGAAAGCCTATCCGGAAGAGGGAGCTGGATTCCTGCTCGGCCAACAGGGTGAAGTGAAAGAGATTCTGGCACTAGCAAATTCGCGCGAGGACGGAGCGCGGCACAATCGCTTTCTGTTCACACCGGAAGACTATCTCAAAGCCGAATTGAAAGCAGAAGCACTCGGACTGGATCTGATTGGAGTCTTTCACTCTCATCCCGATTGCCCGAATATCCCTTCAGAATATGACCGGGAATGGGCACAACCCTTTTTTTCCTACATCATCACGCGTGTGAATCATGGAAAAGTTATTAACAGCCGCTCGTGGAAACTCGTAGAAGACCGTTCGAGATATGAGGAAGATGAAATAAAAATCATAAATATTACAGTGGTGGAGTAGGCGGCCCTACCCGCTGTCCTCTGGCACCACATCGGTAACAGGACAAATATGACCTCTCAAACTCTTCAAAAAGTAGATCACTCTGCCCTAAAAATAAATCAACTGGTGATCATCTCGTTGAATATTCTGGCATTTATCCTGGACCTTCCCCTTCTCGCAGCATTTGTCGCTCTGGTGATGGGGATCGGTTCCGCTTTGAAAGTGCCAGGGTTTGGTTTTGTATATAAGAACTTTCTCAAGCCGCGCGGTCTAATGAAACCGGATGTGCTGGAGGATAACCCTGAGCCGCATCGCTTTGCGCAATTCCTCGGCTTTCTGTTTATGACCGCAGGCTCCATCTCGCTGTTTCTTGGCGCAACAATACTCGGCTGGAGCCTGGTCTGGCTGGTGGCCGCCCTCGCGGCGCTGAATGCCTTTGGCGGATTTTGCGTAGGCTGCGCAGTGTACTACTGGCTGAGTAAACTGAACCTGCCTGGATTCAGCAAGCAGCCGCCCGCCGGCACCTTCCCCGGGATGAAGCCCAAAGTAGGAGCCAGCCGATGAGCTCAGACATGATATCCATCTTGTTGCGTTTTGGGCTGGCACTCATTATTATTGGATTAGGCGTCTCGGCCTACTGGCTGATCAATCAGAGGTTATTGATACGGGCACGGAACAATATGTTTACGGTGCTTGGCACGATGCCGAACAAACCTGTGCTGGTCTATTTCACCACACCCGATTGTGTGCCCTGCAAGACCGTCCAACGGCCGGCCATCGAGCGAATATCCAGTATGTTCGGCGAAGGGTTGGAAGTGATCGAGATCAATGCCTATGAACAGCCGGATCTCGCCAGGCGCTGGGGCGTGATGAGCGTCCCGACGACATTTGTATTAGATGCACGCGGTGAAGCACGCTATGTCAACAATGGCGTGGCGCGTGCGGAGAAATTGTTGGAGCAGATACAGGCTTTATAAACGAACACCGTTGGTTGAGTAAACACGAGCGGAGCGAGTGTTGTATCGAAACCAACAATAACAAGAAAACCGCAAATTGGTGATTTCGATACGCCCCGACGAACACGGGGCTGCTCAATCGCCGGATTTAACCATTAGGAGAGAATCTACATGCCCGTCTTACGAATCCCTACACCACTACGCGCTTATACCAGCGGACAAAGTGAAGTCACCGTGAATGGATCGAATATTTCGGATGCACTCGCCGATCTTACTACACAATATCCCGCGCTCAAGCCGCACCTCTTCAATGAGGGTGGCGAACTGCGTCCTTTTGTCAACCTGTTTGTGGGCGAAAATAACATCAAGGACTTGCAGGGAGTTAACACGCCGATCAAGGATGGCGAAAAAATCATGTTGATCCCATCCATTGCAGGAGGCTAAAATGTTGCCCGAACTTTCACGTGATGAAATCCTGCGCTACTCGCGTCATCTCTTAATTCCAGAAGTGGGACTGGAGGGACAGCGCAAGCTCAAGAACTCCTCCGCTTTGATTATCGGGACAGGCGGACTGGGCTCACCGGTCTCTCTGTATTTAGCCGCGGCCGGCATTGGTCGGATCGGTTTGGTCGACTATGATGTGGTGGACTCATCCAATCTGCAGCGCCAGGTGATCCATGGGACAAGCACGGTTGGCAAGTTGAAAGTGGAAAGCGCGCGCGCCAAGCTGCTCGATCTAAATCCCGATATCCAGGTGGATGTTTATAACGAGCCATACACATCCGAAAATGCGTTGCGCATCGCGAAGGACTATGACATTATCCTGGACGGGACCGACAATTTCCCGACACGTTATCTGACCAACGATGTGGCAGTGTTCCTTGGCAAACCAAACGTCTATGCATCGATCTATCGCTTTGATGGACAGGTGAGCGTTTTCTACGCCAAAGAGGGACCATGCTACCGCTGTCTCTTCCCCGAGCCGCCACCGCCCGGACTTGTTCCCTCCTGTGCGGAAGGTGGTGTGTTGGGTGTGTTACCCGGTACGGTCGGCACGTTGCAGGCAACCGAGGCATTGAAGGTTTTGCTCGGCATCGGCGAACCGCTGATCGGGAAATTGCTGCTCTACAACGCCCTGGATATGTCCTTCGATTTTGTGAAGCTTAAAAAGAATCCCAACTGTCGTGTTTGCGGACCGAATGCAGATATTAAAGAGTTGATCGACTACGAAGAGTTCTGCGGTGTGCCCAGCCATGACCATGGTGAGGAAGGCTCTGCCGGCGCGAACTGGGACATCACCGCGCCCGAACTCGCCGAGCGTGTCAAGATCAACCATCTCAAGCTGCTGGATGTCCGTGAGCCGCATGAGCTGGAAATCTCGGCGCTGCCAGAGGCAAAGAATATTCCGTTGGGACAATTAGCCGCCCGCCTCTCCGAGCTGGATTCTGCCGATGAAATGGTCGTTTTCTGCAAAGGTGGCACCCGCTCTGCCCGCGCGCTGGAACTGTTGACCAGTGCAGGGTTCAAGAAAGTGAAGAACCTCAAAGGCGGCATCAACGCCTGGGCAAGAGAAGTGGACAAGAATTTACCAATTTACTAATGTAACAAAACAAACTCCCGTTGAATTCAACGGGAGTTTTGCTTTGGTAAAATAGCTCCATCAAACCAAAGGAGAGAGAATGACGGGCTTACCTGTTTCGCAGGAAAAACGAGTCTTCGATAGCATTCTGGGTGCAATTGGGAATACTCCGCTTGTGAAGCTGGGACGGATCGGGCGCGATCTGCCGGTACCGCTCTATGCCAAGCTGGAGTTCATGAATCCGGGCGGTTCGGTGAAGGACCGGGTAGGGGCAAATATTATCGAGCAGGCGGAAAAACGTGGGGAGTTAAAACCGGGTGGGACCATCGTCGAGGCGACCAGCGGGAATACGGGGGTAGGTCTGGCCATCGCCGCGGCGCTCAAGGGCTACAAAACCATCTTCGTCATGCCGGACAAAATGAGCAATGAAAAGATCCTGCTGCTGCGTGCCTACGGAGCAAAGGTCATCATCACGCCGACAGCAGTTGCGCCGGAGGACCCGCGATCTTATTATGAAGTGGCAAAGAAGTTCGCCCGTGAAACGCCTAGCGCCATCCTCGCCAACCAATATCACAATCCCGACAACCCGTTGACGCACGAGATGACGACCGGCCCCGAGCTCTGGGAACAGACCGAGGGGCGCGTGACCGATGTCATCATCGGCATGGGTACAGGTGGCACGATCTCGGGCGTTGGCAGGTATCTCAAATCCAAGAATCCGGACATCAAGATCGTGGGCGTGGATATCGAAGGTTCCATCCTAACCGAAATCTGGCAGAGCGGAGGCAAGATTCCTGAAGGCGCCTATCCTAAAACATACAAGGTCGAAGGCATCGGCGAGGACTTCCTCCCCTCCGCGACCGATCTCTCTGTAGTGGATTGGATAGAACGCGCCGGCGACCGCGAGTCATTTCTGTGGGCCCGGCAGCTGGTGCGGCAGGAGGGAATTTTCGCCGGCGGTTCCTCGGGGTCCGCGCTGGCCGGTGCGATCAAGTATTGTCGAAAATTGAGCAGGGGTCGTCTGCCCGTGGTGGTTTTCCCCGATTCAGGTTCGCGCTATCTTTCGAAATTTTACGATGATAAGTGGATGCGCGAGTTTGGTTTCCTGACAACCGAGTTTGGTGAGATGACGCTTAGCGATCTATTGCATGCCAAACCAGATAAGACGTTACATACGGCAACCCTGGGCGATTCGATCCGCAAAGTGGTATCGATAATGCATCAACACAGCATCTCGCAGATGCCCGTGGTCGGTGAGAATGGCGAGCTGGTGGGGCTGATCGAAGAAGTGGACCTGCTCAACCACATGCTGGAAAAGCATGACCACAGCCATGAAGAGCTGATCGACGATATGGTGCAAAATGCAGGCGCGGTCTTCCCGGCTGAAACCTCGCTCGAAGAAACGATGCCATCTCTAACAGCAGGCTATGCCTTGATCGTTGTGGAAAATAGCAAGCCAATCGGGATTCTGACCAAGATCGACGTGCTCGATTATGTAGCCGGGAAGATATAGAGCTTTATCGAGGGAAACCCACATGCGCCTCCAATATAGCGAACTCACCAATGGCATCCGTCTCATCAAACTTCACGGCGCACTGGACGCGCTGGGGACATCCAGGGTGGAAGTTGAATTTGTGCGCTGCTGCGCGGGAGACAACGTCTGTGTGCTAGTAGACTTGTCAAAGGTCAATTACATTTCATCCATTGGACTTCCCTTACTCATCAATTCTGCCAAGTCCGTTGCCAGGCATGGTGGAAAACTGGCGCTGCTCAAGCCACAGCGAGCCGTCGAAAATATCTTGGAATTGACTGGCATCCCATTGATTATTCCCACATACTCCGATCTCGAGTCTGCCACAGAAGGTCTGACTGGCCTTCCAAACGCCTGAAGTTCCTCAGAAATCCTTAAGAAGATACCGTCTGCTTAGGACGGTTGTCTTCCTTTTGCCACACGGAACCAATTCGCCAGGAGGTATTTCTTTTATAGAAACCAGCACTACAGCACTGGCAAAAGAGAGGAACAAAATTTGGCCAATTGGAGTCCACCATGCAAAACCAAAGGATTCCATTGAACAAAAGGAGTATAAAATGAAATCCAGATTTCTTTTCCCGCTGTTGATCTTACTGGCAGGCGCACTGATCCTGGCTGCCTGCGGTGGCCAGCCTGCTTCGGCACACGGCTATGGGACAGAGGAATTCCTTGCAGAATTACGTGAAAAAGGTGTAGAGGCTGAAAAAGGCGATTCTGTGGAACAGGGTTTTTTCTCCGTCATTGGGACGTTCGTCAACTTTAACGGTGAAAGCGTTCAGGTCTTCGAGTATGACTCGGCTGAAACCATGGAAAGCGATGCGGTGCTCGTCGATGCAGAGGGCAGCTCCATTGGGACATCCATGGTCAGTTGGGTGGCAACCCCTCACTTTTACAAAAAGGGACGGATCCTGGTGCTTTACGTCGGCGACAACGCGGAGGCCCTGGAAACACTCGAAAGTGTGCTGGGACCGCAGTTTGCAGGACGGTGATCACTGATTTGTGGCTACGAGCTGATTAGAAATCTCTATATAGAAGTGAGCAGAGACGAGAAAGACTTCGAATCAACTTCGAAGTCTTTTTTCATGAAACGTACAGGCTGTACAAAAGCAATCAAATGGTTTCAACCATCATCTTCATACCATGTTTCGGGCGCAGAGTTGCCTCGGGCTTGAGCGCGATTGGATGGTTCGGTGCCAGTTTCAGGCGGAAGCGCTGAAGCGCGCGCACCAAAATTAGCTGCATTTCCATGAGGGCAAAATTATTTCCTATGCAGACGTGAGGGCCCTCCCCGAATGGAAAATACACATGGCGGGGCCGGTTGGCTACCTGTTCCGGCATGAAGCGCCCCGGGTCAAACCGTTCGGGGTCGGGCCAGTATTTTGGATCGCGGTGACTGACGAAAGGCGAAATAAAGATCATTACACCCGCAGGAATTATATAACCATCTATGACATCATCGACGACCGCTTCCCGAGCGAAGAGATAGGCCGCGGGATATAACCGCAACACCTCGTTGATCACCTGCTGCATATATGTCAGCTTTGGAAGATCGGTGAAGGTCGGCACACGACCTGCCAAAACAGTGTTGACTTCGGCCCGCAGCCGCTCATCAACCTCCGGGTGCTGCGATAGAAGATAGAACGCCCAGGCCATCGTGGCAGCAGCCGTTTCGTGGCCGGCAAAGAAGATCGTGACCACCTCGTCGCGCGCTTGTTGATCAGACAGTCCCTCGCCGGTGTCGGCATCACGCATTTCCAGCATCATGCTCAGCAGATCGTCTTTCGGGCTTTTGCGACCGTCCGCGATCAACGGATAGATTGTTTCATTCAGAACCTTCAGGGCCCGGTTGTATTCCACATTACGTGGAATGGGCACGGTCAACGGCGGGGCCCACATCTGTTGGCTGCGCCAGAGCATGAATTTGGATGCAACATTGAAGGCATGGCTTAACGAGAGGATGTTGTCATCGATTTGCGCGCTGAACATGGTTTTGATAATGATGGTCAGCGTGAGCCGCATCATCTCCTCATCCATGTCGAGGGTTTGTTTTGCTCCGGGCTTCCTTTCCCACTCCTGCATAAAAGTATCGATCACACCTGTCACGGTATTTGCCAGCTTCCCCAGCCGCTCGCGGTGGAAGGCAGGCTGGAGCATGCGCCGCTCGCGCAACCAGAACTCGCCGTCGATCAAGGGAAGGCCATTTCCCAGCAACTCACGGCCGTTTTGCACACTTCGTCCGCGGATGTAGTTCTTATAGTTATCCTGAAGGATATATTTAACGTAATCGGGATCGGTAACCAGTAGATAATTCTTGTTCAGCAGCTTGAGCCGGGCAATACCGCCATAGGTCCGCGCGGTGTCTGTGAACAGCCCAAGCATATCCCGGGACATCTCAGGCAGCACCCCCAGGCCCGGCAACCCACGCGGGCCTGGGATTGTCTTCAGCGAAACGGATGTGGAAAGTGCCATTAAAACTAAACGCTGAACAGCCTATCGTTTCCTCAACGCGATACCCAGATGATTTGCTACCGCTCTCTCGCGCCCGGGGATGTTTTCATCCACCGGCGTGTTGAGCACTCGTGAAAGCCGATCCGCGCCTTCGATAACCAGGGCAGAGGACCCTCCCCCGTCCAGAGCCACGCCGGTATAGACGCCATGCGAAAGCAAAATATCCGCGAGCTGACTAAAGGTCGCGCCGATGCTGGCTGCTCGTCCATCGACGACAACCAGGTACAGCCAACGGCCGTTTTGATTCATGCCAAAGGCCGTGCGAGGGCTCACGAGTTGTGTATCCAAGCCAGTCACCTTTTTGCCCTTAGACACTAACATCCGATCTGCTGAAATGGCATTGTAGATTCTGCCCTTTGGCGTATCAACTGTGATCTCATTTCGCTGATTAATATAGAGGATCGGATGTTCTGGCGCCTTTTGAGAATACACTTTGCCGCGCGAGGCTGCATACCCTATGGGTCGGACCGGGTCACTATTCGAACAGTATGCCTCTGGCGGATAATCGTCCGGATCCATATAAAAGAACCCGTCTGCATTGACAGCGATCTGCATGTCGTGCTCGTCCAGAAATTGCGAAACCGTACGCGTACATAATTGGGGCACTGTATCGCGGAGTGGGGGTGTCACCAGAAAACGAAGCCCTTCGACAGCACGCGTATCGATCTCGATCACATGCCAGATCAATCTGCGCGGGTTGGTCCGCTCGTTGCGGTAGTAGGTCACGCCCTTGAACACGTCTTGCTTAATGGATGTGGGAGTCTTGCCTACACTGGTGAGGAAATTGCTTGATGCCCAGGCGGTCCAGCCATCTACGCGGCTGAAACGGATCCAGCTCTGGTCGGCATTGGCGTTCAACGCCTGCACGATTTCATCTTTATTCAGAGAGCCTAGCACAGCAGAGTTGGCCCCCGGACCCTCACGCACGTTGAGTTTGCCGGTCACACGGTACCAGTTTCCGGTCACATCATCGGGCGGCGGCTCATTGGGGTCAGGGGGCGGCTGAGGGGGGACGAGAGCCAGATAGCGGGCGGAGGACCATCCCGTCAGCCCGTCGCTGCGGCGGATATTTCTCCAGGTGCCATCCTGGTTCACACCAATCGCTGTGACGACCTCGTTGAACTCAACGTATCCAAGCGAGCGGAACTGAGTTCCCGCGCCCTCGCGCACATGGAGCCGGCTGGCCGTCACGCGGTATTTATCTCCCGTGGGCGGCGGAGGTGGAGGCGTTGTATCCACTTTCTCGAGATACGCGGCCGAGCTCCAGCCTGTGAGGTCACCTGTCAGTCGGCGGATGCGTATCCAGCTGGCACCCGGATTGTATTCAAGCGCCTCCACAGTTTCATTCCTTACCAAAGAGCCAATGGCTCTGAAGTTTGTGCCGGGTCCTTCCCGCACGTAGAGCGATGTAGCGGTCACGCGGTAGCGTTGACCGACGGGCGGTGGAGGCGGCGGGGGTGGTGGCGGTGGCGGAGGAATGATGCGCACGAGATAGGCGCTGGCTGCCCAACCCGTCAGGCCATCCGTGATACGGCGAATCCGCAGCCAGCTACCACCGGGGTTCGACTCGAGCGCTTCGACAACCTCGTTCCTGCGCAAAAAGCCTATCGCTTCGAAGTTCGTCCCTGGTCCCGCGCGGACGTTGAGGGTGCCGGCATTGACGCGATAACGGTTCCCGGCCGGGTCTGGCGGGACCGGGTCTGGCGGCACAGGGACATTGAAACGACGGGCGAATGCCTCCGGATCTCCGTTGAAGTAATTCAAGTCGATCTCCAGGCTTTCCACCCCGTAAAACGGACCATCGCCGGTCGCTGTGAACTGCCAGAACAGCCATTCGTTGGCCCCCCACGGTCTTGGAACCATGGGTTGAGTCACGCCATAGTTGGCGATCCATAGGGGAAAGCGGTGGAAATATTCCAGCTCATTCGGCTGGCTGAGCGGTGCATTGCTATTCCAGTAATAAAAGGCCGTGTAAATCCCGATTTCCTTGGAACCTACCAGAGCTCGGAGTCTCTCCAGGAAAGTCTTCCAATGCTGCCAGCCGGTGAAAGAGCCACGGTATGATTCTTCAAGGTCGAGGAAAAGAGGCAGCTCCCCCATATCGCCGTCGAGCAAATTGACCCATAACTGAGCCTGCTGTCTCGGGTCCGCGCGGCTGTCGTAGAACCAGTACGAACCGCGCGGCAGGCCAGCTTCTTTGGCCCTGCGCCAGTTGTTTTTAAAATCGGAATCCGCCCATAAGTTTTGCCCGGCTCTAATGATCACAAAATCTGTGGTTTGGTTCATCCGCACGAAGTCAATTTCTTGCGGGGTACCGGGATCATCCTGATAAAAACTCACATCGGGACCGATGACCTGTCTCGCCACTCCAACCTCCTTGTTGAAATCACCGCTGGCATTGTACCAGTGATTTTAATCTACTTGTGAAGCTCTGCACCTGTTACGGCACGGAATATGTAATGACTAGTTCCGGCCAATTTGCTTCAATGGAATTCCCCGAAAAGAATTTCATGTAGTCCGCATCCAGGTCATCGTTATCATCCTTGGTGAAGGACACGCGGAATTGTGTGATGCCGCTCTTATTAATAAAGAGAAGATTGGTATTGCTGATGGGGGCTGCATACCAGCTGAATGTGAGAGCAGCAAAGGGATCTTTGAGGCCGCCCGGGCTGGCCGCCGCAGAAAAGTCGGCCGTTTGCAGCGCGGTGTTGTTGCTAAAGGGACCACTGCGGATCTCGGCCACAAGAGCTCCGTGAGTCGCAAAAGGCTCCGACCCGACAACGCCCTGCCGCTTGATTTTCAGCTGTGCTGAAATGATGACAGCGTTATCTGGCAGGGCGCTTGTATCGAAGGAAAGAATTCCTCTGTATTGCCTGTCCCTTTGATCATCACCTGTGTTGAACGTGGTCGCGTTCCGGTCCAGTGTGCCCCCGGTGTTGGAGCTCTCTGCTGATTCCAGCAGCCAGCCATCATAAGCGCCATTGGACTTGATGCTTGTGGACACTGTGTTGGAAACAGACCGATTGATCGTGTACGCCTCGCCGGCTGTGAACGTCCCATTCCCCGCCCCGGCTCCGCCGAGTGGCTGTCCCTGTGCATCGACGATGCTGTCGTCATCGATCACGTCCAACCGGAGAGTGCCGTTGCCGGAACCTGTATTCACGCGCACGGTATAGGTCGTTTCAGAAACCGGGATGACCGTGCTGATGGAGGCGCCTGTGATGCCCGGGCTGGCGATCAAGCCAAAATCGTTGAACGGCGCGGCAAGATCGACACCCGTGACGGGTTTGGTGAATATAACCCTGAAATCCACGCTGGCGGCGGTTGTCGGGTTTGGATTTGCGCGCAGGCTGGAGAAAACAACCGGCGGCGGGTCCGTCGTCATCAGCTCGTACGCGCCCACATCCGGCGCATTGCCGTGAAAACTGTCGTTGATACCCGGGATGAGAACGCCGCGGTCAACGTTGCGGCTGGATGGAAAAAGCGTAAAGTCTCCGCCGCTCGGATTGGTGAATCCCGGAACGTCCTCATAGCCGTTGCACTCCAGCCCGGTTGCGGAGCATAACTGTGCAATCGTGTTGTAGTTGATGTTCTCCCATTTGAAATGAGGTCCGCTTGTTCCGCGCGTGGTGTACCAGTTGTTATTGTTCCAATCATTCGCAGCGGAACCAGTCGGGACTTCCGCGAATGCATAGCCGGTACTCTGGAAGATATTGTTGCGTATGACCGAGTTGCGTACCGGGGTGATCAAATCCATCGCGTTGACATTCGCTATATTGGTCCAGCTTGTGTTGTGATAGATGAATACAATGCCATCCGAGTTCAACGCCCATTTGAGGCTTCTGCTCGTGTAATTGGTGATCAAGTTGCGCAGCACCCAGGTGGGTCCCTGCGTGATCGGCGCAAGGGAAACACCGACGAAACTTCTATCAATGATGTTATCCCGGAAGCGGTGATTGACCGCCGTGCCTTCCGGCTCCAGCGCATCATCGCTGATGTCATAAATATGGTTATCGTAAATATCTGCATCGAAGGCGACGGCAGGGTTTTCCAGTGCGCCGGAGGAGCCGGTGTAAATGCCATTGAAATAGTTATGAATGTTGTTGCCCCGCACGATCGCGCCGATGTGGCCCCTCAGGACGATTCCCGTGCCTTCCATGGAGCTGCCCTTGACGGCCTGCCACGGGAATTCGTTCACCAGCGGATCATAGATCTCGTTATATTCGATGCGAGTGTCATTGCCCTGATTCTCGTTACCATTCCAATTGATGTAGATCCCCAGGTGCATGTTGTGGATTTTGTTCTTGCGGATCACAATATGAGAGGCATTCACCGTGCACACGCCGCAGCCGCTCGAACCTCTACCGTAGAACCGCATCTCAAAGCCTTCAATCCAGATCCACTCACGGAAATCGATATCAAATACATGGCTGCGCTGGGGGATCTGCCACGTTTTGCCGGAGGGATCCTCCCGGCTGCGAATGTACAGCCGCTGTCTGCTTGCGTCATAAAACCAGCCTTCGTTTATGGTGACACCGCCATGACCGCGGCTCTGCATTAAACCTGAGAGATCGTCGTAGTTGTAAAAACGCTGTCCATCGCGCGCCAGATAAGAGATTGGGGAACTCATACTCATGAACCAGACGCGCCCTCGTGAGTGCGGCGTCCATACGTTCCCGGTCACGGTCTGAGACCCTTCCAGAATCGCGCCATTCCCCGCCGCCTTGATCTGGATCCACTGGCCCGGGCCCCCGGAGGCCGGAAACGTGATCGTCTCACGATAAATGCCATCCGCGACCAAAACCTGCGTGCCTGGAGCCGCGTGATTGACACCTTCCTGTATAGTTCGGAACGGCGCTGCCGCAGATCCATCCCCACCGGCGGGCGCATCATCATTAACATGCATGATCGCGCTGGGTGTGAACTGCAGATCATCCGGCTGCGTGGTCAGCATGCCGCTGATCTCTGCGTCGCCCACGCGTACCTTGACCTCATAGGTTGTCGCCGGTGAAAGCCCGAACAGACTACCGATGAGACGACCGTCATCGATGCGGACAAGAGGGTGTCCAGCACGCCAGTCCGCTTCTCCACTCTGACGGTACATCAGTTCTGCAGTGTTTGGCATGCTCGTGCCATTCAGCGCAAGTCCGGCAGTCTCAATGTTAGGGTAGAAGCTCAATTGATTGTCAACATTGAGGATCGAGCTCTCAACTCTGCCTATAAAGAAACCACTAAACGCAATCGCAGCAACGGCAATGACTGCTAATATGACGGTCAGACTGGAATGATGGCCCGGCATAATGTCCTCCTTAATGATTGCGCTCATGTTCCGACCTTCCTGTTAAACGGTACAGCACTTCCTCCCGTTCCGTACGCGCCAGACGTTTAATTTTAATGATGCTATTCAATTTTAACTTTGACATCCAAAAGCACTCTGCCGTCTTTTGTTTCGATCCCGACCGATTTGACCAGATCGAGATACTTTTTCTGTTCCGGCTTCCGCACAAAGGACCCCAGATCAACCACCACCTGGTTCCCATAAAGTTTGATGCCTTCCGGGAGTGCCTTGAAGAATGCTCCGAGACTTCCCAACAAGAGGTTATTTTCCATCCATGCTCTGATCTTTGGAGATGAATAGCTCGCAAAATCGACTGATTTGTCAAGCTTCAGTTTTAGATTAAGCGGCCAGGGCAATAGAGCTGTTTTTACATTTGCAGAAACTCTATTCTGCGGATGAACAGTGACCTGCACCGAGGAGATATTCTTGTTCCCCCTCAATGCCTCTTGAATGATCTCATTAATCAGGGACTGCGGTACGGGTATCAATGCATTAACGGTCGTCCCTTTAAGATCGGAAAAATTATTGTTGATTATTTTCTGGAAAACCTGCTCCATCAAATTGTGTCTCCCATACGTTAAGTCGAATACGAGTACTGTAGCATAATTGTTACAGAAATTCAACAGCCTCTCTTTGCAGAGAGGCTGAGAATAGTACATTTGCGTTTGATTTGAAAGGAGATGGATCAACGATTTACTAATGCAATTTCATCCAGCTGGAAACTACCTTGCCCGTTGACCGGTGAGACGTTAAAACCCCACACCGCTGTTAAGCCCAATCCATCATTGGGCGCTCCCTCCGGTTGCCAGTCAGAACGGCGGACGAAGGAACTCCATGGCAGGTCGAAGGTTTTCCAGCCAGTGAAGTTATCGGTAAACTTGTATTCGAAGCGCTCGGCTGTATCGCTGTTGCTTCCCGGGGCTCGATTGTCCAGCACCTCGAAACGAATCGTTGCACCACTATTCGTGCCTAAAAAGCCAAAGCTGAGCGTTTCAAACGCGGTCCAATTCTGAGCTACGGCAAATGTCCGCTCGATCCCGGCCCAGCCGCCTTCCCCCACGCCATAATCGATCTTGACGGCATAGGTTCCGGAGAGTCCGGGCGAAACCATGTTGGCGGAGATGCTGGAATTGCTGGAATGGAAAAGTCGCCACTTTTGGATACCGGCGGATTCAAAATTATCCAACGACAATAATGTTTCACCAGCGCCGGGAAGCGTACTGATCACCGCTGGTGAAGGCTGTGTGGCGGGACTTGTGCTTGTGATAGATGGCGAAGAACCTGAACCGATAAATGGATATTGGATCGTCTTCAATATATTCTGCTTTTCCTGATGAACGGAGAGCCAATCATCACGGAGTATGCCACCCGTGTCCCCGGAATTTGGATTTAAAGACCAGAACGTCCAGTGCAGGCGCTTTGCCTGAATGTAGCTCTTGAACTCTTCGAGCCATTGCCGGTCCCGCTCTGTTTCGAATCTTGTCCCGAACTCACCGATAAGAATAGGATAATCCGCGGCCAGGTATCCCCAATATCTATCCCAGACGGCTAGGAGGTTATCAGGATAACTCGCGTCGGTGAACCAGGCCTGAGGGTAAATAGACGCGGGATATTCATGCGGCGAATAGACCAGGCGATTCGGCACGTCCAGCCGGATTGGAAAATCTTTAGCGCCCATCAGATTTCCCCCCCACCAGGTCGATTGCCCGTTGTGGTTGGCAACCCCTTCGACAATGATCAGCAGGTCAGGATGGATCGCGAGGATTGCATTGCCAGCCTTTTCCGCGGCAAGCCTCCAGTCCTTGGATGGATCGCTGCAGCCCCAGCAGGCACCGAAGGGCTCATTCCGCAGATCCATGCCAATGACGGTGTCATTTCCTTTGTAGCGCCTGGCGAGCATCTTCCAATCATCGATCCAGCGGCTTTCCGGATACGTACTGGTGTACCAGAGTCCATTGGATTCCGGCCCGCCACCGGATGTGGAACGATGGTTGTCGAGGATCACGCGGAGACCACGTGCGCTCGCGCCGGCAATAATCCGATCCATCACCTCGAGCGAGGTCAGGTTGACGAGGTCAGGATTTTTTTGATAATCAATCCCTGTCGGCTTTGTGCCGGGAGCGAGCATGGCGTTCGAGAACGGCAGCCGGATGACGTTATATCCCAGCTTCTGGATTTGATCCAGCATATCCTGCCAACTGCGTTGCCACAACCCATGCACGACACGGTTTTCTGTCTCAAAACCAAACCAGTTGATACCGCTTAGCCCCACCTCCCGGCCGGATGCATCCAGGATTCGATTTCCTGACGTGTGCAGATAGTTGGAAGCGGCCTGTGTTTGTTTTATGTTGATATTTACCCCCAGCAAGGCAATCACAACGAGCATATGGCTAAATCCGACAAGTGGGGTAGAACGCCGGGAGAGAAATCTTGGCCAGATTGAACTCAACATAAGATGGGTTTCTCCTTCAATGAAAGGTTGACTTGTCTATGCGAGTTCAGATTGTAAATGCTTATGGAGCCGGTGTTACTGGTACGGATGTCATAGGAGGAAAGTCCTGGGTAGGTGGCGGGCTGGTCACCGTCGAGGTGGCGGTCGGCGAAGGAGATAGTGTGGCATTGGACGGAGGCGTCTCTGTAGGAGTGACGGTAGGTGGAACGAGTGATGCCGTGGGTGAGCTGACCCCGGTAGGCGTGGGTGAGGGAAATTCGGTGAACGTCACAGTTGGCGTGACCGTTGGTAGAGTTGTGGATGTGCCAGTCGGTATGAGAATCAAAGTAGGCACAGCTGTCGGCGTTGGGAATTCAGGACCGGTGACGGGGATGAGAGGCGTAGTTGTGGCAGGGACTTCCCCACCAAAGAGAACCGCGGGTGGAATATCAGGCGGCTGGTACTGGGCATAGCTCGGGCGCTCAGTTGGCAGTGGGATTTGAAAGGCCACCAGGATGAGCACGCCCAGCACCAGAGCACTTGCCCAGGCCCATCTTGCCGCCAGGCTCTCGGTCACCGGCCGACCGCGGTCGATCACCGGTTGACGCATCGTCTCAACAGGCTCCTCTGCCTGGATGCTAAGCAGACTAAAGTACGGAGCGGCAAGAAAGAGGCTGGCCTGCCATGTCAGCAGGAAAGCCAGCCACAGCGTCTTAAATTCCGGGCGGATGATGAAAGCTCCTACACCAAAAGTGAGGAACGTCAGACCGATCAGGGTCTCCCACTGGGTCACGCGCAGAGCGCCGAAGACTTTTGAATCATCTCTGGTCTTCGGCGTGCGGAGGAAGACACCTTTCTTTTGCACCAAACCTTGAAAACAAGCCAGTGTCACCACCCATCCCATGCTAAAGAAGTTATACATGGAACGCAGCGCCGTGCGAATCCGCAGCTGCAGCGAGTGCCGCAGGATCCACAGGAACCGCCACATGTGCAGAAAGAGAAAGATAGCCGGCATGACCAGCAGCGGCCCGGTCAACGGACGAATGGAGAATCGATCGTAAAAAATACTCGAAATGGCGCCCAGGGTGAGAAAGACGCCAAAGACGAGATTCAGCACATCGGTAAACCACTGCAAGCCGCCGACGAGATAAAAGTAACGCTGCGCGCCGGTGAGTTGGTTCTGCGGGTCCAGCCAGCGAGCCCAGGGCATCAGCGCGCTCCAGTGTTTTTTGAGGATCTGGATACCGCCAAAGCACCAGCGGAATCGCTGTTTTTTGAGACCTTCGAAGGTATAGGGCATCAAGCCGCGCCCGAAGCTACGCTTCACGTAAAGAGACTCATAGCCAAGCTTGAGAATGCGCAGGCTGGCTTCGGCGTCCTCGGTAATGCACCATTCGTCCCAGCCGCCAATTTGCTGCAAAGCCGACTTGCGGATGAGACCCATCGTGCCGCAGAAGATAATGGCATTATGCTCGTTGCGCACCGGCATGGACACTTCGAAGAAGTATTTGTAGCCGTGATAGGTGGACTCGGCAAACGCATTCGCGTCGTGACCGCGATAATCCTGTGGCGCTTGCACAAACCCGACTCGTGGATTCGCAAACGCAGGGACCAGCTCACGGAGGAAGTTCGGCTCGACGATGTAATCCGCGTCGATGCTGCCGACAATCTCTGCCTCCGGTGCGGTATGCGCCAGGGCAAAGTTTAAAGCCCCGGATTTGTAACCCGGCCACTTGTCGAGGTGAACGAAGCGGAATTTCGGTCCCAGCACCCTGCACAGGTTGCGGATCTCCATCCATTTCTCTTCACCCGGTGTGTTGTTATCCACCACCAGAACTTCATAGTTGGGGTAATCTAACCGGGCCAGGGATTTCAATGTCGCGCCCACCACTTCGGGCGGCTCGTTATAAGCCGGCACATGCAGGGATACAAGTGGTGTATAGCCCGGGACCGGCCGAATGCGGTTCAACAGGCGCTGCCACCGGATGCGGCAAAATAACTCCAGGCTCTCGTAGGCATGTGTCAAAGCCATGACCAGGGCAACGGCCTCGATCAGGAAGAAATCCAGGGCAATGATGAAGGAAAGCGTATTGAGGGGTGTGAAGGCGGTGACCATGAAGGAGTAGGTGATAAACAGTAGCGTGGAAAATAACGTCATGGCCCAGGTGACCTGCCCAAAGGCGTTCCAATCGCGCAAAAAGAGTATCCACCCTACGCCGAAGGCAAAAGCAGCTCCGCTGACAAGCAAAACCTCGCGCGGCACGCCAAAGGTGAGCAAAGCCCATACATCCCCAAGGAATAAAACCATGGCAAGCCATCCCACTGATAAAAGTGGATGGCCTTTACGGAGGCGATGACCTCCGGCCAGAGTGGCAAACAGGCTGATGGCAAACCATACAGCCGCTAAGTACACAGATCGAGTTAACATAATAACTTTAAGCTATAGCTTCGAGAAACTCACACAGTCCAAACTCTTTCCCTGCATTAATGCGTTGCGGGAATTTGAACTTCAATATTTTTCAACTTACCCAAGCCAGTGCAGGATGAAAAGGATGCTGAACAGAACACCGATGATGAAAAGCACAAAAGCCAGGATCAACACAACCGCCGAACGGACCCGTTCGGCATGCGAATTCAAGGAGTGATGCGCCCGGATTGCGGCAAAGGCCGCCAACGGCGCAAAGATGACGGTTGCAATCCCTGCTGATAGCAAACCGATAATCGACATCAGCAACCAGCGATACGCTGCTCGCAATGGGCCGGGTTGGGGTTGTTCCGGCGGAGACGGGTTGACTAGAGCGCGTTTCTTCGGAATGGTCAACACGACCCGGTCTGCGTTGAGCACACGGTAAAGCTCATCCGTCTCTTCGAGATACGCAAGAAAGGGATTCCGATCCAGCAGCTCTTTGAGCGCGAAAAAGGCAACGTTGTATCGGTCCTGATAACCAGGAGCCAGTTCATTCAAACGATTGATACAGATGATACGCTCGTTCAGGGATGGAGCCAGGGTGGCGCGCAATAGCCAGGCATCGATACTTTCAGAGTCGACCTGGGTTGCTTGCACGGCGAGCCGGTATGCCTGCTCCTTGTTTCCCTCCCGGATGGCTTTCTCACTCTCCGCCAATAAATCATTGACTTGCTGTCTCTGTTTGCTACGAACGAAAACATCTTCAGGTTTCTTCGGCACATACACGTTTAAGTATCCTCTACCGATATCTGTTAATTCATAAATTAGGCGCATCGAGGAAAAGAATCTCAGTGTGCGAACGCCCCGACTTGCTAATGTTATAGCGGATAACAATGAATTTGAGCTTAAAAAGGATGGAAGGAAAAGACTCTCAGCCTTCATAGCCTTTTGATAACGGCTGTTGCCATCGATGCAGACTTAAATCAGAACGCAATCACAGTACAAGATGTTCCCAAAACGTATGCAAGGCAAACTGAAAACATATCACTACTCTTATTCCTTTCAATGTCACTTTATCGATTGATTTATCGCTTTCTTTCTATGCCGATGTTTTGCACAGGTTTTATTAGGAGTTCATGAGAAATCTATACAAAATATTGACAAATAGGACGAAATAAGTAGAATAAAACTAGTGCAAGCCAATAACTAACCCCGGAGGATATGATGAGCAGAATTTACAAGTTTATGTCCGTTATTTTGATCGCCGTGTTTGCCATGGGAGCCTTCGCTCCCACGGCCCAGGCAGCCCAGGACACTGGCACCATTGTCGATGTGGCACTGGCAGCGAATGCTGAAACCGGCGAGTTTTCGATTCTCATCGCAGCTTTACAGGCCGCCAACCCCGATGTGATCCGCAGGCTGAGCAGCGACCAAGATTTCACCGTCTTCGCCCCCACTGACGCCGCCTTTGCCGCATTGCTCGCTGAGCTCGGCGTGACAGCAGATCAGCTTCTGGCTGACAAAGCCCTGGTCTCACGCGTGCTCCGCTACCACATTGCCAAGGGCAGCCTTGACTCTTCAGAGGTTCTCGCCAGCGATCGCATTCGCACCGCACAGGGTGGCTGGCTGTTCCAGAGCGGTGGTATCCTCACCGATGCCAATGGCCGCACCGCCAATATTGTCCAGACTGACATCCCGGCCAGCAACGGTTATATCCACGTGATCGACCGCGTGGTTCTTCCGGCACCGATGCAGAATGGTGGCGGTGGTGGTGAAGACCCCGATAACACCATTCTCGATGTGGCCCTGGCAGCCAATGCTGAGACCGGCGAATTTTCCATCTTGATCGCTGCCCTGCAGGCCGCGAACCCAGACATCATCCGTGACCTGAACAGCGAGAGAAACTACACCGTCTTCGCCCCGACTGATGCTGCCTTCAGCGCCTTGCTCGCTGAGCTTGGTGTGACCGCAGATCAACTCCTCGCCGATAAAGCTATGCTCTCACGAGTCCTCCGCTACCACATTGCCAGAGGCGAATTCGATGCTGAGGATGTTCTTGACAAAGACCGCATCCGCACCGCACAGGGCGGCTGGCTGTTCCAGAGCGGCGGCGTTCTCACCGATGCCAACGGTCGCACAGCCAATATCATCCAGACCGACATCCAGGCCAGCAACGGCTTCATCCATGTGATCGATACCGTTGTCCTGCCCAACATGCAGTAGTTACCCGACAAATAAATATGTGAAAAAGCCACCTCGATCGAATGGATCGAGGTGGTTTGGTTTTTGAGAAACCCACTATACTCTGTGTATTGCTAAGAAACCATAACGTGTTGTTTACAATAAGAGCATAGAACTTACTATAATTGC
The DNA here is from genome assembly GCA_035463255.1 of Anaerolineales bacterium. Taxonomy (GTDB): domain Bacteria; phylum Chloroflexota; class Anaerolineae; order Anaerolineales; family Villigracilaceae; genus Defluviilinea. Next base: position 38,184 of record DATHTL010000214.1, on the reverse strand, counting down.
TGCTACATCCCATCGAGAGGTGAACCCATGGATATCGAATACAGTGAGCTGAACAATAACATACGTTTGATCAAGCTAAAGGGCAAGCTTGACATTACGGGCACGGGCGAAATCGAAACTAGATTTGCAGAATATTGCAGAGGGGAAAACGTGCGCGTCGTTGTGGATGTATCTGAGGTGGACTTTCTTGCGTCCATTGGCATCCGGCTTCTGACTCTCACCGCCAAATCGGTGGCCAGCCGCGGCGGAAGAATGGTGCTGTTGAATCCGACCCCAGATGTACACCACGTTCTGGAGATCACCGGTATCCCTGCGATGATTCCCATTTGTTCCCATTTTGAAGCCGCCGAGACCATCCTGTTGGCTTCTTAAGATGATTACGTCCGCGCTGAGCGAAGTGAGTGTAGGTCGAGCGCAGTCGAGGTGCTATGTCAACAAAAAAAACGATCCCGTGTTATAGGGCCAAACACGAGATCGTTTTGATAGTATATATCCAATAACTTACGGAGTTGCAGAGGGCTGGACAGTCATTTGAGCGGTCGGCGTGATGGTCATGTCGGCCGCGCTCGGGGTTGGCGAAGCGGCGTCGACCGGGGTAGGTGTGGCAGTAATCGTCGGGGTCGCCTCTGGCAGGCCGGAAAGTAGCACTTGCCAGGCGATGTCGAGATCGTCGCTGGCGGCCACGGGGAAGTTCGGCAGGTTGGACAGGGTCAGGTCGAGGCGCAGAAGGACTTCATCCAGCTCCCCGGCAAGGGTCTCCGGGGCGTCCGGTCGCATGGTCCCCAGCAGGTCGCGCGCGATCTGCACATCCTGCCTCGCCAGACCGAAATTGCTCTGATACATGAACAGCCGCGCCCGTGAAAGCAATTCCATCGACTTCAACAAAGAGATCTGTCGCTCTAATTCGGCGGAGGCAGCTTCATTCTGCGCCTGCAGCTCAGCCTGAATCTCCTCCAGCGCCGCCAGAGACTTGGTGCGAGCCGCGATCTCGGTCTCGATCTCACCCACACGTTCCTCTAATTGGACGAGCGCCTGAGTATTTTGAGCTTGCCCGCTCTCGAGGGTTTCGAATTTGCTTTGCAGGGCAGTGAGCTCCTGCTCAGTCTGCTCCTGACGGGACTGTAACTCCACCATACCGGCAGTACTTCGCTCCACAGGCACTACATATCGCTGATAGAGTAGTGGCAAGCCAAAATACAATCCCACACCGATCGCCGCCAGAAGGATGAGCACCAGAACAAGACGAAAAAGAAATCTGAAAAAGCGACCGACCTGTTGCCCAAACGTTGGGCCGGTAACGGCCGGCGAAGGCTCGGTTGACGGGTTTACCTCCGCCGGGGCATCCACCAGTGGATCCACCGCTTTGACGATCCCTGTCTCAGGCTCGGGCTCCTTGACTCGTTTCGCCATGAAAACCTCCTTGTGAGTAGCTTGGTGATGCGGGTATTGTAAGCGATTTTAGGCTGCTACCACACTAGGTTAAGAGTGTGATTAGGGCGCTCCAAAAGACTTAGCATACATTTAGTTGACATGCACTTTCCGCTTCCTATAATTGTCCATACAACTTCGCCCCACTGCAGAAAAATCAAATTTGTGGAGGGTACGATGAAAGGTTTGTGTAAGTTTGTGTCTGCACTTCTGATTGCCGTATTTGCCCTGGGGGCCTTTGCTCCCGCGACACAGGCCCAGGAGACTGACACGATTGTTGACGCTGTACTCGCAGCCAACGCTGAGACCGGGGAGTTTTCGATCTTGATCGATGCACTGCAGGCCGCGAACCCGGATGTGATCCGCCGGCTGAGCGGTGAGCGGGAATTTACCGTTTTCGCTCCTACCGATGCCGCCTTCACCGCTTTGCTCGGTGAACTGGGACTGACAGCCGAGGAGCTCCTCGGCAATCGACCTTTGCTTTCAAGAGTTTTGCGCTACCATCTGGTACGCGGAGAGCTTGAGTCTGAGGAAGTGCTCGCCAGAGATCGCATCCAGACTGTACAGGGTGGGCGGGTATTGCAGGAGGATGGCATCCTCACCGACGCTAATGACCGCACCGCGACCATTGTTGAAACCGACATCCAAGCCGGGAATGGCATCATTCATGTGATTGACAATGTTTTGCTGCCGAGACCTATGAATGGTTCGGAAGAGCGCTCCATTGTTGATGTTGTAACAGCAGCGAATGAAGAAACAGGGGAATTTTCTATCTTGCTTGCGGCATTGCAGGCTGCCAACCCGGATGTGATCCGCCGACTGAGCGGTGAACGAGAGTTTACCGTCTTCGCCCCCACCGATGATGCCTTCACTGGATTCCTCGAGGAGCTCGGGTTGACAGCTGATGAGCTGCTCGGCAACCGTTCTTTACTTTCAAGGGTTTTGCGCTACCACCTGGTCCGCGGCGAGCTCGAGTCCGATGAGGTTCTGGCGATGGATCGCATCCGCACAGTCCAGGGCGGGCGAGTATTCCAGGAGGACGGTGTGCTGACAGATCAGAACGACCGTACAGCGACCCTTATCGAGGTGGACATCCAGGCCCGCAACGGCATTATCCACGTGATCGATAACGTCCTGCTGCCAAGGCCCATGAATGGATCAGAGCAACAGTCCATTGTTGACGTCGTGACAGCAGCCAATGCTGAGACCGGAGAGTTTTCGATCCTCATCGCTGCCTTGCAAGCCGCCGACCCAGAGGTGCTCGAGCTACTCAGTGGCGACCAGGAATACACTGTCTTTGCGCCCACGGACGATGCCTTCACCGGCTTGCTCGAAGAGCTTGGGCTGACAGCCGATGAGCTCCTGGCCGACACGGCCCTGCTTTCGAGGGTTCTACGCTATCATGTAGTCAGCGGGGAACTCACCTCTGAAGAGGTTCTCGCCAGCACCAGCCTCCAGACCGTCGAGGGCGGATCGCTCTCCCAGAGTGCCGGTGTGTTAACCGACGCCAACAACCGTACAGCGACCATTATCGAAGTGGACATCCAGGCTAGCAACGGTGTGATCCATGTGATTGACAACGTTGTCCTGCCAGATTTGAATGACTGATTGACAACCAAATAGAAAACAATCCACCCCGATCGAACAGGTCGGGGTGGATCTGCTTAAGGGGTTGGGATCCAGTAATTTCGAAGAATTGAAAAGGCCGGTGAGTCGACGTTACGTTATGCAGCTTTGGACTCACCCGCCAGCTTATCATTCTTGCTTCTTGCTTCAAAGTCCGCCCAAAACCTGCCGACCTCCTGACGAGCCTGCTCCTGGGTGTAGCCGTATTTGACTCGCAGCATGGTGACGAATTTGTCGAACTTCACTTCCGCCTTATCCACTTTTGCCAGATCATAATCGGCCATCAAGCTCCAACGTTCGGTAGCCTGGGCGCGAATCGCTTTCCAATTCTCTTCGAATATCGTTTTCGTTAACATGTAGGGTTCCTCCTCAGGAGATGCTTTTTCACGCTTGAGATCCATTAAGAGTTTTCTTGATTTCGTTTACAAGCGACGTTCCTTCTCCCCGTAGAGAAGCAAAACAAAATTTTCAAACTCGTTCGTCCATCCAGACGATGTGAATCCATTGTACTACGTAATATACATCATATTATGTGAATACCGTTAAGGTTCTGCTTCGCAGCTTCCATTTTCTGCCCCCAGACTCCCCTCCTTTGGATAAAACTATAACCACAAGTCTGTGCTCAGATATTTCAAGCCTGAATCAGGAAGTAATACTGCAATCGTCTTGCCGTGGCTCGTGGTCTTCAGCAGGTGCATTGCCGCAGCCACATTCGCCCCGGACGAAAACCCCGCGAAGATCCCCTCTTCTCTGGCCAGTCGTCGTGTGAACTCCATGGCTTCTTCATCCGTCACTTGAAGGTAACCATCTATGTGATTTTCGTTGATCAGAGACAACTCCTCCATGGAATAGCCTCCACCCTGAATACGGTGATTGGGATTTGTGACCGGCTTTCCCGCCAGGACCGCGGCTTCTGCAGGTTCCACGATGTAACATTGGATATCAGGGTCATGCTCTTTGAAGGCGGCCGCGCAGCCGCCAAAGGAGCTGCCGGTGCCAAGGTAATCGCAGAACAAATCGATCTTTCCGTTCGCCTGCTTCAGGATTTCAGGAGCTGTATGCAGATAATGGGCACGCGAGCTACTCTCTAGGTGGAATTGATCGGCACGGAAAGCATTCCGTTCTTTCGTGATCCGCTGCGTGGCTTCCTCAACCAGAGCGAGATCCCCGCCTGAGACCTGGCCCGGCTTTGAGTCGGGCAGTTGATCGACAAGGATCACCTCCGCCCCCAGCGCTCTCATCATGCGCGCCCGCTCCGTTGAATTCCCCTTCGACATGACCGCCACGAACGGATATCCCTTGACTGCGCAAACAATGGACAATCCTGTGCCAGTATTTCCGCTGGTCAACTCCACAACAGTTTGCCCTGGTTTGAGTTCCCCATTCGCTTCTGCCTCTTCGATCATTTGCAAAGCGATACGGTCCTTTTTCGAGAAGCCCGGGTTGAGATATTCCAATTTGGCGAGAATGCGCCCATCCAACCCGCGCGTGATGCGCGAAAGCTCTACAAGCGGAGTATTCCCGATCGCGCCCAAAACTGAATCGAGTAAGGTATTGTTTCGTTCTTCATCCATATTGAATCTCCTGCAGGGAAGATATTTTGAATACTGTAGCATACAGGATTGACGTATTCAACTGCTACTTATCACGTAACAAAAACGGTCTCACTGAGACCGTTTTCTTATTGCCTTATTTTCTATTATCTACTGCTCTCTGATTCCCACCACCCCATCAATGCGGAGAGCGCCAGGCTCGGCGTGGCATCGCCCTGCCGTCCCGTATTCCATGTCACGATCAATTCCTTCTTGGCACGCGTAATTCCCACGTAGAGCAACCGCAAGCGCTCCTTCACGTAATCGATGCGGGATGCTAGCGTCGCGGCGCCTTCGTCGTACCAGTCATACTCGCTCGAAGAGGTTAGCGCGTTCAGTTGCGCCAGCGCTTCGGCTTCCAAATTCAGATTATTGCGCAGGAACCACTTCTCCGAGATAAAACGGTCGTTCGGCTGGTTGGATGGGAAGTCATAGTTGTTCACGCTCATCAAATAGACGCGGTCCCACTCCAGCCCCTTGGCTTTGTGCATCGTCGTCACAACCACCTTGCCCTTATGCTGGTCCGGGTCAAAGCCCGAATCATCGGATGAAAAACCAATGAAGCGCCGCTCGTTTTTGGCGATCACCGCCAGTTCCGCCGTCAGTTCGGGCAGGCGCCACTCCGCATGATCGTCCGCGGCCTTGCGCAGGACCAGTGCGAGTTTGTGCGCCAATGCCAGGTCAGCGGCTTCGGTGAAGATATCCTGGGCGAGGGTCAGCACCAGCTGATCGATAGGAAGCGTGACTGCCTCCAGCCAGCGCCGCACATAAACCCTAAAATCGTTCAGCTCGGCGACAACTTGTTCCTGTTCTCCTTCAGCGATCGGAGGTGCCTCAGCTGTGCCTGCACCATTGCCTTTTGAAAAAGATATCGGCGTAAGGACTTCCCCTCGTACAAATGCCAGATTCGGGTTGACGTAATCCTCCACATTTCCGACTTTGCGCAGCCAGACGCTCGTATCGTGGATCAATACTTGCCGCTCTTTAACGTCCTTCCACGCCCGCCGCCAGACCTGGTACGCCTTCGCCAGCTTCGGTGCGGACGCCGGGTCTGCCAGATAGGAGATCAAATTGCTCAATGCGCCGGCCGCAGCACGCGTGTTGGAGGTGCTGCTCAGGAATTCCACATACTCGATGTTCTTCGCTTTGAGCGCGTTGATCACTTCCACGCCGCGGGTATTGCGCGGCACCAGCACCGCGACCGTTGAATCCTGGTGCTTCGGCAGCCACTTGGCAAGCGAGTCGACGATCGCTTTGGTCTCTTCCTCTGCGGTGAGTCGCTTGCTCACGAAATAAATGGCCGACCGATCGTTCGGGGGGTTCGGCTGCGGGTCATCCGGCCGAACGGGTACGATATACGGCGGCGCGAGCGCGGTCCGTGCTTCTTCGATAGGATGCTCGGTCATCACCCAGTCGATCAGACTGTTTGCCAGGTCAATAATCGATGGCTGTGAGCGCCCCGACTCGGGCATGTCCACGCTCGGGTGTTCGGCGATGAACTCGCGCAGGAGCTCAGGAGAAGCCGTCGTAAACGTCTCAAATATGGCTTGATTGGGGTCGCCCACGCGCACCCAGTTCCCATTCGGACCGGAAAGTAACGCCAGAACTTCCTGCTGCAGCCGGCTCGAATCCTGCGCTTCATCCTCCAAGATGAACGGGAAGCGATACCGCACGCGCTCGAGATATTCCTCATCCGACTCGAGGATATCGAGCGCCAGGCGGATGAGGTCGTCGAAGTCTACGGCGGCGCGATAAGTGAGGGCGCGCTGGTAGTCGGCATAGACCTCCAGCCCGAGCTCAGCCAGCGGAAGCGGTGCTGGCTGGCGGTCCAGTAACGCACGCAGCTTCTCGGGAGTCAGACGCCGGTCTTTCGCGGAACGGATAAACGCCAGCGCCAAACTCGAGATCACTTCCGGCAGCTGGTCACGGCGGACCCAGTCTCGTTTGTGCTCATCTATGTTCGGGTCGAGATAATCATCGAGCGACTCGGCGTGTACGTTCAGCCACGCCTTGACTGCTTCACGACGGATGAAGTCCGCTTCGCGCTCGTCGATGATGCCAAACCGCTCATCCAGCCCCACGCGCCCGGGCTTCTCACGGACGATATCATGCGCCAGTCCATGCAACGTGCGAACGCGGTAGCGGTAAAGCGCCTGGAGAGGGTTATCGAAAAAGCGCTTGACGCGCGCTTCAAAGTTATCCACCGCCGAGTTGACGAGGGTCACGATCAACACTTCCTGGTCGGAGCCAAGCGCGCCGCTGGAGATGATCTGCGCCGCGAGGGCAGAGAGGATCTGCGTCTTGCCTGCGCCAGGCACCGCGGCAATGCCAAGGCGACCGCCGCGATAGCGGAGGATTTGTTCTTGAGAGGGTCGAGGAGTGAAATTTAACATTTTGAGTCACTACGCATAATAGATGAAAAGGAGTCAAAGTCTCCAGACTTTGGCGTTCCAACGACTGGAGTCGTTGACTCCCGTTCTGTTGTTTTTCATCGAACTTCACCAGAATTTGGATCTAGCATCATTACCGACGTGTCAACGGCTTCGAAATCTTCTCCAGTCAACACATCGAGCAGGTGGAGCATGTCATTGTCCCAACGTTCATCCGGTGCGCCGCTGACGAACCAGTTCGAGCCGTTGTCAGCCAGCATAATCCCATAGATCTTCATCGCCTGCAAGATGACTTGCAGTTCAAGCGGGAACTCTGAAATATCATAATCCGCTTTCAAGCGAAAGCGCGCGCCCATCGGCGGAATTCCCTCTTCCGGGTCAGAGGTTTGATGGCGCGCCGGCCAGATGTAGCCTGCCGTCTGCTCGGCGGTGAAGCGCAAGGCATGGTGGATCTCACCGGCAAGGATCTCGTCATAGCGCACCAGCCCCGGCAGAATGGGCAGCCCGGCTGCATCGGCCGAAGTCCACGTTTCGGGGCGCAACTTGTTCGAGTTCAAATCCCAGATCGCGCCCGAACCGCCACTCCATTGACCGTTCTGAAAGCTCGCGTCATAGATTTCGTAAAGCGTGCAATCATCCGTATCGACAATTAGAATGTGATGATCGGAGCCATGCTCCATCAATGGATTCTCCGAAATCGGGTAAGGGCCCGGGTCTGATTCTTCAGGATAGTAAAAATCCAGGTTGTACTGGGTGACAGAGGAACCGCTCACAGCGTTGTACGGAATACCAATGAGCCCGCCGTCCCACATGCCCGAGCCGAAGTCCATATGAAAGCCTTCGTCGCGGCCGATACTGTCAATCCACGCTTCAGACATCGGATGGACCGGAAGCAAATCCACGCGTGCGTTCCAGATATTATCTGATGGGAACATCGGACAATTCGCGATCATGGACACACTCCCACGGGGAGTGGGTGACACAACAGTTCCAGCAGGCACAGAAGTATCCGTTGGAACGGTACGCGCTTCGATGATTGGTGGGGGTGTTGGCAGGTTGGGAGCCGGAACACAGGCAAATAGCACAAAAGCTGCGATGATCAGAAAAATCCTGCTTCTCATTGACCACCTGTGTTGTCGCTGGACTGCAACACCTGTTGGAATGCCCGCAGTAGATCGCCGCGCTGCTCGAATCCGCTCTCGCCAAGCTCTGCCAGACAAAGATAGACGCGCTGCCGGCAACGATGCAGCAAACCTGATACCACACGCGCCATACCCTGACGGCCGGTTTCCACATCATCTGCATCGGTCCAAATACGACCGGGTTCCCATTCGCGGGTCAATACATGCGGATGAGTCAACGGCTGGGCGAGGCGCTGGTGCCAGGCACTCGAGCCCACGTCCAGCCAGAACTGCGCGGTGACCGGACGGTTCATCATCAGGAACGTATGCGCGGGGGCGACCAGCACCGCATTTTTGTTCTGCGAGCGCCAACCCTCTACATAGGAAGCAGCAATCACGCCGTCCTGCAGCATTTGAATATATTCTCTTCCTAGATGCGGGAAACGCGAGCCATCCTGGAAAAAATATGTGGATTCCAATGATTGCCGAAAGTGCTGCACCGACTCCACGAGACTGGATGCCACGCGCACCGCATCGAAATCAGTGTGAAAGCCAAAGCCCGGCTGTGCAAGCACCTCACCAAACAGCTTGCGCAGGAAGTGATCGAACGGCAGTTGCTCCCCCTCGCGGTACGCGAGAATCCACTCGCGCAGGATGGAATAACGATTGCCTACGACAAACGTAATTCGTTCCTGGACTTCCGGGTTGATGTCATCGAAGGGCGAGAGCCGCAGATCGCGCGAGCGATAGACGATCTCTGCCAGCAGCTGCGCGCGGACGAGGTCAAGCCCCTCGATAGATTGCATGAACGTATACGCCACATCGAAACGCGGCGGGCGGATATTCCATTCCGGGTGCGCGATCGCGGCCAGGGTAAGCAGCGTCTGGCTGGCGGGTTCATCTCGCAACGTGCGCGAAGGACGATGAGAGCGTGTCGGAATGCCCGCCGTCTCGAGCCGGTTCATGACCGAGAAGCGCAACGCATCGGAGAGGAAGGGCGAGATAATGACCATGTCTGCGGGCGCAACCCCGGACTCGATCAGAGATGTGGTTTCGGCGACGACAGCATCCAGCAGCTCGGGATAAAAACGGGCGGCGATCACACCCACGCCATCACCACCCGCTATCGCGGCTTCTGGCTCAGGGACAGTCGGGTCGGGCAAAATGATCTGCTCCAGGCTGGAGGCGAGATCTGTGATCGTTTCCGACATGACGAAGGATCGATCCAGCATAAGCTGCTCATCGCACAGCTCATTCAACGCGTAACCCGTGAGCGGGTCGCTACCGAGGAAGCGACGGTAACCACCACCCTGGTCGTACATCAACAACGCCGATTCAAACTCCGGCAGCCAGGCCCGGATAATGTCGTGTGCCCGCGGGCTGTCCTCTTCCACGTTGTCATAGATCAAGTGACGGTACGTGCGCGTGAGGTAATCACGGACCATATCGAGCGGCCACAGGATGTTCGAAAATATTTCGAGTTGAAGAGAAAAATCCAAAAGGTTATTCTCTAAACAATATTCCCGAAAGCGGATCGCGCACTCCTGCGCATCCGCGTAGACGCGGCGCTGCGCCGGGTCGCCGAAGTAGGCTGCATCCAGGCGCGAGGCAATTTCAGTATAAGGAAAACCGACGATCGAGGCTTTATTCAAGTTGTCGAGGATCTGGGAATATAGGCGGTTGCGATCCATCGTCACGGATTCAAAGTAACCTTCGTCCAACAACGGGCGGACGATGTGCGCCATATAATATTGTGAGGTTTCCAAGGAAAGAAATACCGGCGGCTGATCGGGATGCGCAAATCCGGCCGCTTCTGCGGCCACCGGCCAGAACAGGTCACAGACACGACGTGCGAGCCCGCCACCCAGGGTTGTGGAGGTCACTTCCCCGCCGGCGATCCGTTCGGGGCTATAGAGCAGGTCGAGGTAGGGCTCCTGCACACTGCGCTGCGCGGCCAGCATGAGGATCGATTCACCTGGCACGCCCTGCGCCAGCAGATAACGCATCCGCTCCACGCCTGTGGTCGTCTTGCCCGTGCCCATCGGGCCAGAAAGAAAAAGTTTCGAATTCAGGGGGGATTCGATAATCTGAAGCTGGGTGGGAGTCAGGTTTATTCCGGGCTGAGGATAAGAGTCGGTCATAGGTGTACGGGTACGGAACAGGATAAAAGAGGAGTTTAATTATCGGCGATAGAACAATTGTACTACGGTTTTTATGTCGATGAATCAATTTACAGACTTCATTGACACATCCCTACACGACATGTATAATATTGTGCGCTTCTACCCCAGCGGTTGGATTCTGGGGTAGTTGTTTGTCGAAAGACATCGAACCCCCAGCTTCCCCGTTCGCAGGCGAAGAGTGCAGGAACTCCGCAGGCACGCGGTGAAGTGAATGACTGGAGAAAAAAATGAGATACGCAATTGTGGAAAGCGGTGGCAAGCAATACCGTGCCATCGAAGGGCGGACCATCGAGGTGGACCGCTTGCCCGTGGATGCGGGCAACAAGTTTGATTTCGAGCGCGTTCTGCTCATGGCAGACGGCGACGATGTGATGGTCGGTACGCCCCTTGTGAGTGACATCCTGGTCAAGGTCACGGTGGTGGACCATATCAAAGGCCCCAAGATCGACCGATTCAGATATCGCCCGAAGAAAAGAATTCGCGTGCGCGGCGGACACCGCCAGCAGTATACGCGTTTGCTGGTCGATTTCATAGGCCGCCCCGATGAGGAGCGCAAAGTTGAGGCAGATAGCGCTTCAAAAGCGCGAAAGCGTGCCAAAGCGACTTCTCAATCGGATGATCTGACCATGATCGAAGGGATTGGCCCGAAGGTTGCAGAGGTTCTGGCTGAGGCCGGCATATCCACATTTGCTGCCCTGGCAGAATCGAATGCAAACGACATTCAGGAGATTCTGAACGCGGCTGAATTGCAGATGATGGACGCAACAAGTTGGCCTGCTCAGGCTAAACTGGCAGCCGAAGGTAATCTGGATGGCCTGAAGAAAATGCAGGACAAGTTATCGGGTGGTCGCAAGGTCAAAACCGAAAAGAAGCCTGCCGCCAGAAAATCGAGCAAGAAGTAAAGTGAAGTGAGGTAGAAATGGCACATAAAAAAGGTGGCGGTTCGAGCCGCAACGGAAGAGACTCAAATTCCCAGCGCCTGGGCGTCAAGCGCTATGCCGGCCAGTTCGTGCTGTCTGGCAACATCCTTGTGCGCCAGCGTGGGACCAAGATCAAGCCGGGTTTGAATGTCAAAGCCGGCAAGGACGATACATTATTTGCAATAGCTGATGGCGTTGTGATGTACGACCTTGTGCACGGGCAGAAGCGCGTGAACATTGTCCCCGAAGCAGTGGAAGTGGAGGTCCAGAGTGAAATCTGAAATCCACCCTACTTATTATCCTGACGCAAAGGTTACCTGCGCCTCCTGTGGCACCACGTGGACAACCGGTTCCACCCGCAAAGAGATTCGCGTGGACATCTGCTCCAACTGCCATCCTTTCTTTACCGGTGAATCGCAACGCATTCTCGACATCGAAGGTCAGGTCGATCGCTTCTACAAGAAGCTCTCTGCCCGCCAGACTTATGTGGAACAGCAGAAGGTCAAGGAAGAACTGCGCGGCTCACCCGAGCGCCCGATCGAAGAGCTGGGTCTTTCGTCTCGCGCTATCGATGCGTTGAAGAAGGCTGGAATTGAGAACTTTGGACAGTTCCTGGATCGCTTGAACGGCGGGAATGAAGCCGTGCTTGCTATTGCAGGGTTTGGTCAGGCTTCTCTGACAGCTGCCAAGAAGAAACTCCGCTCGCTCGGTTACGAAATTCCAGCAGCCGCAGCATAACCCCTCTGAGAGAGTAGGGTTGCAGAATACCTAATCTCAGGTAAACTTACGGACATGGCGCGAGGCGCGTCATGTCCGTTTTTATTTCATCACAAAACCCATACATAAACCAAAAAGGATCTATGCGCCACACAAACGGTTCCATTGAAGTCGTCTGCGGTTCGATGTTCAGCGGCAAAACGGACGAGTTGATACGCCGTCTCGTACGTGCTACGATTGCGAAACAAAAGGTGCAGGTGTTCAAGCCGGCCATCGATGTACGCTATGCTGTAGAAAAAGTCACGTCCCATGCAGGGTCGAATTTCGATGCCACCCCCGTGGAAAAGTCCATCGATATCCTGTCAAAGATTGATAAGAATACAACCGTCGTCGGTATTGACGAAGCGCAATTCTTCGATGCAGAGATCGTCCAGATCGCCCAGCAGCTCGCGGCGCGCGGTATCCGTGTTCTGGTTGCCGGGCTCGATACTGACTTCCGCGGGGAACCGTTCGGTCCGATGCCCATCCTCATGTCCGTGGCGGAACGCGTGGACAAGCTGCATGCGATTTGCATGGTCTGTGGCGATGAGGCCTCCCGCACCCAGCGACTCGTCAATGGAAAGCCGGCCCGCTTTGATGACCCGGTCGTGATCGTGGGCGCATCCGAAATGTATGAAGCCCGCTGCCGTGTACACCACGAAGTACCCCGTTAGTTTGGTAGTTGAGTAGTTTCATAGTAAACTCTCAGCGACACACTATCAAACTAGAAAGCTACCAACCTACCAAACTAAACTCATGCAACATTACAACGATTTCCTGTCCGAAGTTTTGATCGATGAAGAGACGCTTCAAAACCGCATTCGGGAGCTGGGCACCGAGATCAGTGCAGATTACCCCGATGGCAACCTGCTGCTGATCTGCATCCTGCGCGGTGGTGTTCCATTCCTGGTGCACTTGAGTCGATACATTTCTGCCCCACACATGATGGATTTCATGGCGGTCTCTTCTTATGGTGTGGGCAAGCGTGAGTCGAGTGGCACGGTACGGGTCAGCTTTGACCTGCAGACAGATATTCGCGACAAAGATGTACTCCTGGTGGAAGACATCATTGACAGTGGTCACACGATCGCATCCGTGCTGGAGATGCTGAATCTGCGCCAGCCGCGCAGCCTCAAAGTCTGTGCCCTGCTCGACAAGGCCGAGCGGCGTGAAGCCGAGGTGCCAATACACTATCGCGGTTTCTTGATTCCAAATAAGTTTGTGTTCGGCTTTGGTCTTGATCTGGATGAATATTATCGGAACCTGCCATTTGTCGGCGTTGTGGACCTGAAAAAATATAAACCGCCCTCTTGATTTATTATTTGAGTCATAGCAATTTATGAGTGATGATTCTCAAGCTGCTGGTTCTCCGTATGCCGGTCGCTGGGTGGCCCGAGTTCGCGGCCGCATCATCGCACAGGGCGGCACACCGGAGCAGGCCTTGCACGCCGCGCAAACCAGCCGACACAAGGAAAAACCTGAAATCCTTTTTATGCCTGTCCCCTTCTCCTATTCACCTTTGATTGAAAAAGTCCGTGAGATCCTCATCGATCAGGAGATCTACCTGGTCGGCGGCGCGGTGCGGGATATGCTGCTCAACCGCCTCTCCCCTGACCTCGATTTTGCCGTGCCTTCGAACGGCATTTCCCTGGCTCGACGCGTTGCCAACGCCCTTAAGGCTGACTTCATGGCGCTTGACAATGAGCGTGACACGGGTCGCGTCATTGTGACCGAAACTGATGGCACGCGTACCTTCCTTGACATTGCCACCTATCGCGGCAAGGACCTGGACGAAGACTTGCGGGCCCGTGACTTCACGATGAACGCCATCGCACTTGACTTGCGCACACAGACCCTGCACGATCCTCTTAATGGCGCATCTGACCTGCGTGCCAGGCTAATTCGTGCCTGCTCGCCAACTTCTTTATCGGATGATCCGATCCGCATCCTGCGCGCCGTGCGCCAGGCCGCAGCGTTTGGCTTCAAAATCGAGTTGGAGACTCGCAAGGCGATGAAGGAAGCGGCCAGCTTGTTGCCCAAGGTCTCCCCGGAACGACAACGCGATGAGCTCTTCAAAATACTGGAAGGGCCCAAACCCGACGCGTCCATGCGTGCTTTGGAAATGCTGGGCGTCCTTCCTCATCTGTTGCCAGAACTCCCGGCACTTAAGGGGGTCGAACAGTCGCCACCTCATATTTACGATGTCTGGGAACATACCCTGAGTGTGCTGGGCTATCTTGAGAACATTCTGGATGCGCTGGCTCCGGGCTATAGCGCAGACAACACAAACGATTTGTATACCGGTCTGCTTACACTTCGCATCGGCCGGTTCCGTGAGCAATTTGGCAGGCACCTGGCCGAAGCACTCAATGCGGATCGTTCTGTACGTGCGGCGCTGTTCTTTGCTGCGCTGTATCATGATGCCCAGAAACCGGCCACCAAGTCGCTGGATGAGTCGATGCGTATCCGCTTCTTTGATCACGATGTCAAGGGCGCGCAGGTTGTGGAGGAACGGGGACGCGAGTTCAACCTCAGCAACGATGAGATTGTGCGCATCAAAACGATCATTCAGCACCATATGCGCTTCCATTTCTTCACCAGCCGCCTCGAAGGAGACAGACAAGAACCTTCGCGTAAAGCCATTTATCGATTCTTCCGGGATACTGGCAAAGCCGGCGTTGACCTGGTCCTGCTGGGACTGGCAGATCTGCGCGGCACACGGGGAACTACACTGACCCAGGAAACCTGGACCGCCGCGCTGGATGTAGCGCGCATCTTGCTTGAAAATTATTGGGAAAAGCCACAGGAGACTGTTGCACCGCCGCGTTTGCTCGGCGGGAACGAGTTGATGTCTGAGCTGGGGCTTGAGCCCGGGCGCATCATAGGACAGCTGCTCGAAGCGATCCGTGAGGGACAGGCGACCGGAAAAGTGGAGACACGGGAGCAGGCCCTAGACCTCGCACGCGGGCGACTCAAAAATATGGAGAGCGCATGAATATCGTGTATTTCGACGTGGAAAGTCAAAAGCTTTTCCACGAAGTGGGTGGACGTGATGCTTCTAAATTGCGGCTGGCTTGCGGCGTTACGTGGTCGACGGCGCGGGATGATTTTGCCGTGTACTGGGAGAAAGATGCTGCGGCACTAATAGCCGAGCTGAAGGCCGCAGATCGTGTAATCGGATTCAACATCATCGGTTTTGATTACGAAGTGCTCCGGCCGTACGCCATGAATATAAATTTCCGCACGCTCCGTTCCACCGATATGCTGCTGGATATCTATCGCACGCTGAACTTTCGTCTCAGCCTGGATTCGATTGCCAGAGCCACACTGGGAACCACCAAAACCGCTGATGGAGTTCTGTCTGTGGAATGGTTTCGGAACGGTGAGTTGGATAAGGTTGCGGAATACTGCAAGTCAGACGTGGATATCACGCGCCGCGTGTATGAATTCGGCCGCGATAACGGTTTCGTACACTATTACTCGAAACTGGGAAGTAAATTAAAAGTAGCAGTAAACTGGAAATAGCGTTCTTGCATCTGACGCACACCTGCCCTAGCGGGTGGTGCCAGGGAGTGCAGGTGTTGCGAGGAGGGCGTATTCCCCCGACGAAGCAATCTCTTCTGCAATAGGTGAATTGCCTCCCGAAGACTCGCGATGAGAAAATAAAAGATGAGGAGAGACAAATGCAAAACATAGAAGTAAATGGTATTCAACTGGCCTATGAGCGCCGCGGCAGGGGCACTCCCTTGCTCCTGATACACGGATTCCCCCTCGACCACCACCTGTGGGATGAAGTTGTCCCCCTGCTGGAAGATAGATTTGACATCATCCTCCCCGACCTACGTGGGTTTGGCGAATCCAGCACAGTGGACTCTTTTTACTCCATGGAGGATTACGCCCTGGACCTCGTCGGACTGCTCGATCATCTGGGCATTCAGCAGGCTGCGATTGCCGGCCATTCCATGGGCGGATATGTAGCGCTGGCGTTCGCGCGGCTGTTCCCCGAGCGTGTACGCGGACTGGCCCTGGTCTCCTCCCAGGTGGTTGCCGACACAGAAGAACGGAAACAGGGGCGTTATAACTCAGCCGCCGAGGTCGCGGAGCATGGCATCGGCAGCGTGGTGGAAAGCATGGCCCCGAAGTTTACGTCCGACTCGAGATTACAGGCCTTTGCGCGCGATTCCATGGAACGCCAGCAGCCGGGTGCATACATCGGCGCTCTTAAAGCGATGGCGGAGCGCATGGACTCTACTCGTTTACTTGCTTCATTCAAGTTTCCGGTCGTTCTCGTACATGGCGATGCAGACGTGTTAATTCCAGTTGACAAAGCGCGTGAGGTCAAGGCAGCCCTTCCAGAAGCGCACCTTGTCGAAGTACCGGATGCAGGCCACATGCCGATGATGGAAGAGAAGGAAAAGACCGCTGAGGCTCTGAAGCATCTTGCTTAAATCAAAATCCCATCTCGGGGATGGGATTTTTAAGATAAATTCTGCAGCGGGTGGGAAACCCGCGAATGATTCAGGATGCGGGAAGCGGCCGGGTAAATGGGTCGCTCATGGAGGCGTTCGAGTTTAACGAGCCTGTCCGGTGCACCAGGCGATTGATGTGAGCAATGAGCACGCGGCTCGGCGTCGGTTTGGTCAGGTAGTCATCTGCGCCGGCATCCAGAACACTGGCAATCATAGATGGATCGTTGAGTGCGGACAGGATGATGATCGGTACCTGGCTGAATTCACGCACGGCTTTACAGATCTGCCATCCATCCATTTCAGGCATCATCAAATCAAGTACCACAACATCCGGAGAGTTCTCACGAATCATACTGAGACCCTCGGTGCTGTTGGTGGTAGCCGATACTTCAAACCCCTGAGATCTTAAAAGCAGCGAAAGTAAATCTGTAACCGCACTGTCATCATCGATAACAAGTATTTTTATGGGCATAGTCAATTCCAATCTGCCCCTATTATCATATGAAACTGAGGCTGGTGAGCTTGCAATAGGCTAACAAATGAACTTGCAATTCATAGACAATTTTACCCTGACAAATGTAAGAAGAATATATCACATTTGTCTCAAACTGTTCGTGGTAAACTTCACAGAAATTTTTAGATCTTTAAACCCCGGAGGTTTCAAATGAAAAAATGGGTTTACCTTTTCGGAGAGGTCGCCGCGGCCGAAAAATATGCCGGCTCGTGGGAAGGTGTTCGCTCCCTGCTGGGAGGCAAAGGCGCCGGACTCTTCGATATGACACGCGCGGGCGTACCTGTGCCGCCCGGATATACGGTCACCACCGAAGCCTGTAACGAATTCCGCAAGACCGGCAAATTCCCCGCCGGACAGTGGGACCAGCAGGTTGCTGCGATGAAGAAGGTCGAAAAAGCGACTGGCAAGAAGTTTGGTGATCCCAAGAATCCGCTCTTGGTTTCGTGCCGTTCCGGCGCGAAGTTCTCCATGCCTGGCATGATGAACACCGTCTTGAATATCGGTTTGAACGATGAGGTGGTGGAAGGACTGACCAAGCTCACCGGCAATGCACGCTTTGCTTGGGACTCCTATCGCCGCCTCATTGAAATGTTTGGCACGACGGTCTTCAACCTCGATGACGAAGTGTTCGAGCATCCGATGGCCGAGTACAAGGCCAGCAAGGGTTACAAGCTCGATACAGAAATGACTGCGGAAGACTGGAAAGCGCTGGTCTCCACGTTCAAGGATGTGTTCAAACACCACGTCGGTTTTGATTTCCCACAGGATGTCTACAAGCAGCTCGAGCTCTCGACCAGGGCCGTATTCGAATCCTGGATGGGAAAGCGCGCTATCGCGTACCGCAAGAAAGAGGGCATTTCGGATGACCTCGGGACCGCGGTCAACATCGTGACGATGGTCTTCGGCAACATGGGTGATGACTCGGGCACAGGCGTGGCGTTCACCCGTAACCCCTCTACCGGCGATAAGAAGATGATGGGTGAATATCTCATCAACGCGCAGGGCGAGGATGTGGTCGCTGGCATTCGCAATGCAGAACCAATTGAAAATCTTGGACAGGAAATGCCCAAGGCATACAAAGAGTTCATGCAAATCACCAGCAAGCTGGAGAAACATTACAAAGATCTGCAGGACGTCGAGTTCACGATCGAGCGCGGCAAATTGTGGATGCTTCAAACCCGCAATGGCAAGCGCACAGCCAAGGCTGCCGTAAAAGTCGCGGTGGATATGGCGAACGAAGGACTGATCACAAAGGAACAGGCTGTACTTCGTGTCACTCCTGAAAATGTAGACGCTTTGCTACATCCGCAGTTCGATGAAGAGGCCATGACCAACGCAGAAAAGACTGGCACCTTCTTTGCCAAGGGTGTGAATGCCTCACCCGGTGCAGCAGTCGGTCAGGTGTATTTCGATGCTGACAAAGCTGAGCACATGGCCAAGGAAGAAAAGCAGGATGTCATCATGGTGCGTCCGTTCACCAAGCCGGATGACGTGCATGGCATGATCGCTTCTCAAGGTGTGCTGACCAGCGAGGGCGGCGCGACCTCCCACGCAGCAGTGGTGGCACGCCAGTTCGGCATTCCCTGTGTGGTTGGCGCTTCTGCAATCAAAATCGATCTCGAGAGACGTCAGATGACCGTAGGCGAGTCTGTGGTTAAGGAAGGCGACTGGATTTCCGTGGACGGCACGACCGGTCGCGTGTTCATCGGGAAGATCCCCACAATTGCTCCTTCCCTCGAAGAACAGACCGAATTACTGACCCTGCTCACCTGGGCAGATGAAATCACTGCTCGAAAGAACATTCGGGAAGCGCCCATGAAGGGCTATCCCACGCGCGGTCTTCAGGTCTGGGCGAATGCCGATTACCCGAAGGATGCACAGCGCGCCCGTTCGTATGGCGCCGTAGGCATCGGTCTTTGCCGCACCGAGCACATGTTCTTTGAGCCTGAGCGCCTGCCTATCGTCCAGCGCATGATCCTGGCTGAAACGAGCGAAGGACGCACAGCAGCTCTCAACGAGCTGCTCCCCTACCAGCGCAAGGATTTCGATGGGCTCTTCGAAGCAATGGACGGCTATCCCGTAATTATCCGCCTGATCGACCCGCCGCTGCACGAGTTCATGCCCGACGAAGAAAAACTTTTCGAAGAAGTAATCACCATGCGCGTCAAGGGTGAAACCGATGGCTTAACGGAAAAAGAAGAATTACTCAACGCCATCAAAGGCATGCACGAATCCAACCCGATGATGGGTATGCGCGGCGTGCGCTTGAGCATTTACATGCCCGAGATCGTCGAGATGCAGGTACGCGCGATCTTCGAAGCCGCTGCCGACTGCACACTGCGCGGCATCGTCGTCAAGCCGGAAGTCATGATTCCATTGACCGGTACGGTGAAAGAGCTCGAGTGGATCCAGCCGAGACTCGAACGTATTGCTGCAGCCGTCATGCAGGAAAAGAATGTCAAGTTCGAATATAAATTCGGCACGATGATCGAAATCCCGCGCGCTGCAGTAACTGCCGGCGAAGTAGCAGAACGTGCCCAGTTCTTCTCGTTCGGCACCAATGACCTGACCCAGATGACCTATGGTTATTCCCGGGATGATGCGGAACGCAACTTCCTCATTACCTATCAGGAACAGGGCATCCTCGAAACGAATCCCTTCCAGTCGCTGGATCGTGGCGGCGTAGGCAAACTGATGGAATGGGCCATTTCAGAAGGTCGCAAGACCCGCCCGGATCTGGAAGTTGGCATTTGTGGTGAGCACGGTGGCGACCCGAGCTCGATCGAATGGTGTCACCTGATCGGCAACAACTACGTCTCCTGCTCGCCGTTCCGCGTGCCGATTGCCCGCCTTGCCGCAGCACATTCTGCCCTCAGGCACCGCCCGAATGGAAAGAATGGGAAAGCATTGGTAGTGAGAAAGAAAACCACAGCCAAGCCCCAGCCAAAGAAAACGGCGAAGGCGAAAGTTGCAAAAAGAAAGTAAAAAGAGAGAAGTAAGAAGTTAAAAGCACAAGGGCGCACTTTTCAGTGCGCCCTTGTTATTTGTCTTTCCATACTTGCATTATCGAACTCTGACCCTCTGTCCGACATAGATCAAGTTGGGGTTCTTGATGTTCGGGTTGAGTACCAGTATTGCATCGACCGTTGTACCATACTTGTTGGCAATGATCCGGAGGGTCTCACCCCGCTGGACGGTGTGTGTCTGTGCTGAGCTTGAGCCCGGGAGCGTGATAGCTTGCCCAACATAGATGATATTCGGGTTTGTGATTTGCGGGTTGGCTTTCAGAATCGCGTCCACCGTGGTCCCGAACCGGGCTGCGATCTTGCGCAGGGTGTCACCGCGCTGGGCATAGTAGATACCACCAGGAGGAGGAGGCGGCTGGGTGGGGGGCGGGTTCCCGGGTCCGGCGGAGTAAATCGTCAGCCGCTGACCTTCATAGATCACATTGGGGTTCGTAATGCCCGGGTTGGAGGCCAGAATGGAATCAACTGTCGAACCAAAGCGGGCCGCCAGGCTCCTCAACGTATCTCCGCGTGCCACAATGTAGATCAGATAACCGCCATCGCTGCCCAGAATGGTGCCAGGCAGAAGCAGGACCTGACCGGGATAGATGAGGTTGCCCCAGCCGATCTCAGGGTTTGCCAATCGCAGGGCGGCAACGGTGGTGCCACAGCGATCAGCGATCTTGCGCAGGGTGTCGCCACTGGCCACAGTCACGCTGGTGCCACAGGACTGCGCAAACACGGAGCTGGTGCTTGCCAGCGACGCGACCAATACTGCCATAAGGACAAATAATTGTAAGAGTTTTTTGGCGTTCATCGAAACCTCCATTTCGTTGGTAAACCTGAAAACAAGATGAAGTTCGATAAGAAAAAGTTCCCGAACCACATTCATCTTGTCAACTTTTATCATTGCATTTTCATTTCAACGAGATGAATCAGAGGCGTTATAGGAGTCATCGACTCGGTGAGGGGCAGTCAGGCAAAGTGGGTTATACTTACAAAAAATTCATCAGTCCACGATCGGGAAATTTCGTGAGCCACTGATAAAAAAATTCGGAGAATGAAATGGACACTATCATCGAAAGCATCTCTGCACTAGAAATCCTTGATTCGCGCGGGAATCCCACCGTTGAAGTCGAAGTTACTCTGGCCGATGGCTCGTGGGGACGTGCCGCGGTACCCTCAGGCGCGTCAACTGGCGTACACGAAGCTTTGGAATTGCGTGATGGCGACAAGAAGCGCTATCTGGGCAAAGGCGTGGCGAAGGCGGTTGCCAACGTCAACGGCGTGATCGCCGACGCGCTCTTTGGCTGGGATGCGGCCGAACAAAAAGCGATCGACATGGAGCTACTCGCTCTGGATGGCACCCCGAACAAATCGAAGCTGGGCGCCAATGCCATTCTAGGCGTCAGCCTCGCCGTGGCAAAAGCCGCGGCGAACTCACTCGGGCTGCCGCTCTATCGCTACCTGGGCGGCGTGTATGCTCACGTGCTACCTGTGCCTATGCTCAACATCCTGAACGGCGGCGCTCACACTGCCTGGCAGTCTACAGACATGCAGGAGTTCATGGTGATGCCCTTCGGCGCGCCGACCTTTGCAGAAGGCGTGCGCTGGGGTGCAGAGATCTATCACGCCCTGAAATCTGTGTTGAAGGAAAAAGGCTACGCAACCCTGGTCGGCGATGAGGGTGGGTACGCCCCTGCTTTGAAAGCCAACAATGAAGCGATCGAGGTCATTCTGGCGGCCATTGAAAAAGCTGGCTTCAAAGCCGGTCGCGGCGCGGATGTGGCCATTGCTCTTGACCCGGCTGCTTCTGAACTCTTCGAAGAAGACAGCAAGACCTATAACCTGCGCAAGGAAGGTAAGAAACTGACCGGTGAGCAGATGGTCGAGTTCTGGACGAAGTGGATTACCGACTACCCCATCGTCTCGATCGAAGATGGTCTGGCACAGGACGACTGGGCATCCTGGCAACTGATGACGAACCAGCTTGGCAACAGAGTCCAGATCGTCGGCGATGACCTGCTCGTGACAAACCCCGAGCGGGTTCGCAGAGCGATCAAAGACAAGGCCGCCAACGCCTTGCTCGTGAAGGTAAACCAGATCGGTTCGTTGACGGAAACCATCGAAGCGGTGGAAATCTGCCACCGGGCGGGATGGCGAGCGGTCACGTCCCATCGCTCCGGCGAGACGGAAGACGCGACAATTGCTGATCTTGCCGTGGCGTTGAACAGCGGACAGATCAAGACCGGCGCCCCCGCACGCTCAGACCGCGTGGCGAAATACAATCAGCTCATCCGCATCGAGGCAGAGCTTGGAGATGCCGCCAAGTATGCAGGCTGGGATGCGCTGAAAGCATAATCTTAGATAAATCAAAAAGGACGGGCGATTGCCCGTCCTTTTGTTTTAGATCCTATTTGCATATTTTTCCGCAAACAGTGCCGGCTGTCCGCCTGTATGCCAGAACAAAATGGTTTCATCCTTCTTGAAATATCCTTTGCGGATCAAATCGATCATCCCCGCTGCGGCGCGACCTGTGTAAACGGGATCAAGTAGCACTCCCTCTAGCTTCGCAAATAGCTTCACTGATTCGCGCTCTGCGTCAGTCAATACACCGTAACCTGCTTTGCAATATTCTTCATTGGCAAGTACATCCTCGCGCGTGAACTCGATCCGCTCCCCCATCTTTTCACTCGCGTCAGACGCCAGGAGAGAGACGCGCGTCTTCAACCAGTCTTCCGGTTCATCGATGCTGATTCCCAGAACCTTGCCTTTATATCCAAACGCGCGTTGACCCAGCACCAACCCTGCGTGTGTTCCGCCAGAAGAAGTGCCAAATAGAATCCAATCTGCCTGAACATCTTGCTCAACAAACTCTTTCATGGCGAACGCGTATCCCAGCGCGCCGGTTGGGCTTGAGCCACCATAGGTCACCAGATAAGGTTTCCTGCCACTACGAACAGCTTTGTCAAAAGTTTCCTGTAGTGTTTTATCGCGATACGCCCGATCTGCAATGGTGACGAGCTGCGCGCCAAACAGTTGGTCAAGCAACAAATTGGCTGATGCCTGCTCTGGCATCTCCCCATTGAGCACGAGGATGCAATCCAGCCCAGAGCGGGCCGCAGCAGCAGCCGTCTGGCGGCAATGATTCGATTGCAGCGCGCCGCCGGTGATCAGTGTCTTCGCGCCCTGCTCCAGCGCTTCGGCAACGAGAAATTCCAGCTTGCGAGTCTTGTTGCCACCAAAGGCGAGTCCTGTCTGATCATCACGTTTGACCAGAATCTTGGGTCCGTTTAGATATTCTGTCAGGCGTGGAAGTTCTTCGATGGGAGTGGGAAGGTGGGCAAAATGTAATCGCGGAATATTCATCATGCGCCTCCGAGAGATTGTTTCGTCTTTGCCTTGCCGCGCGAGCGCATCACGTCCAACACGCGCGGAATGATCTCTGAATACACTTTATACCAAAGTGGATTGGGGGCAAAGTCCCAGGCACCGAGGGTGCGGACAACCTTACCGCCCAGGCCTTCTTTGAAACGATAGACGCCCCACATAGAATCACCTTCATTAAACTGGTCGGGTGCACCCCACAGATCGTAAACCGAACAACCTCCTGCTTTGGCGCGTTTGATTGCTTCCCACTGCAAAAGAAAAGTAGGCATCTTTTCACGGTGCATATCACGAGACATTCCGTACACATAATAGGCGCGTCCTGCGAAATAAAAGACAAAGATTGCTGCAATGGGTTCCTGGTTGACTTCAGCGATGAGACACTCGGCAACTGGTGAGTGGGAATTGGTAATTGGTAATTTGAGATTGGAGACTGGAGACTGGTTGTTGGCCATAAAGGTTTGCCAGACGGTTTTGTAATAGTCTTCATCGCGGATGACGAAACCATTGCGTACGGAGGTCTCTGCATACATCTTATACAGTATCCCAAAATCTGTTGAGGTGCCTATACGCAAAATCACACCTTTCTTTTCGGCGAGTCGAACGTTGTAGCGCGTCTTCTGCTTCATGCGCGCCAGCAGCTCCTCTTCAGAAGGCGTAAGATCGATCCAGACCGTGTTCTTGAACTGGATCTGATCCGAAGAATATTTCCACCCTCTTCGCTCTAGCTTGGACCTGACGGTCTGTCCACTGGTATCTACAACTTCA
The DNA here is from genome assembly GCA_035463255.1 of Anaerolineales bacterium. GTDB lineage: Bacteria > Chloroflexota > Anaerolineae > Anaerolineales > Villigracilaceae > Defluviilinea. The sequence continues at coordinate 14,025 of DATHTL010000214.1, read as the reverse complement.
TCTTCACTTGCCGGAACTCCTGTGCCCAACACGACATCCGGATCGATTTTGAGGAAGATAGCGCCCTCTTTCCTGGCAAAGGACTGCAAATCGCTCAAGACACGGTCTCCCAGGGATTCATTTGTCCAATCCAACAAGGGGCCTTTCGGCGCATAAAGAACTGATAACCGCGCCGACATTCCACCCAGTGGAATTGTTCGCTTTAGGATCAGACAGGCAGCTTGAATATCCGAACCATCTAAAAAGCCCGACAAGTCCGACCGGTAAGACCTATAAGACCGGCCAGACCAAACAAGATAAATCGGACTCCATCCATATTTGGCCTTCACCTGTCCCCACTCATACGTTTGCAGAAAGTGAGGATTAGGGAGGGTAGAGATGAGAGAATTCCAGGGGTTGATTTCCACGTTTATTCTCTATTTGCCATGAAGCGCCGATACGGCCAGTACAAAAACGGGTTCAGGACATGGTCCACCCCCTGCGGAGCGCGTTTGAGTTGGCCCCCGAACCCTCGTTTGAAGCGATACACTCCCCAAAGCCCATCACTTCTTTTTTCAAAGTTCGCTTCAAGCGTGGCTTTATCCTCATCCGGTACGCCCCACAGGTCATATTCTTCACAACCGAGCGCCCTGGCCCACTTCATCGCCTCCCATTGCAGGAGGTAGGTCGGCATGCGGTTACGCTCTTCGTCTGTGGATGCCCCGTAGAGATAATAGGCCCGGTTGCCGTTGCGGGCGACGAACAATGCAGCCAGTGGCTTTTCTCCATATTCTGCAACCAGTAATTGAGCCATCTGTTTTGGGTAAAGCAAATCATATGCGCGGCGATAATACTCGAGCGAATGTACTCCGAATCCATCGCGACTTCCCGTGAGAAGCATCATCTTGTGAAACGACCCAATATCATCCCAGGCACGCACGGCCACACCCTTTTTCTCGGCCAGGCGGATGTTATAACGAGTTTTCTGCTTCATACGTGCCAAAATCTCCTCTTCGGAACCGTTGATCTCCACGATGAGCGTGCGAGGAGGCTGAATATTGTGTGGGCTCAGCCTTATTGGATGTAGCCAGCGAAGTAGCGTATGATGCACTTGTTCCCAATATTCAGGGCTTTCCCAGCCATCCAGCTCAAGTTGGATAAAGATTGCCCTGCGCTTCATACAGGTCTGACCCACCTCCAGCCAGAACGTGATATTCTCTGGCCGACCAACAGGTCCTTTTGGAGCATAGGCAATTCTGTACCCGAAGGGGAGCTTGCGCAATAAGACCTGGATGCCAGCCTCAAATTCGTCATCGATAATTCGAACGGCTTCCCAGCCAAAGCCGGATTTTAACTCTCCCCACTCCCCAGTTTGAAGCAAGTGTGCGTTGGGATATTTTTGTAAAAATTGATTCCACTCGGCGAGAGAGACGATGGGCATGAACGACTCACCGCATCCAATCGATGACTTCCTGCAGACCATTCACCAGAGACACCTGGGCCCGGAAACCCATCACATCCGCGGCTTTTTGCGGACTGCCCACCGAGTGGTAAATATCCCCCGCGCGTGGCGCGGCAAATTCGTGCGTAGGCGAGTCGGGTAGCAGTTCATACATGACGTCCAGCAGATCGAGCAGTCGGGTTTCGACGCCGGTGCAGATATTAAATATTTTCCCGGCCGCGTCTGGGTGTTCGGCGGCGATCAAATTAGCGCGGACGACATCGTGCACGTTAATCAGGTCGCGGGTCTGGCCGCCATCGCCAAAAATGGTCACGGGCTTTCCATCCAGCAAGCGACGCGCGAAGATCGGTACCGCCGCGGCATACATGGAATCAGGTCGCTGGCGCGGGCCGTATACATTGAAATAACGCAGTGCGACCACTTCCAACCCAAAGGAGCCTGTGAACAGTTCGGCATACATTTCCTTGACGCGCTTGGAGACTGCATAGGGCGACAGGGGGCGAGGGAGTGTTTCCTCCTGAAGAGGCAGTGCATCAGAGTCGCCGTAAATGGCTGCGCTTGAAGCAACTACCGCGCGCCTGACACCTACCTTGCGGGCTGTATCGAAGAGGAGCGACGTGCCTTTGATATTCACATCGAAACAGGCCTGAGGCTCCTCCATGGATTGAGGCACAGAGACAAACGCGGCTTCGTGGAAAATGACCTCAACGCCACGCACAACCTCTTCGACGCGATCCGAGTCCTGGATATCCCCTTCCAGGACCTCAAGGCGGTCTGGGCCAAACTGACGTGTTAGTGCTTCCAGATTTTCTCGCTTGCCGGTGCTGAAGTTATCCAGCACGCGCACGGAGTCCCCCTGCTCAAGCAGCGTATGAACAATATGCGATCCGATAAACCCTGCCCCGCCCGTCACAAGATACTTCATGTCATCTCCCTGTGCGTCGTAGTACTGTGCCGATCGTTCGCAGGATGATCTGGAAATCCATCCCAAATGTCCGATGTTTGATGTAATAAAGATCGTATTCGAGCTTAACCGAGGTTTCTGTGACGCTAGCCACATAGCCATAATTGATCTGCGCCCAACCTGTAAGCCCTGGCTTTACCAGCAAACGTGCCCGATAGAAGGGAATCTGCTTCTGGAATTCGGCCACCAGCTCCGGCCGCTCTGCGCGCGGTCCGACCAGGCTCATTTCCCCGCGCAGCACATTCCAAAACTGAGGCAGCTCATCGAGACGCATCTTGCGCAAAAAGTTACCCACGCGCGTGACTCGCGGATCGTTCTCTCGCGCGAGGCGCGCTTCCCCATCGGCTTCGGCGTCCTGGCGCATGGTACGGTACTTATGGATCTTAAATAACAACCCCCCGCGCCCCAAACGAGGTTGAGAATAAAAGATCGGCAAACCACTATCCATATATACCGCCAGAGCGAGAAATGGATAGGTAACCGCAAAAATCAGCAGGCCCGTCGCTCCACCTATAATATCAAAGATGCGCTTGGTGAGCTCATAAAAACCGCTCACACGCAAACCATCCACAAACGAGCGAATAATCCAATCTGATTCCAGGTGATGGACAGGCACGCGGCCTGTCATTTCCTCATACAAAATGGGCATACGCGTGACTTCAACACCCTTTTCCTGGGCGTCCAAAATGGTTTGAAAGGTTGCGCCCTGAATTGTGCCGTTGATTGCAATCACGACATCCGAGACGTGATATACATCAATAACACTTAGTAGATGTGTACTGGACCCGATCACGCGCAGGCCGCAAATTGTTTTCCCCACCTTTTGAGGGTCGTCATCTACGTAACCAATCAGGTTAAAAGACTGTGTTCCCTGTGATTTATAGAGCTCCGCCAGAGTCTGCCCCGCTTTGCCTGCACCGATGAGAAGGACTCGCCGCCGCTGGCCGGTTGATTTATAGAGGCGGATGAAGATCACGCGCCAGAACAAGGTCAGGACAGAGGCGAAGAGCAGGAACGCGCCGACGCCGATACGAGGCAGGTTGGTGTTCTGCTGTACGATAAAGACCAGGGAGTATGCCGCCAGGCCAATAAAGGCTGCCAATGCAATTCCTCGCGTGGTCTTTCTTCCGCTGCTTGCCACGTGCGGCTCGTATAGCTCCACAAGCAACAGCATCCAGATCAGAGGCAGAAAGTAAAACCACAGCTGCGGCTCGATATCATGAAAGAGCAAAGCCTGATCTTCGGCCCTGCCGCGCGCAACACCTCTGGCCAGCAATTCCTGGAGGCGAAAATAGAAATTGTATTGCCGCCACGTATAGAGTGCAGCCAGAACTGAGACAACTGCCATGAACAAGTCACCGGCGAAAAGGATGTTGCGGTATTCCGTCGGGCGCAGGCGCAGAGGGGTCGTGCGAATATTATCTGCCATGTAATTGAAAGCTCGATGTTAGGATACTCCACAAAAATCCAGCACCCCATGATATGTGCATGGCAGCAATCGCCAGCGGTAAGCCTAGAACAAGAGAGGCTTTTCGCTTCTGCAACGCTGCGTGAACACCTGCAAGGATCATTATGGAAAAATAGAGAAGCAGTTCGCCAGCCAGCAATAGTCTCGCAATGGGAAGGAATATCGAAAGGGCAGCCAGGCTGAGCAAGCTCAGGACAAACAATGGAGGCAACGCCTGCCTCCAGCGCAGTGTATCGGGGTAGCGACGTAGCATACGCCACTTCCAGAATCCATAACGCCAGTATTGACGAATCAGTTCCAACAATGTGGAACGCGCAAAGTACACAGAACGAATCGAGGGATCCAGCCAGATCTTCCCACCCCATTTGCGTACCCGCACATTGAACTCATAATCTTCATTCGTGAGCAGAGACTCGTCAAACAGCCCGATCTGCTCGATCAGCGTGCGGCGAAAAGATCCGAAGGGGACGGTATCCACTTCGGCGGCCTGTTTAGCATGGCGATAGAGAGCATCACCCACCCCAAGGGGATGACCAGCCGCGACCGCAATGGATTGCGCAATCCAGGTATCCGCGCTCGGGCGGATCTCCCATATCCCTCCGACATTCGCGCCACGGTCTGCACCGTGAGCCAAAACACTATTTGCCACATAATCGGGATAGGGCATGGAATGCGCATCGAGGCGGAGGAGGATCTCCCCGCGCGACATCTCGATCGCACGATTTACCCCCGAAGGGATCGAGCGATGTGTATTTTCCACCACGCGGACGCTCAGGTCAGGATAATCCCGTTGAAAGGCGTCGATCGCGGCTCGCGTGCCATCGGTGGATAAACCGTCCGCGACGATTACCTCCATGTCGGCGCGTGGATAGGTCTGCTCGCGCAGAGCCTCCAGCAGCAAACGGATGGTGGATTGCTCGTTATAACAGGGAACGATGACCGAGACTTTTGGCGACATAGGACGAACGATGGATACGGACTACAATGATACTGCTTTATTCATAATCCGTGGATTCATTTCGGCAAGCGGCAGGTGGATATTGAAGCTCGTTCCTCACCCAACCTTACTGCAACCGCTAATTCTACCACCACGCGCCTGAACTCCGCCTCTACTGGCACGACCACGTGACTGACATCGCTGATCACCGAGACGTTCTATACGCACGCAGCTCATCGTGCAATTTTGTGAGCAGGGCATAGAGTTCATCGAGCTCATCCTGCAAGAGCACCGACCAGGGCGCATAAAAATATTGGTTGGTCAGATCCTCAGCCTGGGCACGGAGTCGTTTTCCCTCTTCCGTCAGGCGGAACATATCTGGTTGATCTCCCTGTTCGGCCCAGCCCAACTCCACGGCAGCCTGAATGGCAATATCATACTCCTCGACGTCATAGCCACGGAATGTCATCTTTTCTTCCATTTGCTGGGCATTGACCGCGACCCCTTCTGATAGCGAGCCCAGCACAAGCCAGACAATGCCCGCATCGTTAAAGCACGGACGCGATGCAGCAAGGTGTGAATCATCGCGATAAGCAAACAGGTCCAACAGATATTCCCGGACCTGCACGATCAAAGGGCTGTATTCATCTGCCACACGAAAGCGGATGAGGATCGCCCACTTTTCCGGCGGTTCAGGGGTTGCCTGGCACTCAGCGATGAGCTGTCTCAAGAGCAGCGCCAGGCGCGCCAACTCAGTATCAGGCATGGACTTGAAGTCCAGCAATTGCGTGTCACCCATACGAATGATGTGACGTACACCTTCACGGGCTCTGTCCGTGACGCGATAACTGCCATCTGCCATGGGCTCGATCCAGCCCTTGACGTTGAGACGGACAAACACCTTTTCGAATTGCTCGGGATTTGTGAATGGGTCTCGTTTCTTAAAGTCTATAAGAGAGAAGTTACTCAATCCAAGCTCGCTGTATAAATACAGCTCTATAGGGATTCCATTCCGAATTGCAGAGTCCTCGATCTCTGGTTCCGTGAGACTCCAGAACTCTTGAATAGTGGAATGGATCAGGGTCCAAAACTTATTTATTGACTCGGTTTCCATGTCAAGCTATACGCCAGCCGGGATCACCAGCGCGACTCGAGCAAAACAGGCACCTTGGGTGGAGTAAGTAATGATTAGTCTCCGCGCCCCGCGTTGAGCAAGGCAACACATTCGATCTCGACCAATGCGCCTTTCGGAAGCCCTGCAACCTGGACCGTGCTGCGAGCGGGCGGATTCTCAGGGAAGAATTCTGCATACACAGAATTCATCCTGGCAAAATCGCCCATATCCTGCAAAAAGACCGTAGTCTTCACAACAAAATTCAATCCGGAGCCAGCACTTTCCAGCACGTGCTTAAGGTTGGTCAGCGCCTGGCGTGTCTGCTCTTCGACGCCGCCTTCGACCAGTTCCATAGTGGCGGGGTTCAGTCCTACCTGACCGGCAGTGAATACCAGGTTCTCTACGAGAATAGCTTGAGAATAGGGTCCGATGGCTTTCGGTGCTTTTTCGGTGGAAACGATTTTCTTGCCTTCAGTCGTATACATGGTGTCCTCATGTGTTTGAGAATTGAGCGGTGGCCTGATTCTACTTCTGATTATATGATTTACCAATTATTCAACGGTCAAACCCTTCTTAGCACTAACATGGTCAGGTCGTCAGCAGGCGGCATATCTTTCACGAAGTGGAGCAAAGACTTTTCGACACTATCCAGTAGTGTCGAGGCAGAAGTGCAGTACTCAGCCTTGAGCGCCTCGACAAGGCGCTCTTCGCCGTAGAACTCACCTTCGAGGTTGAACGATTCAGTCAAGCCATCTGTGTAGAAAAGGATGCTCTCATTCTTTTCAAGCGGAATCACCCGCTGTCTGTATGAGACACCTTCCGCCGCGCCGAGGGCTACACCTGTGCGGGTGAGCCGTTCCACGCTGCTATCACATTTGACCCACAAAGGAGGGTTGTGCCCGGCGTTGACGTAGGTGAGCTCATTGTGTTCCATGTCGAGCACGGCGTAAACGGCCGTGACGAACATACCCTGCTTGGTATCGGGGATCAACAGATCGTTGACGCGCTTCATCGCCTCGGCCGGGGATTCCAGCTCGGTCACCGCCGCCCGGACAAGGGTCCGCGTGAGAGCCATGAAGAGTGCGGCGGGCACACCTTTATCCGCGACATCGGCGATGAACAATCCCATGCGTCTGTTTGGCAGGTCGAACACATCGTAGAAATCGCCGCCCACCTGGCGGGCTGTCTTCCAGCGCGCGGCCAGCTCCCAATCCGGGAACTGGGGCAGGGTCTCGGGGATAAACGTCTGCTGGATCTGGCGCGCCAGCTGCACCTCGGTCTCGAGGCGCTCACGCACGACCATCTCTTTTTGCAGCAGATCGTTCTGGATGGCGAGCGCCGCTTGCTGCGCGATCCCCGTGATGATCTCCAGGCGGCGGGCACGGAAGCGCAATCCACCCGGGGCTTCTTCGATCAACATCACGCCGTAGAGGTCATCCTTCACCGCAATCGGCACCGCGAACACAAACACACCGGGGTTGCCAAGGTTGACATCCTCACTGGGATTCAAGGAGAGCCAGGCGGGCAGACCTCCTTGCTCTTCTAACGGACAGGCCATGAATCCCGTGGCGCCACGGCAGGAATCCAGGAAAGTAAATTCTCCGGGCGCAAAAGAACGATTCCAGAACACCTTCTCTTCACCCTCCTCAAGCCCATATTGCTGCGAAGGGTGGAACACATCTTGTATCGAGTCCCATTGATACAGCGCCGCGCGCTGGACACCGACGAGGATCGGCATAATACGGATGATCGTCCCCAGGATCTCATCGAGATCGTTCAGACTCACTACGGCCTGCGCGACCTGCAATAACGCCGCAGAGGCATAGGCCTGTTCCTGGGCCGTGTCGTAGAGACGAGCATTCTCAATCGCCACAGCGGCATAGCTTGCAAAGGTCGCGGTCATGGTCCGGGCTTCGTGACCATAACGGCCGGGCGTGCTGTGAGAGAGGGTCATCACGCCATACGGCTGATCCCCCACCCGCAGCGGCACAGCGAGTCCCGAATAATCCTGTTCAAATCCGGCAGTCAGACCAGTGATCCAGATCGGATCGGTTGTTTTTCGGATCACGGGTTGGTCAGCGTAGAGCGCGTTCATCAGCCTTTCATAGGCGTCGGACGAGTCATACAAGGCCTGTTCAAGCATTGCCTCATCACAATTATGGCAGGCGGCCAGGTATAACTCATCGTCCTCCAACAGCCAGATCGCGGAGATATCCACCGGGAGGTTGCGCTCCAATTCTGAAAGGATGGCTTCCAGCACATCATCTACACTGGCATCGGCCGAGATGAGACCGGCCACCTCCCGGAGGCTGTCTGCCACCTGACGCCGCCACTGTTCGGAACGGTAGAGGTCCGCGTTATGGATGGCGGTCGCAATATTATCGGCTACAGCTTCAAAGATCAGGCGATCATCTTCCGTGAATGCGTCGGTCTGGTCAGATTGGATATCGAGTATACCTACCACTTCATTTCGATAAAGCAGTGGAACACAAAGCTCCGAGTTCGTGTTTTCAGGCGGAAATGGTGAAGGACGATAACGGGTATCCTGCTGAACATCGTTGGCGAGAACAGTCTGCCCTTCGCGCGCCACCCAGGAGATGATTCCCTGCGGGTCGTCAAGCGACAAAGTGTACCCCACTAGATCCTTGCTGCGGCTGCCGCTGCCCGCCTGATATTCGATCAGCCGTCGGTTGACGTGCACCGTGAACAAGTGAACGTACAGATAGCCAAAGCGATCATGGATGAGCGCGGCCACATTGTTCATGAGCGTTTTCAATTCCAGGGAGGAGCTGACGCTCTTGCTCACTTCAGCCACCAGCGCAAGTTGATCGGCGCGGCGTCGCAGGTTGTTATATAAACGCGCACCTTCTACAGCACGGGCGATCGTATCGGCCAGCGCGCCCAGAATCAACAGATCATTGGGGTGGAAAGCATTGGCTTTATCACTCTGGATATCGAGCACACCCAGCACCTGTTCCCCCAGCTTGAGCGGGAGGACGACCTCGGAACGTGTTTCCGGCAGACTATCGATAAAGCGGTACCGCGGGTCTTGCCTGACGTCGTTAACAATGATCCGTTCCCCCTGCGCTGCGGACGCCCCGATCAGCCCCTGGCCGATCTCCACCTGGAGAGCGACCGAGGCGTCAGGCATCCCCTCTCGAGGAGACATGGCGCTAGCCCGAAAACGCAGGAATCGGGAGCCTTCCTGAAGAGTGAAGATGGCCACATAGTAGTAATGGAACGTTTTCTGGATTAGATCAGTGACGCGACTCGCCAGCTCATTCAGATTCAACACGTTAGCAATCTGCGAACTGACTTCGCGCACAAGGTTCAATTGGTTCAACCTGAAGCGTTCGACCGCGACTCGATGAGAGGCGATCAAACTCACCGCCACAGCACCGGCCAATCTTTCCAACAAATCGAGCTCCGCGCGCTTGAATTCCGGGCCTGTTTTGCGAGTGACCTGGAGCGCTCCCAGCGTCATCCCCTGCTCGATCAGCGGTACTGCAGCCCAGGTCTCGCGGAATTTATTACTAAAGTTGCCGCGCTGCTGCCCGGTGCGGACATAGCCCGCTTTTATAGCGCGCTGCATCCCCGGTAATTCCGGTTGATCAGGAAACACATTTTCAGCTTCCAGGTTGGGTAGGCGGAAGAAACGTTCGTCCAGCCAGACATCAACATCGCCCTGGACCAGCCGGGATGTCATGTCAGTTATATAGTCACGCTGTGCAGCCAGGGAGGTGGCGTTGACGATCTGTTCCCCCAGTGTAGCAATGTCACGCCAATCTGATGCACGGGGGGAACGTGAAGCGGCGGACATGCCGGTTACCTCTTACGTTTGGTCATTGTCAGTACGTTGCTCTTATCTGCCCTTGGTTCGTAATGAACCTCATCCATTAATTTACGCATCAGGAAGATTCCCAGTCCCCCAATCTTGCGATCAGAAAGATCGGCTTTTAAGTCAGGCAGAGGAATTACGGACGGGTCGAAGGATGCACCGTAATCGGTCAAAACGATGGTGATCACATCGCCTTTCACGCCGCAGGACAACTTGAGGACGCCATCGGGCACGTTCTCGTAGGCGTGTTCAATGATGTTCGATGCGGCTTCATCGGTGGCAAGCTGGATATTATACACATCCTTATCGCTAAAGCCCTCCTTACGCGCGATGTCCCCTACAAACTCGCGTATCTCGTCCAGGTATTCAAATTTCGCGGCGAATTGCACACTCTTCATACGACAAAGTTAAAAGCCGCCTCAGAGTCACAGATCCAAAGGCGGCCTCCTTCCATTACAATGTAATTAATAGCTCCGGCCTGAGAGACAAAAACCTAGAAATATCCCACTGCCTTGAGAGGATCATCAAAGGTCTTGAAGAGTTCCGTAAAACCAGCCAGTTCAAGTGCTTCGCGAATGCGCTCTGGAACGGACGCCAGAACAACTTCACCGCGGTTGTAGCGCTTGCAATTGCGCTGTGCTGCCAGAAGGGCCCTGAAGCCTGCACTGGACATGTATTCCAACTCGCTCATGTTGACGACAATCTTGTATTTGCCTCCGTCGTTTGCTGCCTCAAGGGCCTGCGTCAACTGCGGAGCCGTTGCACTATCCACGCGCCCCTTGACCGTGATCATGTCGCAATGCCTAAACTCCTGAACCGTGATGTCCATAAAACTCCTCCAGGTTGAAAGTACTGTGCTGATTGGCAGAAATTATATCATGAGAAATTGATGAGACATTGCTGGCTGGACCCGGGCATTTGCAGCTGTATTCTGTGCTTTTCGCCCAGCTTTCAATCTCTTGTCAAATTACGCCGAAAATTAAAATACTGCTAAAATCTAATCATCGTTTTATATTCGTAGGAGTAATTATGATCGGCGAACCCATCCTCGTCATGCTCATCGAAGACAACATAGATCACGCGGAGCTGGTCATTCGCACCCTCGAAGAACATCGCATTGGCAATCGAGTGCAGCATTTCCTGGACGGGCAAACTGCCCTCGACTATCTGTTTGGCCGCGGGGAATTTGTCGAAGCGACAGACACTCCACGCCCGCACGTGATTCTGCTGGACCTGCGGCTGCCGCGCCTCGATGGCATCGATGTCCTCAAAACCATCAAGGCGGATGCAGACCTGAAGAGTATTCCGGTGATCGTGCTAACTACATCGGAAGCAGAAAAAGATGTCGCCAAGGCCTATTACAACCATGCCAATAGTTATCTTGTAAAGCCGGTCGGCTTTGAAGATTTCAAGAGGTTAATGGACGACCTGGGGTTTTACTGGCTGGGTTGGAACGTCAACCCTAACCTCAAAAAGTAACATCCCATTCTTATAAAAATCTCAAACAGGTGGAAAGCTCACTGATGGATGACCCCATCCATATTCTCTTAATTGAAGATGATCCTGCCCATGCGGAACTGATTCAGCGCGCCTTTGAAGAGCGTGGAAATGGGGCCTGCCTTACGGTCACGCATACGCTTGCAGAAGCCCGGGCAAAGTTACGAGACTGCCAACCCACGATCATTGTGGCGGACTGGCGCTTACCGGATGGGGAGAGCAGCACTCTTCTCATGGAGGAGCAACATCCATACGCGCCACCTGTCGTCATTATGACCAGTTACGGGAGTGAGCGCATGGCCGTGGAAGCCTTGCGGTCTGGAGCGCTCGATTACATTGTCAAATCCTCCGAATCAATGGCGGATATGCCACACATCGTGGAGCGAGCCATCGCGCAGTGGAAGACCCTGCGCGAGCAGGAGCGGATCCAAAACAGGCTGGCGGAACGCGAAGCACAATTCCGCCTTCTGGCGGAAAATTCATCTGATATGATCTCCCGGCACGATCTGCAGGGATGTTTCCTCTATGTTTCACCGGCCTGTCACAGCGTGATCGGATATGAGCCGGGAGAGCTGATCGGGCAATCGTTCATTCCGCTCATACATCCGGACGATGTGAAGTCCGTTCTCGATTTATTTACCTTCCCAAATCTGAACAACGCGTCGACGGCCACGCAATACCGTGCCCGGCATAAAAATGGTCAATATATCTGGCTGGAAACCACGGCCAGGATCATCCATGATCAGCAGAGCAAAACGCTCGAGGTGCAGGCATCCTCACGTGACATTACCGAACGCAAACAGTCACAGGTTGCGTTACAGCGAGCGCACGAGGATCTTCAAGATGCCTACGACAAAACCATTGAGGGATGGGTGTTGGCCCTCGACCTGCGCGACCGGGAAACGGAAGGTCACACGCAACGTGTCACAGCCATGGCCATCCGGCTGGCGCGTGAACTCGGCTGTACGGAGGAAGAACTCGTACATATCCGGCGCGGGGCTTTGCTGCACGATATGGGAAAGATGGGCATTCCTGATGAAATCCTGCAGAAGCCCGGCCCGCTGACTGATGAGGAGTGGATGATCATGCGCAAACATCCACTTTATTCCTATCAGATGCTTTCGCCTATCAGTTATCTTAATCAGGCATTGATCATTCCCTATTATCATCATGAACGCTGGGACGGTAGCGGCTATCCACACGGGCTGAAAGCCGAAGAGATTCCCCTCTTTGCCCGTCTCTTTGCCGTCGTGGACGTGTGGGATGCGCTGTCGAGTGACCGGCCTTATCGCAAGCGGCTCCCACCTAAGCAAGTTATCCAGTTCCTGGAGAAAGAAGCGGGAAGGCTCTTTGACCCCGAGATCGTAAAGCGGTTTTTGCCTTTGATCTCCATGCAATGAAACAAACAGCGGTGCGCATGGCGCACCGCTGTCTTTTACTTACTCCCGAGCCACGCTTACCAGCACAGCTCGGACCACGACTCGCTTTCGATAGGTATTGGTCTTTTCGTCATATTCCTTACACGTGATGAGCGTGAGCCATGGTCTTTCCTCATGTTTCAGGAGGGACATGTCATCTGGCTGGACCACCACATTTTCGCGCACCTCGAAGGTGTATTCCTGTCCATACGCATGAATGATGATCTTGTCTCCATATCTGAGTGCACTCAGGTTGATAAACGGCCCCTGCAAACCATTCGACAAATAAACGTGGCCTGTAAGAACGCTGTTTCCGTTCCAGGACGGGAAAGCGCTGCCTTCCAACCACCCAACCTGCTTGCCCAGCCAGGAGACATTCCAGTTCCCATCCTTCAGCGGCACACCGACGATAGGCAGATTCACTCCCAAGGCCGGGATTTCCACCGCCGCACCGTTCGTAGAAGCATAGACTATGCGCGGGATACCGCCCAAGTCAGTTACGCGGTTGGGGGCAAAGCCTGTAGCTGGCAAAGATCCGATAGTTGCCCGGTGGTCTTTATCTTTGTTCTTGCCAGTTCCCACATTGGCAGTGTTTGGAGCGCCCAGCATCACAGAATGGCTCGATCCATATACATTGATCTGGCTGCCCGGATCGTAATCGCGCTCGGTGGAAAACACGTTCGAATTCTGCTGCCCGGACTGCCGCCCGGGTCCGCTCGGCGGGATGCCCGGCAAGCTCGTCCAAGCAACGTTAGCCGTGTTGGTGATGCCGCCCGAGGGCAGCGACAAGACAGTCACGCGGAAGGTCACGCGTCCATTCCCACCGCTCAACGCAAAGTTGCTCCATTCGCCGGTAATCGTTCCACCCACTTCCGCACAGGTCACATCCGCGTCCTGTGCCCCCGATGCACACTCGAGCGAGCCAGGCACATATTGCAGCTCTGCGGGCAGATCGTCAGTGACCAGGACATCGTAGGCATTCGTCTCACTGTCTGCCGTATGCTGGATGGTCAGCGTAATGGTAATTTCAGAACCAACCGAAACCGCAGAAGTATTTGCTGTTTTCAAGATCGAAACATCCGGCTCGGCGATCGTCAACGTGGTGTTGGAAGGCGCCAGGCTTCCAGCATTGCCCCACAGCCATTGAGCGCTGTTCTTCAGGTCTGCGCCAGAGATATTCGCAGCGCTATCCAGAACGACTGACCGATAGGTCACGATCAGGGTCTGATTGGAGCCCGTGTTGTTTGTCAGTGTGTCAAAATCAAACGTTGCCCGGCGCCCCACATCGACGGTGGTGCTGCCGCCTGCATTATCCACGGTTGGTGTGGAGCAGATCACCGTGAAACCA
>DATHTL010000213.1:0-6172 GCA_035463255.1 Anaerolineales bacterium | reverse complement strand
TAGGCAAAGGCGGAAAAGTAATTGCCAGTTTTCAGCGCATTGGCGATCCATTCATCCATCGACCGGCGGGCTGCATCCAAGTCCCCATTGATCAAGTAGGTGCCCCCCAGAATTGCAGTAGCCTGCGAACGCAAGAACTGGTCTTCTTCGGGGGTGAGTTCAAGAACCAGTTCAGCATACTTTATTGCAGAGGGAAAATCACGCCGTGTCTGAGCATTGTAAGCGCGAGCAAATGCAATCCTGGCTCGCAGAGAACGATATTGCTCCTTTTCAACAACGACCATTCCGTCGGGCGGCCCTTCCAGCCAGCGTTCTGCATCACGCAAGCGGGATTCGCTGGCATCCACTTCATGGGCATCCATAAAGGCCCAGGCAATCTGGGTACAAAGTACTGGACGAGTACCGATCACCTCTTCCGGCAGTTCCTTCACCCACCCCAGCCAGGTGGCTGACTGAAAACTTTCATACATTTTCTGCCAGGTTGTTTCGGCCAACCTGGCCGCCCGGCTGAAATCCCTGCCGGCTAGCGCATGACGAACCGCATCGTTTGTTAAGCCGTTTTTTTCATACCAGGCACTCGCACGACAGTGCAAACTGTCTACTAGGTCGGGTTGCTCCGTCATAAGGTGCATACGAAGGACATCGGCCAAAAGATGATGATAGCGATACCAATCTCGCTTGTCATCCAAAGGAATAAGAAACAAATTGCCCCGTTGCAGGCTTTCCAACCTTGTCTTGCCTCCCGGTTGGGAGGTAACAGCGTCGCATAACGAACCATTCAGGCGTTCAAGAATCGATGTTTGTAGGAGGAATGATTGGATATCTTCAGACTGACGCCGCAGGACCTCTGCTACCAGATAATCCACAATATACCGGTGATCTCCGGCAAATGCCTGGATAAATCCTGTGATATCCTTGTTCCCTTTCATCGAAAGCGCAGCGAGTTGCAGTCCAGCAATCCAGCCTTCTGTACGGGTCTCCAGTGCCGCGACGTCTTCTGCTGATAGCTCAAGGTCCATCACCTGGTTGAGGAATTCAGCGGCTTCCGAAGGAGTAAAACGTAGATCTGCAGCGCGTAACTCCATTAATTGATTTCGGGCACGTAAACGAGGAATAGGTAGAGCCGGATCCTCACGGGTTGTGATCACCAGGTGCATCTGGGCCGGCAAATGTTCCACCATAAAAGTGAGAGCCTCATCAATCGGCTTGGCATCGGCTAGATGATAGTCATCGAGAACGAGAACGAAATTGTCCGGGACGGCGGCGATTTCATTGAGCAACTCCGTCAAGATCAATTCAATAGAGGATGACTGCGACGATCCAAGTACGTCCGATAACCCCGCCCCTAGATTCGGTGAGATCCTCTGCAGGGCCCTGATGAAATAAATCAGAAAGCGGACAAGGTTGCTATCGTTTTCATCAAGCGATAGCCAGGAAGCCAATCGCTCGTTATTGGCGATCCAGTCACTAACGAGCGTGCTTTTGCCGAAGCCAGCAGGGGCAGAGATGAGAGTTAGTTTGCACCCCCTAAAGAGACCCGCATCCAACTGCTCGGTCAAGCGAGAACGGGCGACGAGTTTAGGAGGAGGCGGAGGGATATGAAGTTTTGTAGCCAGAACTGTCGTGGACGCGACCATAAGTAGATTATAAATCCTCTGCTAAAGGCCAGTTCTCAAACTCGTCGTATCCCACTCGGGGTTTGGCCAAACTCTTTGACGCCTTTCCACAAAAGCCAAAATATGAGCAGAACTTCACCGACAAATGTGAATTGTGCGAGGTTTAGGATGTAAGCCGGGGAAAAAGTTTTTCCAACAGCATCCACAAGATATCCCCCACCTGTCAGCAGGAGAAAGACTCCCAGCCACTTGGGAACATAACCTGATGTGAAAGCAAGGTAGCCGAGTACCAATAAATGAAAACCAAAGAAGATATACGTCTTATCCCAGATACTTTGAAATACCTTCAAAAAGGTCATGGCTTGCGTACCATCTCCTGAAATAACCTGCAATGCCAGATAGAGTTTGCTGATGGCAAATAGAGAAATACCTGCATAGATCACCCGCAGCCACGCCGCCAACGCAGAGAGATTTTTATGCGCGGGAACGAGCACAATATAAAGCGCCCAAGCAACAACGATATCAAGAACCATCACAAAGGAGAGCAGGAGGATGCACAGTCGGAACGCTCCCAGGGCATTCATAATGTTTTGGGCGGTCAAGGCAGCATCATCAAATTTGACGAGACTCTGAAAGGTATTGAGATAAGCGATTGGTGCGAGGATTGCCATGAGGAGTAATCAACGATACTCACTCAATAATCTAATTTTCTATGGGGCCATTTTGTTACTGAGTTGCGGAGCTGATCCTGCAATTTTTCTCGGTTTATAAATATAGGTTTCAAATGCATACTTCCATGGCATAGCCAGGATTGGCAAAACAACCCATAAAAAAGTATATGTCCTTGGTTCGGCAGGCGAGCCAATTAATTGGTTTGTTGACCATAAGGGGTAGGCAACCAGGATGAGCCATAGGACTTTATAGAAAATTTCCAGCAGCACCAGGGGCAGCATCTTGAGCGGCCGTACGATCCCAATGACCGATAAGACTGAGAAAGCTGCCCAAACGCTCCATGCCACTGCATCATCAGGATTCCATGCACCGTTGAAGGTAAGAATGTGTGTCCAGACAGTTCTTCCCAGGACCAGAAACATTAAAATAAAGAGCAACCTCAAAAGGTAGAGATTGATTTTGTAAACACCTTCGTATCGCTCATCTGGTCCAAAAATATTTTTAATCGTGGCTAACATCAAAACCTCCTGTTATTAACAAGGCGAATTCATTTTTTCAATGATATTCACTCTGTCAAACTCCCCAAATTAGTACCAATCATAAGTAGCAAATTTAGGCAGATTGAAGTACAAACTGGCGGGGTGGCAGACCCTGTAACGCCTCATGCGGACGAATGGTGTTGTAGTCTTCGAGCCAGTGTTCGGTCATGTGGCGAACCTCTTCTAAACTATCAAACAAGTAAGCATCCAAAACTTCTTCGCGGTAGGTACGGTTGAAGCGCTCGATGTAAGCATTTTGGCAGGCTTGCCATTCATATTATCTTTCAGTGTCTCATTCCAGATTTAGTTTCTCTGTGCCACAGTGATAACGACTTTTCCCTGGGCATGTCCTTCTTCAAGGTATCGGATCGCGTCCGCGACCTGGTCAAACGGATAGCACCGATCGATCACAGGTTTTACTTTGCCAGCTTCAAGCAATTCCTTGATAGTAACCAAATCTTTTTTGTTTGGTTTCGCGACTCCCATGTTCCCCATTTTCTGACTCCCGGTCATTGAAATCCATGGTCCCTGGATCATAGCCTGAGACATTTGAGTCATGGAACCTCCGGTCTGAACATAAATCCCCTTGGGACTTAGTGCACGCCGATAGTCTGAAATCGAGCGGTCTCCATTCGTGGCAAGGATCAGATCATACTTCTTTCCATTCTTGGCAAAATCTTCCTTGGTATAGTCAATGACATGATCTGCTCCGATCGAGCGCGCCCTGTCCACATTCCTCGTGCTGCAGACCGCGGTGACTTCAGCCCCAAACGCTTTGGCGAGCTGCACGGCAAAGCTGCCCACACCGCCGGACGCGCCATGGATCAAAACCTTTTGCCCGGGTCGAATCTGTCCGGCGTAGCGAATCCCTTGCAGGGCAGTGACTGCCGCCATGGGTACCGCCGCGGCTTCCTCGAACGATAGATTGGCCGGTTTCAGCGCCAGTGCAGTTTCACTGACACATACATACTCGGCAAACCCTCCCCAACCGCACCCAGAGATGTCCCCGAAGACCTCATCACCCGGCTTGAGCTGCTTCGCATCACTACCGGCCGCTTCAACCCGTCCCGCAATATCAGATCCAAGTATTTTGTTCTTTGGTTTGAGAAGCCCGGAGCTCAGGCGGATCAGGAACGGGTCCGCTCTGAGGAGATGGAGGTCCGCTGCATTTACCGATACCGCATGAACTTTTACCAGTACTTCATCCTCCTTTGGAGTCGGTTTGGCTACCTCTTTAAGTTCCAAAACATCCGGTGATCCGTATTCTGTGTAGATGATCGCTTTCATTTTGACTATCCTTCCGTAATCAGTTTCTATGGACTGCGGAGCATGTCCCAGTCCTACCCAAGACATCCCAACTTTGTCTTGGGCGCTACTTACGAATTTGTTGGACTCGACTACGGTACAAGTGGTTCTGATACGATATTGCTGGTTGTTGTCGCCTGTGAAGTGATTACAGATGGGTTGAAGCCCTTGACAACGAGCCAGATGCCCAGCGAGAACTCCCACAGCGCGATCGGGAGTACGGAGATCGCAGCCAGCGGAGATACCCGTCCCAAGAGGCCGAACAGGATGGCGGCGTCGCTGGCGAGGAGCAGGGGCGCTCCGATGAGTCCCAGCATGGGCAGAACTCGCGGCACCAAGCGCGACCTATACAACAGGGAGCCCAGCAAGAGTGCGTTCATGGCGGGCATGACACCCTGTCCGACCAGGAACAACCGGTCATACATGGCCACCAGCGCCTGACCGGTGACCAGACCATCTGCTCCGACTCCGGCCTGCCGCAGGGTCACGACCGACAGGAGACACGCGACGCCCGCGAAGATAGCGGCGGCTTCCAGGACTCGCGCACCAACGAAACCCAGCGCGACCGCTTCGTTCTGCCTCTTGACCACCGGGTATAGCGCGACGGCGGTGCCAATGCATGCGAGTGCCACGATGATCTCCAGGACGGCACCGATGAGTGTGGGCATATCCGGACCGGAACCGATGATGTAGTTCGGGGCGCGCACCGGAGCGTAGAGAGCGAGGGTCGGGATCGAGACAAAAGTGAGCAGGTAGAGCACGCCCGATGCGATGGCGATTTTCCTCGACGAGTCCACCGTTGGGGCAGCCTGACGATCCGTGTTCGCAAGTTCGACTTCTTTACTGATGTTCATTCGTTTCTCTCCTTTTTTGAACGATACAAATAAGAATCTTAGATTGGTACCCGGCAGATCTGCCTGTCTGAGTTCGACTGAATTCAATATACAAATCAACATGGGGAGCTGTCTTCCCCATATTTGGGGATTTAGGTGGAGATAGCTATGTTAAGGACAATATCACCCGACTCGAATCGCTTAGCATTTTCCCCACATTGCAAGGTGCGATTCTTTAATTTACATCCACAGTTGCCTCTCAACCAGACCTGAAGCTAGAAAATGTATAATTGGCATGCAGAATCTTTAGATCATTGTATGTAATGCGCGTAATTTGTCATCAGACCTTTGGCGGAGATTTTTATGCTCTTTTCTGCCTACACGAACAGGCAGAACTATTTCCCCTTATTTGAAATCGCTTACAACGGCAGCGACACGGAGATTGTTGTACCCATCCCAGGTTGACTGACAATAGCAAAGTCACCGTCGATCTGAGCAACGCGTTCCCGCATGGATTGCAGACCAAGATGACCAGGGTATTCGCGGCTTGGATCGAATCCCCTTCCGTTATCATGAATCTCTAATACGATGCAACTGTCGTTCTGATAGAGTCGCACGTCGACCTTCGTTGCGTGCGAATGCCTGGCAATGTTTTGCATGGCTTCCTGTGTCACTCGATAAAACACTTCCTTCCAGTCCAGCGCAATTTCGGGTTCAGAACCGAGGTCTGTTATGAGCTCCAATTTATGACGAGCACGCAGTGCCTCCGCTTGTTTGGTGATCGCAACCACTAATCCTTCATTCTGGAGCGATTCGGGGCGTAATTCGAAAATCAGGGCACGCATTTCGGAGAGCCCCGCCTCGGCGAGTGAAAGAATGTAGTCTAGAGGTTCCGCCAGGTTCTCAGGTTCGCTTTCCAGCCTTATCTGAGCCGTTCGCGCGCCGAGCGCGATTCCATACAGCGCTTGAGAGACGGAATCGTGAAGCTCACGCGCAAGCTTTTGTCGTTCCTGAAGCGCGGCAAGCCGTTGTGCCTGTTCATGGAAGCGGGCATTCTCGATGGCAATGGCAGCTTGATTTGCAAATGCCAACCCCAAATCGGCATGTGCGCTGGTAAAGTGCCCGGGCTCGTGATGATCGAGCCTCAGTACACCGACCAACTGATCGTGGCTAATTAGTGGTATTCCCATCCAAGAGTGGATATCTC
>DATHTL010000212.1:0-9972 GCA_035463255.1 Anaerolineales bacterium | reverse complement strand
TGGCCGAGACCATCGAGCTGGGCCGCCCTCCGCTGGCGCGCACGATCTCGGATAATGTGAAAGACGGGTCTATCGCTTATTTGCTGAACAAACCCTACGATTTCCTGCTTTATCAATTAAGCACCACCATGGGCGAGACCGTCTTCCGGGCGGTGATGAATGCTCTGTTTGGCGGCGCCGTGGTCTGGTGGCTGGCCGACGCGCCCGAACACCCCGAGGGATTTCTCATCGCGCTGCCGGCCATCCTGGGCGCGTGGGTGCTGCATTTCTGCGTGACGGTCATGATCGGGCTCACGGCATTTTTTGTCGAGGATGTGTCTGCGTTCATGTGGATCTATCAAAAGCTGGCGTTCCTCTTTGGAGGGATGTTGGTCCCGCTGGACTTTTACCCGGGCTGGCTGCAGGTCATTGCCAGGGCGCTCCCCTTTTCCAGCATTACCTATGGGCCGGCGCGGTTGTTCGTCACGCCAACGGCCGAGCTGTTTGTCAGTGTGATGACCATGCAGATCATCTGGATCGTGATTTTGGCGCTCCTGCTCACGCTTGCCTACCGTCGCGGCGTGGCGTATTTGACGGTGAATGGAGGATAGAGCAATGTCATTGCGAGCGCAAGCTGCGAAGCAATCCCCCGTTAAATGGATGTTACCCCAAGAAGGGTACTTTCGTTTAGCAGGAATTCTCCTGTTCAGCGCCGCTTCGACTGCGGGCAGACCGGCACTGCCCTCCGCTCAGCGCGAGGAACATAAAACATGAAAGAACTCAAATTCCTCCTCGCAGTCTGGAAGGCGAACCTGCTCTCCACTATGGAGTATCGCGGCGCGTTCCTTTCACAGGTCATTGGCATGATGGTCAATGACTTCATGTACTTCGTGATCTGGATCATCTTCTTCGACCGCTTCAAGGATGTGCGCGGCTGGGGACTGAGCGATATGTATCTGACCTATGGCGTGTTGGCCAGCGCCTTTGGGCTGGTCAGCCTGCTGTTTGGGAATGCCTTCAATCTCAGCGATATCATCAGCAAGGGTCGCCTAGATTATTATCTCTCGATGCCGCGCCCCGTGCTGCTCCACGCGGTATCCAGCCGGATGATCGCCAGCGGGATGGGCGACTTCACCTACGGGTTCCTGAGCTATGGGCTCTCGGGCTACTTCTCCTGGGATGGACTGCTGCGCTTCGTCCTTGCTACGATGCTGGCGGCTGTTGTCTTCGCGGCCTTTTTAATCCTGATCCAGAGCCTGGCGTTCTGGCTGGGAATCATGTCCAACCTCTCAGCGCTGGCGCTAAATGCCATGCTGACGTTTGGGATCTATCCCATCACCCTGTTTGATAATTATGCCAAGCTGATCCTGTTTACGCTCATTCCGGCGGCTTTGATGGGAGCTGTCCCGGCTGAGTTCATCCGCACCTTTACATGGCAAACACTGGCAGAGTTGCTCGTCGGGGCAACAATATTCCTCATGATCGCGGTAGCCGTATTCCGGCTGGGGTTGCGGCGTTATGAGTCGGGCAGCGCCATCCAGGTGGAGGTGTAGATGTCTATCAAGGATGAGCTCCGCGCCGAAATGAACGAGACACGTGCAGCCTATCACCGCTTGCTTGCCCAAATCCCTGACGACGCCTTTTCCATGCCTAGCGACAACCCTGCGTGGACAATCGGTGAAGTTCTTTTTCACATGTCGCTGGCTCCGCGTTTTGTGGTCACAGATCTGAGGGTAATCATCTCAAGCCCCTGGCTTGCCAAGATCTTTATGACACTCGTCCCGAACACATTATTCCACCGCGTCAACGAACGCTTTACACGCTATGGAGCACGCAAGCTGAACCGTATTTTTCTCGCGGAGCAGTACGACTGGGCCCATGCACGAGCCTTAAAGTCGTTGGAGGCTTTGCAAGAAACCGACTTTTCAAAATCAGTGCAATACCCGGGCTACGACCCTCTGCTATCGGGCGTTGTCACTGTGGGGAGGCTTTATCGCTACATCAAAATCCATTTTGAAGCGCACGCCAGCCAGATACGAGAAAGATTGGATGGAATTCTGGTATAATTTCCGCCCGTGACTGGTCCTGCTCTACGGTCCGCCCATGAAAGCAACGGGACCCTGGGCTGTGAGCATGGAGACCTGCATAGATTATAGAAAGGAAAGCAAACGTCATGCCGCTCGCGAAAGAAGTTAAGACAAAATTGATCACGGACTATCATCGCCACGATGCGGATACCGGTTCCCCGGAAGTGCAAATCGCCATCCTGACCGGCCGCATCCAGCAGTTGACCGA
Organism: Anaerolineales bacterium; assembly: GCA_035463255.1. Lineage (GTDB taxonomy): Bacteria > Chloroflexota > Anaerolineae > Anaerolineales > Villigracilaceae > Defluviilinea. The sequence continues at coordinate 7,698 of DATHTL010000212.1, read as the reverse complement.
TCACCTGCGGATCAACAAAAAAGATGAGTCCTGCCGGCGTGGGCTGCTCAAGCTCGTTGGGCAACGCCGCCGCATGTTAGCTTACTTGCGCAAATCGGACTACCCTCGTTACCTGGGTGTCACCGAAAGCTTGAAGCTGCGCCACAAGTAAGGAACCCTGACCCTAAAGGTCTACGTGACCTTTAGGGTCTTTTTAAACCCTCACCCTGCCCTCTCGCAAAGGACGAGGGGAGGCGGACCCGCCGTCAGGAATTGAATAGTGAAGATAAGCGGTAGTGACGACTGAAGTCGTCCACGGTGATTGTCCCGCAGGGGGTACTGTGCAAAATCGTCACTACATTTTGTATTCGCTCTTCAGTCCCTGACCAGGCGGAAATTTATATAATGGCTGGCTCATTCATCGATACAACACACAACTCAGAGTCGCGCGGCTTGCCTGCGTTATTCTAGACTCTCGCGGACGCTATGGGTGGATGTCAGCTATGAGGAGAAAAATGAAACCTGAATCAAAACGATACTCAGCTACTGTTGGGAATCAAACGCTTACGTTTGAGACCGGCAAACTCGCCGCCCAGGCTGGCGGCGCAGTGACCTTCGGCACCGAGTCCGCCATCGTCTTCGCGGCTGCCACCATGGGTGGTGTGCGCGAAGGCATCGACTTCTTCCCACTGCAAGTGGAATATGAAGAAAGACTTTCCGCGGGCGGCAAGATCCCCGGCTCGTTCTTCCGCCGTGAAGGACGCCCGGGCACCGATGCCATCCTTGTCTCGCGCCTCACAGACCGTCCGCTGCGGCCATTGTTCCAGCACGGCATGCGCAATGAGGTGCAAGTGATTATGTTCTCGCTTTCCGCAGACGGCGTCAACCCCCTGGATGTTTTTGCCATCAACGCGGCTTCTGCCGCGATCATGATCTCAGATATCCCCTGGGGCGGACCGGTTGGCGCGGTACGCGTGGGGCGCGTGAACGGTGAATTCGTGATCAACCCAACGTTTGCAGAGATCGAAACTTCAGATCTCGACCTGCGCATTGCCGGGACACGTGACGCCATTCTGATGGTGGAATGCGGCGCGAACGAAATCCCCGAAGATGTGATGGTTGCCGCGCTCGAGCTTGGACACAAGTCCATGCAGCCGTTGATCGATCTCCAGCTCCAGATGCAGGCTGAAGTGGGCAAGCCGAAGCGGGAAGTCACGCTGGCCCTCCCCGATGAGGAGCTGCGCAAACAGGTCTTCGAGCGCGTCAACGGGCCGATGGCCGAGCTGCTCGACAAACCGCTGAGCAAAAATGAGTTTTACACGGGAATGACCACGCTGAAAGACCAGGTCGTTTCCGAGTTGTGCAATGTGCCTAACCCTCAGAGCGAAGCTGCTGCGGAAATCCTTACTCCACTTGTGGAAATCATGGGCGACCGTCCGTCGCTCTCGGCGGTCCGCGAAGCATTTGACCAGGCGGAACAGCAGATCGTGCGCGAGCGGATCCTGAGCGAAGGAAAACGCCCGGATGGACGCACACCGACGGATATCCGCCCGATCTGGTGCGAAGTGGGTGTGTCGCCGCGTGCGCATGGCTCAGGTATCTTCACCCGCGGCGAAACGCAGATTCTGTCGTTTGCAACGCTGGGGACACTGGGCGAATCGCAGGAACTCGATACCCTCAGCCCCACCGACAGCAAACGCTACATGCATCACTATAACTTCCCGCCCTATTCCACGGGTGAGGTCAAGCCCCTGCGTGGTCAGAGCCGCCGCGAGGTCGGGCATGGAGCGCTGGCAGAGCGCGCCCTCGAGCCGGTCATCCCGGCGGAAGAGTCGTTCCCTTACACCATTCGCGTGGTGTCTGAAGCGCTGGCTTCCAACGGCTCCACTTCAATGGGATCGGTCTGTGGCTCCACCCTGGCTCTGATGGACGCAGGAGTGCCGATCAAAGCGCCCGTCTCCGGCGTGGCCATGGGACTCATCACCGATGACTCCGGCCGTTATCAGATCCTGACCGACATCCAGGGTACGGAAGACCACCTGGGCGACATGGACTTTAAGGTGGCAGGCACCGCCGCTGGCATTACGGCGCTGCAAATGGATATCAAGATCACCGGCATCAGCGCGCAGATGATGAAGGAAGCGCTCGAACAGGCCCACACGGCGCGCATGTCGATCATGTCAGAAATGCTGGCCGTACTGCCCGAACCGCGTGCGGAGCTAAAACCGCACGCGCCGCGCATCATCACCGTGAAGATCCCGGTGGATAAGATCGGCGCGTTGATCGGGCCTGGCGGCAAGAACATCCGCTCACTGCAGGAAGAGACCGGCACCAAGATCGACATCGAGGAAGATGGCACCGTGTACATAGCCTCGACCGACGGCGTGGGTGCCAAGATCGCCCAGGAACGCGTCGAGTCGCTCGGCGAGAGCGCGATCGTCGGCAATATTTATACTGGCAAGGTCGTGCGCATCGCGGACTTTGGCGCCTTTGTCGAGATCCTGCCCGGTGTGGACGGGCTCGTGCACATCTCGCAGCTTGACACCGAGCGCGTCAACAAAGTGGAAGATGTAGTGGCCATGGGCGATGAGATCACTGTGATGGTGACCGACATCGACCCGCAGGGGAAGATCCGGCTCTCACGCCAGGCTGTGCTCGAAGGCTGGACCGCCGAAGAGGCGCGTGAGAAAGATCAGCGCAAGCCCGGCGGTGGGCGTCCTGGTGGAGGCGGCGGCCGCAACGGTGACCGCGGGCGCGGCGGCGATCGCGGTCGTGGTGGTGACCGAGGCGGACGGGATCGCGACCGGAGACCGCAGTAGGTAATCAGGTAAACAGGTTCACTGATAAGATCCGTCGGAACAATTTAGCTTAGAACAGCGAAAGCTCCGTCACACCTACACCAACATGCTGTTGCGAGTGCAGGTGTGACGGAAAATTTTTTAAGATCCCCAACCACGTTATGGCGAATCCTTCTCACAACCCAGGCGGCAAACAGACGCAAGACTCCGATCACAACTTTTTACTTGACATCGCGCATGACTTTGGCGGCGCGATCATCTTTTCTCTGCCTTTGCTGATGACGATGGAGATGTGGTGGCTGGGTTTTTATATGGACCGCGTCCGACTGGCGGTCTTCGTGGTGCTCGCCTTCCTGATGGTCATGGGTCTATCGTATTTTGAGGGCGGCGAGGAAACGTTTAAGATCGAGGTGCTGGATGCGCTCGTTGCCTGCGCCGTCGGGTATATTGTTGCCACTGTAATGCTTTTCTTTTTGGCATCATCAAGCCAGGGATGTCGACAGACGAGTTGATCGGCAAGATTGCCCTGCAGGCCATCCCCTGCAGCATCGGAGCGATCCTGGCCCGCCGGCAATTAGGCGTGGGAGAAACGCACAAAGAAAAGAGACGCACAGAACAATATGGAGGCAAAATTTTCCTCATGGGTATCGGGGCCACCTTCCTGGCGTTCCAGCTTTCGCCCACCGAGGAAATGGTGCTGATCGGATACCAGATCACCGGCTGGCATGCAGCTGCTCTGGCCATCATCTCGTTAGGGATCATGCAGGCGTTCCTCTGTTCGATTGAAGCCCGGGGACGTACATCTGCCTTTTCCGCCGACTTCTTCTGGAGTGTGTTCATGCGTTTCACGATCGTCGGGTATGCGCTGGCACTGCTCATCAGCCTCTATGTGCTCTGGACCTTTGGGCGGCTGGATGGTTTCGCGCTGGGCGAAGCAATGATGTCCATCTTCGTGCTCAGCTTTCCTGCGGCACTGGGCGCGTCCGCAGCCAGACTCATCCTGTAACCACCTGAGAGACAGGCGATCAAGCAAAGCGAAGGAAGCCACCCACCATGCCAAACAAAGCCAAGACAAATCAGGAAAAACTCGATGAAGCTCCACTCTGGATGTGGAGTATTGGACTGTTGGGACTACTGCTTATCCTGGGTTCGATCGGATTCGCGCTCTATGAAGCGGCGGCAGGAGATTCATCGCCGCCGGATGTGAGCGTGGAGGTACAGGGGATCGTTCCGGGCCGGAACGGCTTTCTCGTCGAGTTTCGGGTGATCAATGAAGGTGGCAGAACGGCTGCGGGACTCACGCTGGAGGGTGAGCTGCGAGACGGCGTGGAGATCGTGGAGACCAGCGACACTACGATTGAATATCTGCCCTCACACTCCGAGCGAGAGGGTGGGCTGTTCTTTCGCCTCGACCCGCGGCAATACGAACTGCAGCTTCGAGCAGAGGAGTACGAGACGCCCTGAGGGTAGAGACAGACCAGATCAAAACGGACAGAAGAACTTCTATCAGTTTTGGGTTTAATTTCACAATGTTGACTCGGCCACCCCGCTTTCCTATAATAAATATTAAGTAGATAGATCTGGGGCGACTGCATAACCCTTAGAAAGTTCGAGAGTCCACCCTCTTTTTGTTTCCTCAAGTGAATATTTCGGCCATAAACAGCCGAGCTGCTTCTTGCTCAATTCGTACCTGTCGTTTGTTGATCCATTGTTTCTGAGTCTGTTCTGACAGATAAGGAGGTTAGCCTGTGAATCATTCCTGTTGTCGACTCAACGATCACGAGCAATAAAAGGAGTACGTATCATGAGCGCTCAAGAAAACAAGGCTTTCGTGTGAAGATATCTCGAAGCCCTTAGTGGAAAACCCAAGCCGGCAGAGTTAGTGAACGAGTTCGTTGATGAACAGCCCATGAAAGACCACATTTCGGCAGCAGAGGCAGGCTTCCCGAGCTACGAATTGCTTGCCGAAAAGATGATCGCGGAGGACGATCTTGTAGCCGTGATTGGCCGATTCTCAGGCACGCATACAGGTACCTTCATGGGCATTCCTCCCACGGGGAAATCCTTTTCCAATGTTCCGATTCACATCACATACAAGTTGGAAAACGGGAAGATTGTTGACCATTGGATGCTTTTTGACACTGCCGATCTCATGCAGCAGCTCGGATTGGTACCGAGTGCAACATAGGGGCCTTGGAATGCGGCAAATGCGTTTTATTCTTCGTGACGAATAAGGAGGTTTTCATGTCAATGGAAAGCACGCGCGAAACAATGATGCAATATTTGAACTCAGAGCATAGCGACGCCAGTATGATGGCGGATGATGTTGTCTTTACTGTTATGGCAACAGGACAAGAACATCACGGGCGTGACGGCGTGCTTGGAATGCTGAATTACTTCTATCATGTCGCTTTCGATGCAACTGCAACAACACGCACCACACTCTTTGATGAAAATGGCGCCATGGTAGAAGGTGAATTCGTCGGCAAGCACATCGGCGAATTCGCCGGTATTCCAGCCACAGGGAAGGACGTGCGTGTGCCTCTCTGCGTGGTGTACGACCTGGAAAACGACCAGATCACCCGCGGCCGCATCTATTTTGAAATGCCTGTCCTTTTCCAGCAACTTGGAGTGTCAATGAGTTAGGTGAGTTCCAGTCGGACAGAGCGGGGTTACGCCAACGTAAAACTAATGCCTCCGGGTGATAACATCGGCTTTGCAAGACACCCCCGGGGATGGATACTTAACGGACGGATGCTTACGCTCCGTCCGTTCTAGTTTCTCGCTCAGCCTCCGCTGGATCTCCTCTAATAAACAGAAAACCGTGTCAGATTCAGAAGCTAAATCGTTTTAACCGTTATATGAACCTAGCCAGAAGTGAGGTGATTTGTGACAAATTCGATCGATAGAAATCAGCCAGAAGACAATTATGAAGACCTGCGGGGGCCGGACGCGGTGAAAAAGATCAAAGAAATGGTGGAACAGGCAGAGAATTGTTTCTTCTGCTCAGCGATGGCCACAGGTGCATCCAACGGAGACCGCCCGATGAACGTGAGACAGGTAGATGATGAAGGAAACCTCTGGTTCCTGAGTGCCAGCGACAGCCATAAGAACCAGGAGCTGGCTCTCAACCCATCTGTGAAGCTCTATTTCCAGGGGTCCAAGCACTCTGATTTCATGCAGCTGAACGGACAGGCCGCCATCTCCAGGGACCGGGAGAAGATCGAAGAACTGTGGTCGCCCCTCGTGCAGACCTGGTTCACCGAAGGCAAGGATGACCCGCGCATCACCGTGATCAAGGTTTCACCCACGGAGGGTTATTACTGGGACACCAAGCATGGGACAGCAGTGGCCGGCGTGAAGATGTTGATCGGCGCGATGACGAGGAAGACGATGGACGATTCGATCCAGGGCAAGTTGGATGTGTGATGGGTTCGTGATTTGTAATTAGAAATTGGTAAACGAAATGGAGATAGTTATGAGTGCAACACAAGACCCGAAAGAATTGGAAGCCAGGCCGCCGTTCCCTGAGCAGGAGCAGGAACCTGTAGGGCTGGAATCAGAGATGGAGCCGCGGCCGGATTACGGCGAGGAGTCCTATCGCGGCAGCGGCAAGCTGCAGGGTAAGGCCGCGATCATTACCGGCGGGGATAGCGGCATCGGCCGCGCCGTGGCGCTGGCGTTCGCGCGCGAGGGCGCCGACGTGCTGATCTCGTATCTGGATGAACACTCCGACGCGCAGGAAACGGTGCGCATCGTGGAAAAGGAGGGACGGCGCTGCATTCCCCTGGCAGGTGATATCGGCGAGGAAGCCCACTGCCGGCAGATCGTGGAGCGCGCCCTCCAGGAGTTTGGAAGGCTGGACATCCTGGTCAATAATGCGGCCTACCAGGACGTCATCGAGAGCATCCAGGAGGTGACTCAGGAAATGCTCGAGCACACGTATCGCACCAACATCTTTGCGATGTTCTATTTGTGCAAGGCAGCGATGCCGCACATGCAGCCGGGCAGCACGATCATCAATACCACATCAATCCAGGCGTACCAGCCCTCTCCCACGCTCCTGCCCTATAGCAGCACCAAGGGAGCGATTCTGACCTTTACCAAAGGGTTATCTGAAGAGGCGATCGAAAAAGGGATACGCGTCAATGCTGTGGCGCCGGGGCCGATCTGGACCCCGCTGATCCCGGCTACGTTTCCAGGAGAAAAGGTCTCTAAGTTTGGCAAGGACACGCCTATGGGACGGCCGGGCCAACCGGCGGAACTCGCCCCCGTCTATGTGTTCCTGGCCTCACAGGACTCGACCTACATTACAGGCGAGTGCATCGGCGTGACAGGCGGAAAGCCGCTGGCGTAGTTGTATTTGGTAAGTAGGAAATAGATCATCAAAACGGACGGAACAATTCCGTCCGTTTTTTGTTACGAACAAAAGGGTTACACGTATAATGAATATGCCATAGGTTAGCAGCAGGCACAATTGAACCGATGCGTCGGAGCATCAAAAACGGACATCTTGACCAACAATAAATATGGAGGTCCATACATGCCAAAGACGAAACCAACAACTGTGGACGAATACATTGAAGTTGCTCCCCAGGAAGCGCAAGAAAAGTTGCGCGAGCTACGCGCACTCCTGAAAAAAGTTGCGCCAGGTGCAAAAGAGACACTCAAGTGGGGATCGCCAGTATTTGAAGAAGGACGGATCCTGTTCTCCTATTCTGCACATAAATCACATCTTAACTTCTCGCCAACCGGCCCAGCGATGGAGCCCTTCAAAGAAGAGTTGACAACGTTTAAGACCGGCAAGGACACGATTCAATTTCCGTATGACAAACCACTCCCGAAGGCGCTGATACGGAAGATCGCCGCGTTTCGTGCGAAGCAGGTACGGGAAAACGATGCGCGATGGATGTATTAGGAG
>DATHTL010000211.1:0-9079 GCA_035463255.1 Anaerolineales bacterium | reverse complement strand
TGGCAGCTTGATTTGCAAATGCCAACCCCAAATCGGCATGTGCGCTGGTAAAGTGCCCGGGCTCGTGATGATCGAGCCTCAGTACACCGACCAACTGATCGTGGCTAATTAGTGGTATTCCCATCCAAGAGTGGATATCTCTAAATTTGGTGAGCATATCCTTATTGGTAACATTCCGTAACAAGTTTAGCCACCGCTCATTGCCCCATATATCATCAATGATGACTGGCAGCTTTGACTCCGCCACTTTTTGATAGCCAGTTTCCTGGTGCATGGACGATCGAAATCCAAGCATGATTTCGCGCGGAACAAGGCCTAAGTATTCGACAATGACAAAGTCGTCTCCATCCAATTTTGCAATTCCAGCACCCGCATAATCGATCACGTGCTTAAGTTGTTCCAGTATGATCTTGAGTAGTGGTCCTAGCTCCAAATTCGAGTTGACGATCTGGGATACTTCCAGCATCGCCTGCAATTCACGCGTCCGTGCTTCCACGCGCTGTTCAAGTAATTCATACATTGATCTCGGTTCAGTGATATCGGTAAACGAGACGACAACCCCATAAGGATTGTCATTTTCTGAAGAAAACAGAGCGTGAGTGCTAATAGAAATCCATGTCAGCGTGTCGTCCGGCTTGTAAACACCCATGACAACATTAGATAAAGAGGTGCCTGTATGTAGAGTCACCATTGCGGGATGCGTTTCTCCTGGGAACGGAGACCCATCTTCATGAACTGTTCTCCAGCGTGGGTCAATGGACGTACGGCCCAGTAACTGATCAGTAGAAAGCCCCAGAATTCGCTCCGCTGCGGCATTACAGAGCGTAATCACCCCACTTGCATCGTGAAAAACGATCCCCTCGGCTAACGTCGATATGATCGCTGAATTCCGTTGTTCACTTTCTCGAAGCGCGTTCTCTGCCGCTTTCCGTTGCGAAATGTCCTGAACGTTTACCACCCGGTATAAAACCCTGCTATCTTTATCTTTTATAGCCGTAATGTCGACCCTGACCGGGAAAACAGCACCATCCTTGTGCAGATGCTTGGTTTCAAAACTAAGGTGGCCTTTGCGATGGGCTTCCTCGATCCACCCTGGCAACTTTACCCGTTCCTCCGGGGCATAAATGGATTCGATGGGCTGATTTCTCAATTCATCAATCGAGTATCCATAGATCCTCGCAAAGGCGGCGTTCATGATTTCCAGTGTATTGGAGTCCGCCTTGTTTATTGCTACGCCCCATTCGGCATGCTCAAACGCGTGAAGCCACGGCTGCCATTGGTTTTCTGCTGAATTTTCGTCAATCAATGCCAAGCGGCCCTCCTGACCAGTTTATGATTGTCCGGGAGGTAACATGATCAACCCAGTGCGTAAGGCATATACAACGGCCTGGGTTCTGCTGGTTACACCTAACTTGGAGAGAATGCTGCTGACGTGCGTTTTGACGGTCTTTTCCCCAATATTTAAATCTCGAGCGATCTCCTTGTTTGAACACCCTGACGCGAGCATTCGAAGGACATCGCTTTCCCGGTCCGTGAGAGGCTCGGTTACGTCTGGAAGATCAATTTCCCTCAACAGTCGTTCCGCAACCTGGGGCGAAAGCTGGACCTGCCCTGCAACTGCAGACTTGACAGCATAGATCAATTTATCTGCTTTTGTATCTTTTAATAGATATCCGATGGCCCCCGCCCGGATAGCCCCAAAAATGGATCCATCGTCCAAAACACTGGTTAAGGCAATCACTTCCACATCTGGATACTGTCGCCGGATCCTGGATGTGGCTGTGATTCCGTCCATGCCCGGCATGATCAAATCCATCAGGACGATATCCGGCTTAAGTTCGCCGGCTAATTGAATTGCCTCCTCCCCGTTCTCCGCTTCCCCCACTACTCTAAAGTCGGCATCCGTCTCCAAGAACATTTTTAACCCCTGGCGCACGACCGCATGATCATCTGCGATCAAGATGCAAATGCTCATCACGACCCTCCCGGTTATCCCTATTATAGTCCTTACTGGCCGGTCTATTCTTAGACTTAAGTCTGAGATGAATCTCTGCCAATTGCCTGATGACTTGTTTCATGACAGTATATAGACTGGGAGTGATGATAAAGCTTCTGCTTGCTGAAGAGCAAGAAAATGTTCGGCGTGGGATCCGAATGCGTCTCGGCCTGGAAAACGACATCGTGATCGTGGGTGAAACCGACGATGGCTGGGACGCATTACGGCTTGCGAGAGAACATAGCCCGCAGGTCGTTGTAACCAGTATTGAACTATCCGGGATGGACGGCTTTCAATTGACAGAACGATTGAGCTGGGATATCCCGGATTGCAGAATGGTTATCCTCAGCCTGTATGACGATCTTCAGACGCAAACAAAAGCATCGCAGGCAGGAGCATCCTTTTTTGTAAGCAAGCAGGAATCAGATGACAAGCTTATTGCGGCGATCCGCTCGGCGGCAAAAAAAACCAGATCTTCATAGATACATAAGTTAGAAAACACATAAATCTGGTAGAAAAAGATACCGAAGAATCACACCGTAGAGGCCCATCGTCTGAGATCCTGTGCAATCACAATGATGGACTTAAGAGCATGATCGTCTGGATAACTCAACAAATCCTGCACTGCTTTTAAAGGTCAGCGGATGTCCGAGAGTTTTATGCACCTTTGATATATTTGGCAACTGTTGCTATAATCAGTTCATCCAATTTACTAAGCGCCCAAGTAGTTACGCGTCGCGGGTCCAAATCCCGTCGGGACCGCCTGTATAGACAACTTGATGATATATCATCAAGTTGTTTTATCTTATAGGCAGCGGATTAAAAAAAGTCTCGGGGTTGCAGTCGAAGTAGTAAAATATTATAGATCAAAAGTTTGTATATTCGTTAGCCTGTTTATCATCAAATGGAGAGGCTGAAAAGCTTGATAAGAGTGTTTGGGTAAGCTAATGCAGGCATTTCTCCAGCTCAATTTGCTCGGCGGTTTTGAACTTTCTTACAATAAAAAGCTTATAGACCTGGCTTATTCCACCCGCCTGCAAACCCTTATTGCCTACATCATCCTTCATCGTTCAGCGCCAGTTGTCCGCCAGCGGCTGGCGTTTATATTTTGGCCGGACACATCCGAAAGTCAGGCCCGCACCAACCTGCGCAACCTGATCCATCAGTTGCGTCAGGCTCTCCCCTTCATTTCAACCTATATCACTATTAATAACAGCATCCTGAAATGGCGCGATGACGGTGCATTTCGACTAGATATTGATGCGTTCCGTCTATGCTTGGTTGCCTCGCCCGGCCAGACCCCGACTAAAGAAGCTCTAGCAGAGGCAGTTCAGCTTTATAAGGGCGATCTATTCCCTGCCTGTTACGAGGATTGGATCATCCCTGCCCGGGAAGAACTGCATCAAATGTTCACGGGTGCCCTGGACAAACTTGCTCTTCTACAGGAAGAAGCACGCGAATATCCCGAGGCGCTCAACACCGCACGCCGATTGGTTCAGATGGATCCTCTTCAACCCGCCGCCAATGAGCGCCTGATGCGCCTCTATACCCTGGTTGGTGATCGTCCTTCTGCTTTGAAGACTTATCGCACCTATTCCCGCCAGCTTTGGCAGGAGCTAGGAACAAAACCGGATGCACAAATTGAGGAGCTCTATGAGCGCATCCAAGCTGCGGCAAAGTCTCCTGACATAGGCACTATAAAACTCTCGGTTAAAAATTCCGCCAAACCAGAGGAACGCGCGGCTGACCCTTTGGTAGGTCGGACAGAGGAATGGCGTAAGTTATTGTCACTCTGGCAAAACGCAACAACGGGGAAAATACAGGTTGGGTTTATCACCGGTGAAGCCGGGATTGGTAAGACTCGCCTTATCACTGAATTGACAAATTGGGCTGAACTCCAGTCTATCCCCATAGACACCGCGGTGTGTTACCCTGCGGAGGGCAGCCTGCCCTACGGACCGGTGATGAGTTGGATTCAAGCCCGTCCAATACCAGCACTGGATAAAGTCTGGTTGGCGGAAATTAGTCGTCTGCTTCCTGAATTGCGGCAAAAGGTGCCTGGGCTGCCGCGCCTCGAGCCATTGCATGAGGCCTGGCAGCGCCACCGTCTTTTCGAAGCACTGGCCCGGGCCGTGCTGGGACGCAGTCGCATTCAGATCTTGGTGCTGGAGGATGTTCAATGGTGTGACCGGGACACGTTGGAGTGGCTGCACTTCCTGGTCCGTTTCACCACCAATGTGTCGCTGCTGGTTTTAGTGACCATGCGTCACGGCGAAATTGCCCTGGATCATCCATTAAGAGCATTCCAAACCGCGCTCCGCGCAGAAGGCTATTATGCGGAGATCGAGCTTCAGTCATTGGCTATGGCCGATTCGATCCAGTTAATCGAACAGATCTACCAGCAGTCCTACCATCATGGGATAGACCCCCATACAGCCGCCAGTATTTATCAACATAGCGAGGGCAACCCGCTCTTCCTGGTCGAAATGGTTCGTTTGAGCCAGGCCTCACTCGAGAATATACTGGCAGCCTCCGGGCGGATCCAGGCTGTTTTATCGCACCGCCTGGACCAACTCAGCCAGGGGACGCGTGAGATGACGGCGTTGGCAGCTACCATCGGGCGCGAGTTTGACCTGACAGTCCTACGCCAGGCCAGCCGAGAGAGTGATGAGCGTTTGGTAGCGGCGATTGACGAATTGTTGCACTACTACATTATCAAGGAAATATCAGCGGATATTTTCGATTTCACGCATGACCTGCTTCGGCAGGCTGCCCTGAGCGGATTGAGCATAGCGCATCTTCGGCTACTACACCGAAAAGCTGCCGAAGCCTACGTTCACCTGGATCAATTCGCTCTGCATCCCCGGCATGCAGAGATCGCAAGCCATTTCGAGCGCGCTGGTCTCGCAGTGCAGGCTGTAGACCATTACCGCCTGGCGGCGGAGGGCGCTACAGAGATCTTTGCTAATTCGAATGCCTGGGAGTATTTGCGGCGCGCAATTGAGCTGGTGGAAAGTGTCGGGATTGGGAATCGTCAGGAAATATCTTTTGAAGACTTTGCCATGATCCTGGAGAAGGCCGGTTCAATATTGGCCCTGGAGGGGAAATATCAACAGGCGCTCCCTTATTTTGAGCGTGCCCTGGCTCAGCCCTTCACCCCATCTGGAATATGGCGGTCACAGGTGTACCGGAAGATCAGCGACGCCTGGCTGCCGCAGCACAACCTGCCGGACCGTTCATACCTCGCGCTTGACCAGGCTGAACAGGCCCTCGGAATTGTGCCGCCAAACGGCACGGTCATGGAACAACAGGAGTGGCTTCAGATCCAGCTCAACCGAATCCAGGTAGATTATTGGAGAAACTTTCCTGACCGGATGGAAGCACTCATTCAGAAAATTGAGGGGCTGGTTGCCAGCATTGGACGAGTTGGCCAGCAGAACACACTGCTCAGCATGCGCTATCAGGCTCGCATGCGCCATGAACGCTTCCGTCTTTCAATCGAAACAGTTCAGATTGTTCAGCAGTTGCTGGAACAGGCAGAAAAACTTAATGATCCCTTTAACCTAGCCATTGCCCAGTTTCAATACGGATTTGCGCTCCTCTGGCATGGTGACCCGTTAGCGGCGCGGGATTGGCTGAAGCGCTCCAATGAATCGCTGGAGCGATTGGGCGCACGTTTACCGCAGTTGCGCTGCCTGGCCTACCTCAGTGTAATCAGCCGCAAACTGCACGAACCGGAAAAACTGCGCCATGAGATCCCGCCTCTTCTCGAACTGGCGCGCGCAATAAACGAAAACACCTATCTCGGGTTTGGCTTGGCAAATCACGGCTGGCTGGCCTGGCAGGATGGTGATGTCATCTTGGCAGAGCAATTTTGTAGAGAAGCGATAGCAATTTGGATGAATGCTCCCGGATATGCCTTCCGTGCGTTGGCGGATTGGGTACTACTTGCAATTGCGCTGGCCCAGGAAGATTTCAGTAAATCCGAAGCTGCCGCTCGTGCGCTCATGGATCCAAATCCAACTTTGCGGATTATGGCTGAACCTATGTCCAGCCTGTTGAGCAAGGCGCTCGCCGCCTGCGATGCCGGTGATCAGATCACTAGCCTTAACTTTTTAAAGAGCGCGCTGGAAGCCGCCCGGATCGCTGGCGAGGTGTAAACAGCGTTTGATGGCAAAAAGCCGGAATCGAATTGACATCGCTTCCGGCTTTTTGATTTCTACCAAACGCCTGTCAAACGACAAATCCGTAGAATGGGCATAAATAACCGATTTAGTAAAGTTCAAGAAGAGATATCAGGAGGCTTACATGATTCTCGTCGTTGGTTCCACGGGGTTTTTAGGCAGCGAAATCTGCCGACGCCTGACCGCTTCAGGCAAGTCCGTACGCGGACTGGTGCGTTCTACTTCTGATCCGGAAAAAGTAGCGCGGTTGAAAGGCATGGACGTTGAAACTGTTGTGGGCGATCTTCGTGACCCGGCCTCACTCGCCGCAGCCTGCCAGGGAATGGATACAGTCATCACCACAGCCACGACCACCGTCTCCATGCAGCCCGGCGACTCCATTCCGATTACAGATCAGCAGGGACAGTTGGACCTGGTTCAGGCAGCCCGCCAGGCTGGCGTGCGCAAATTTGTGTTTATCAGCGTTCCTCAACGGATGGAGCCTTGCCCACTGACCACCGCCAAGCGCACTGTCGAACAGGCAGTCATATCCAGCGGGATGGATTACACCATCTTGTGCCCGTGCCTATTTATGGAGGTCTGGCTCAGCCCGATTGTTGGCTTTGATTATCCGAATGCGAAAGCCACTATCTATGGTGATGGCCACGCTAAGAATGCCTATATTTCACGAGAGAACGTGGCTGAATATGTCGTGCAAAGCCTGGACAACCCGGCGACGCGCAACACCTTGTTTGAATTGGGCTATCCCCAGATGCACAGCCAATTGGAGGCGGTACGTATTTTTGAGCAGGCCAGCGGGAAAGCTTTTGAGCTGCAGTTTGTTCCGGTCTCAGCCCTGGAAGCCCAGCGCGATACGGCCACGGATCCGCTCCAGTGTTCCTTCGCCGCCATGATGCACAACTTGAGCACCGGACTCCACGTGGATATATCCATAGCCCAGAAGGTATTTCCTGACATCAAGATGAAGTCAGTTTCTGAGGTCGCTTCGCGAGCTTAGGATATCTTACTGGCTAAATCGTAGTAACCATTCCACATAAACGGTATGCAAAAATATTACGGTTTGTTAAAATCAACGGGAGTAGACAATGAAAAAAATTCTTCTTATCATTGTGTTTGCATTAACTTTGACAGCGTGCAGTTCCAATAAAGCCACACTGAACGTTACGGCAACCGACCAGGGTTACGATTCGTCCACTTATGCAGTTCCCGCGGGTGCAGAAGTCACCGTGAAGTTTACAAATAATGGTGCCTCTGAATATGGATTCCTCATCTTAAAACAGGATGAGCATGTCACACCTTTCTCAAAGGCAATAGATAGTGATAAAGTCATGTGGTATATCGTTGCACCGCCGGGAGAAACCAAATCGGGCACCTTCAAGGCGCCTGATGAACCAGGAGAATACGATATTTTCTGCCCAGAATCAGGCATCAAGGCAACGCTTGTGGTTAAAGAAAAATAGGATCAACTTCCAATCCTTGGAGGTGGGATTTCTGGATTTTGTCCTTGACATGCAACCTGAAGCTCACCCAAGCTCCCTGATATAATGAAGAAATAATCTACTGAGTGTCTCATAATTTACTTTATTTTTTCGATATGCTAAAACGAGGGCATGTCGAAGATAAAAGGCCAAACAAAGAACTGGAAAGAAAGACGTCGACTGCATGCCGTAAAGCTAAAGCGAGCTGGCTGGAAGCAGAAAGTCATTGCAGCCGCCTTAGATGTGAGTCCGATGGCTGTGAGCCACTGGATCAGAAAGATGGAGGCAGAGGGCATCAACAGTTTGCATGCCCGTCCTCACACAGGCAGGCCAGCTGACTTGAGTCGTGAACAAAAAGCGCTGATCCCGGATCTTCTGTCCCATGGTGCAGAAGCCTATGGATTTCGAGGCGATGTATGGACCTGCCGAAGAGTAAAGAAAGTCATCGAATGGGAGTTTGGTGTTTCTTACCATCGTTCGCATATCGCTCGTCTGCTGAAGGAGTTACGCTGGACGCCTCAGCAACCCATTGAGCGAGCTGCTCAACGGGATGAAGCGGAGATTAATCGCTGGGGCACTCGAACCTGGTTCGAAATCCAAAAACGGGCAGTTTTGGAGCGCAGATTGCTTGTTTTTGTGGATGAGTCTGGCTTTTATCTCCTGCCAGCCATTTTGAGAACCTACGCTCCGGTTGGAGAAACGCCTATCTTGAAAGTGTTTCACACTCGAGACCATCTTTCCATGATGAGTGCAATCACGCCGTAAGGTTGGTTGTTTACTCGCACACGCTATGAGGCATTGAACGGAATGGATAGTGTTCGTTTTTTGACACATCTTCGCTCACAGACCAACCGCAAACTTCTTGTCATCTGGGACGGTTCACCCATTCATCGCAATACAGATGTAAGAGACTACCTGGCCAACGGGGCAGCCAAACATATCCATCTCGAACGCTTACCAGCCTATGCCCCAGATCTCAATCCGGACGAGGGAACCTGGCGACATCTCAAACGGGTTGAATTGGCGAATGTTTGTTGTGCAGATTTGTTGGACCTCCATTCTCAGGTGTCTTCTGCTGTTTCTCGGTTACGACGCAAGCCTCACATCATTCAATCTTTCTTTGCTCAGGCAGGTTTGCCCATTTGAAAAGTAAACTTATTTATGAGACGCTCTGTAATTCACTTAGCGCCCAAGTAGTTACGCGTCGCGAACCCTAATCCCGTCGGGACCGCCAAGAGAGACAACTTGATGAGTATTCATCAAGTTGTTTTATTTTGGGCTGCTGTTCAAGCTCATCCGACACGAGTATGCTATACTGACTTCAGTTCAGTACCCTCGCAGTACTTAAATCGTAATTCATCGAACAATATCTAACTTGAACATTGCCCAGGCACGGCGATGGTCACAAGGTGTTTGTCTTA
>DATHTL010000210.1:0-5445 GCA_035463255.1 Anaerolineales bacterium | reverse complement strand
TGAGCCCGGCGAGATCAAAGTGATTACGGACCCGGCGCGCATCCGCAGGGAGCAAAGGAAGATTCGCACCAGGCTAAGAAAAGAAGGCAAACCTGCCTGCTGGATCGATATTGGCGTGCTGGCAGAAGACCAGTGGTTTTACGTGCTGCGGGACATGGTCGAGTTTCCCGACGGGAGTGTGGGAGGCTATATCCGCTGGATCAATCGCAAGAGCCAGGAGGGCGGTGGATTTAACTCGGTGCTCATGTGCATGCAGGCAGACCGGGTGCTCATGATCCGCAAATTTCGACACGATGACCGCAGTTGGAACTGGGAATTCCCACGCGGCTTTGGGGAGCCGGGTCTCTCCGCCGAGAAAAATGCCAAGACAGAGTTATTAGAAGAAATTGGGATTTCAAAGGCAAAAATGACCTGCCTGACCAGGGTCAGGGAAGGGAAGGGAGGCACGGCGGTGTATCTGGTTGAGATACCCGCGGATCAGAAGATTACGCTGGAGACGCACGAAGGGATTTCAACATACAGGTGGGTGAAACTGTCAAAGTTGGAGCAGATCGTGAACAAGGGTCAACTCAGCGATTGGTTTACGCTGTGGGCGTATGCCTTAGCAACGAAAAAAAGAATTTTGTAAACCGGGAGAAACCATGTCAGTTACCTTCGAAAAATTAAACCCAAGCCAATTGAAGAAAGCCGCGATTGTCCCACAGGTGCTCGATAATCAATGGATTCCGAGAAAACTCCTTTCAAAAATGATTAAGAAAGGCCAGAAGCTCGATGAGGTAGGCAAAGAGCGGAAAAAGCACATCTTAAAAGAATGGCGACGCGCCCTTGTCTATGGGGAACAAGTGGTAGTAAATCGGGCCTTCATGTTTAATAATTCTGTAGTTGTCGATGACTATGACGATGCTGAAAATCGTCAACAGTTTAAGCAATTGCTTAACTCGGGAGTAATTGCGCTCTACTTGTTGGGCGAGGATAACCCGGACCAAAAGCCCAGATTTCAGGTGGATGATAGGTTATGGAATACATGGTTAGAGATCGTTAATGATACTTCCATGAACTGCGTTCGATTGGATTGGGGTGATCAGAACGACGACTTTAAGCGGCTAGCCAGAATATTCCACAATTATATTCAGACTCTGAATAAACAAGAGAGAGCCGAAGCCTTTGCCGCACACTTTGGAATAAGAAAAAGAGAGTTTCCCGCATTCCGGGAGCGGCTAAGGGAAGTTGCCTTTTATGCTTTTGAAATGGCTAGCAAAAGGGACATTATTCGAAACGATCTCTATGAAAATTTTATTGTGGAAGAAGGCTCTAATGTAGCATTAGGACAATATAGTAAAAAACCTTTTGCAGCTGAAATCAAGCAGATTGTTGATCTTAAATACAACGTAAATCTTCCTGATGCTCTTGGCCGTTATTCACTTACACCACAGGATTCACCGCCCCGCTCGGCCTTAGGGGATCTTGACGATGTGATAAACAGTAAACCTATATCGAACAAGAAGATCGATGAGATTTTATATGCATTGCGGCGGCTTGCCTTTGAGAATGTAGCGCAGGGCTTATACATCAAGAGTCTCGGAGTTCTTAACCTCTCAGATGTAATCAAGATTCGTGGGACCAAAGAGTGGCATGCATACAATCGCTCGATCCACAAGCTTCTAGATAATCCACTTGATTTTTCTCAGCGCAGCGCAGAGGTGTATAGAAGATTTGCGGCCCTCAACCAGGTTATCACCAGAACCAAAGTTGAAAGTACAAAAGCGAAATGGGAGCCATGGATTAAGTTCATGATAACTTTAGGCACTAGCACAATCTCCCTGTGGCTTAATCCTGTGGACGCACAACAAAGGTTTATGACCACTGTAGCCACCGGTACGATCGCTACGGGGGTTACGCCATTTGTGATGCGCCTGTCTGTTGCTGCACTTGCGGAGATGGATGCAGACCTGGAAGTAAGCCTTGATTTTATGCGGGGTACAATCGCTAATGGGCGTGATACATGGAATGAAATGCTTGGTCAGCTAAAATCACGCTCGGACTTCCAATTGGTAGGGAAAGCAGTTACGGATGCCCTGGACGCCAATCAGAGTCCACCTGAGACCATGGGAGAATTATGACATGATGTATAGTTCAATAATCAAGGATAAGCCAGAATTCTTTAGTAACGACAATGTCCTGTTTCAAATCCTCCTTAATGAAGAGGAGATTCAATCTTGGCAAGCTGGAAGGCTTAAACGATTGGCTGATAAGAATCAGCCTGAAGAATGGGCAGATATCGGTATTATTTTTAATGATCCGTATGTAGTCATTTTGCGGGACCTGGTTGAATTTGCGGATGGCTCTCGTAATGGATATGTGCGCCTGTATAACCGTGCCTATCTTGAGGGCGGCGCGGCGGGTGTGGTAATGCTTCCCGAAATGGGTGGCAAGCTGTTGCTTATGCATCAGTTCAGGCATGCAACGCGTTCATGGCATTGGGAGATCCCGCGAGGCTTTGGAGAGCCAGGAGTGCAAGCAGAAGATCAGGCTAGAGCCGAGATTGAGGAAGAAATTGGGGGCGAGATCTCAAGAATGAGTAATCTCGGGTTGTACTTTAACAATACCGGCCTGGAAGGAAACCCAATCTATCTCTTCTTAGTGAACATGAAAGCGATCGGCGAGCCAAAACTAAAGTTCGGTGTGGATCAGTTCAGGTGGGTATCTGTTTCCGAGCTTGAGCAGCTGATAAAGGATGAAGAAGTCACCGATGGTTTCACCATTGCCGCTTATACGCGTGCCAAACTCAAGGGCTTAATCTAATCACCGTCCCGAAGGTTGTGCGAATCCTACATCACGGAAAACCCATCAGGAAATATTCCATCACAAAACAAACAGCATTAACCAGTGCAAACCTTCGTGACGTTTCAAAAGGACGGTTCTGTGTCAAAGAAAAGAGACAGTCACTATAAAGTGGCTGTCTCCTCTTATGTAATGGTTAAAGCGGTCGCTAGCTCCCTGAGAATCCCACCTGGTCCTCGGGGTAGGCTTCATTCCACATTGTTATCAGCTCTTCGCTGCTTTTGTTCGTGTGCTAGGAACTGAGGGCGGGAGTCGTGAAGCAAACGCGCAGCCTTGCAGATTTGTGTATATACCCTTCAAACCTGAAAAGTTATTCTAGGCGGCTCACCTGCAAAATTTGCTCAGAGGAAAATCTGATTTCCTCTGAGCAAATTTTAGTTTCCTTGAAGGAAAACCTAACTTCCTCAGAGAAAAATTCACTTCCCTCTGAGGAAAGCACTACTCTCTTCTCTGGAAATCTTGAATATATCGGTACGCTTTCCTCGTTGGTGTCGTGCGCTGAAAAAATAGCCTGTTTTCCGCATGAACCGTGGCGGAAAGCTTATCAAGAAGGAGAAGGCTCATGGCCAAACTTATTCAGGCTTACGCAACCTATTGCCCCAGGATCGATCTGATGGAAGCCGTTGACTCACGGCGTTTTATGGAAGCCATAACCCGGCGCACGACACTTTCAGCAGGTGTGGTAAAGAATGTGTAGGAAAGCGAAGTGGAAACACTGATCAGCTTTCTCACCGAGGGGCGTCCCATTCACACGGGCGTGGCGATCTTCACTCCCAGCATCGATCTGCAGGGGAAACTGAGCGTGAACATTCGCCTGGATAAGCGCATTATCTCCGCGCTGAATGCTCCCGGAGCCTTTGCGGGGAACGTCCACAACGGCAAGAACATAGGCATGAGCACGGCTCAGATCGTTCAGCTTTGGAACGATGAACATCCCGGAGACTTAATTGTCGTAGAGCCTGGTACCTAGCCCGGTTGTAATGGAATTAGAAGCCGCTCGGGTGGTACCGAAAACCCCATTTCGGCGTCATGTAGGTGGTGTAGATGACCCGGCAAAGGACAGTCATCGAACCCGAAAACCTGCCCGAATGCCGGATTTTCGAGTATCCTTAGTGTGACACAGCCAGACACATAGCACCCAAAGGGGAGCAATGCCCCGCCAGATCAACGAAGAACTCACACGCAAGCAAATGATCGACCCGCAGCTGGAAAAGGCGGGCTGGTATTTGCGTGACCATTCAAAGGTAAAGATTGAAATCCCTGTAGATGGGTACGATGCCGAACCGTGGAATGCGGTTTCTGATTACTGCCTGTACCGCGAAAAAGGAACAGCTATGGCTGGCAAATATACCCCGCTTGAACAATACTTGCGTGAACTCCCTGCAAATCAGAGGGAAGCTACGCTTGGCTTTGATCAGATCGAGAGAATATTAAACGCTAAGCTGCCTTCGTCCGCGTATGAAGACCAAAGATGGTGGGAGCACGAGACAGAAGGCAATCATGTCAATACGCGCGCATGGTCTAATGCTGGCTGGAAGATTGAGAGTCTGGATGTCGACAAGAGGTGGGTGAAGCTAACTCGTACTGGAGAATTGTGATTGTCGTGCCAGTACGAGGAGTTGGCGCGTTGCCTGGATAATGCCTGAGATCCCCGCAGCATGCAGGCGTGGTGGCGCAGGTCGAGGGATTATTACTGCTCAGTCCATACCGGGTTGATCGATCACATCTGTTACGCCAAAAACATTTTCGTAAACAGTGAGCAATGCCTCCGCTTTTTGTCGCCGTCGCGGATCCAGATCTGTACTTTCCTGCCCGGCTGCGTCTGTGGGGCTTTCGAGATAGGCAGCCAGACGCTCACGGAAGTTGGGATTCGTTGAGCCCGGCAAAAGCGCCTCCAGTTCAGTGATCATTTGCCTGGCTTTTTCCACAGCGTAAAGTGCCACCGGTAACGGGGTGGTTTCGTCAATGACTTTTTTGAGAAGCCGACACTTGTAGGTGCCACAAAAACGCGGATAGTGAGGAGAAGTGTAGATCGTACATTGTCCGTGCCAGAGCGGGCAGGGCTGGCTAAATCCACGCTGGCTGGGCGGAGTTCGCAGTACATTTAGTCCCAACGCCTCCGCGGAATCCAGCTCAGCTGACCTGAGTTTTGCCCGGATAAATAAATGACCCGTGCAGCACAATCCACAAGACTTGCACAAAATATTCGCTTGCGATTCGTTTGTTTCATCCATATCGGTCATGCTGAAGATAATAACCTGGTTCTCAGTGTAAAAACCTTGCGAAGGCGTCGCCGTGGCGCCGTGGCAACATTTGCAGTAGATACGGGAACTTCACAAGAAACAACCTTCGCAAGGCTATTGTTACACTGGATATACTAGCCTGGTAAATAGGAACCGGCAATCATGCTTTCCAGGCACACATGACGTGAGCATGGCAAAGGTCCACGTGCTGCCCTGGTAATGCGTGAGATGCCTGTAATGAATGGAAATCTACTCGTCGAAGATCTCTTCGTAGTCCATCCGGTCCTTGTCTTTCCAGGACTTGTCTTTCCGGGTCGGATGAGGCGCCGATTCATTGACTTTGAGCTCGCGTCCGTGGAAC
>DATHTL010000209.1:0-14068 GCA_035463255.1 Anaerolineales bacterium | reverse complement strand
AGGGTAGAAGGAAGAACAGCGCAAAGAGGATCAACACCAGGTAAAAGAGGATCTTATTCAACCTGGACTCACCGATCTCAACCTCGGTTTCCTGTATGTCACGGGGCTTTTGTAAAGTTGTCATGACGGCTCTCCTATTGCTCCTCGGTGGCACCGAAAAATTTAAAATTGAAATAGGTCAGGACAAGCAACATCAGCGCGACCAAAATGGACATGGCTGCGGCTCGGCCCATCTGGCTGCGGAGAATGCCCTCAAAAAAGATACGATAGATCACTGTCTGCGTGCCATCTGCTGGGCCACCCGCGGTCATCAAGTAGGGCTGTCCAAAAAGGTTGGCGGAGGCGATCAGGGTGATCGTCAGAACGAATACCAGTACAGACCGCAGCATGGGGATCGTGATCATGAAGAACTGCTGCCGCGCATTGGCCCCGTCCAAAGAGGCGGCTTCATACAGAGGCTTGGGGATCTCCTGGAGGGCTGTCAGGAAAATGACAGTGTTGAATCCGATCGTCCACCAAATCGTTGCGATCGTGATGGCGGCCCAGGCACCTGGCAGGTCGCCCAACCAGTTGACAGGCTGCATCCCAACCAGTTGGAGGACCTGGTTCACAATCCCTGTCTGTTGGAAGATCCACCACCACAACACAGAAGCGACAGTCACGGAAAGCGTGTAAGGCGCGAAGAAGATCGTGCGGAACACGCCTCGACCTGGATAATTGCGGTTGAGCAGGACAGCCAGCAGAAGGGCAATGCCAACCAGAGGCAGCACCGACCAGAGAATGAACTCCGCTGTATTCCCTAATGCGTTCCAAAATTTATCAAACGGAACACTTTCCGGGTTGAACAGGTCGGCATAATTTTTGAGCCCCACAAATGGCCGATTATTTGGCTGCAAAAAGTCAAACCGGAAGAGGCTGATATAGATCCCATAGATAAACGGCCAGCCTAAGAACGCTAGGAAGAATAACAGGTGAGGCGCAATAAAAAGATAAGGCACAATGGATACCTTTTTACGCGTCTTGCGAGCTGCAGGGACGCTGAGAGCTTCGGCTTTCGTTGTCATGGTGGGGCCTCCTTTCCAGCACTAAAACTCGTGCAAAAGAGCCGAGGAGGCATGTCTTGCCTCCTCGGCTCAGCATCAAAATGGACTATTCCCCAAACGTAGAAAGATTTTCTTCCATGACCGCCTGGGAGTTGGCGGCGGCTTCATCCAGGGCAGCCTGGAGATCCGTCACATCGCCGGCGAGGTAGGCATCAACCACCGGGCCAAACTGATCCCAAAGGGCGGGTTCGAGTGCTGGGGCCTGCGCCGGGATCGCTACCATATCAGCAGATGCAGCAACCTGTGCGACAGGGGCTGCCACGCTGGCAAGATTGGGATCGTTGCGAACACTTTCGCGGGCTGGAACCTGTCCTGCTGCGGCCCATTCCGCGGAATTGTCGGAGAGCCACTTGATCCACACGGCAGCAGCGGCCTGGGTGGTGGGATCCTCTGTAGTCAGCGCGAGCTGGTGCGAGCCGCCCCACGTGGCGGGCTGGTCACCGATGGTGGGCATCGGCGCAAAGCCGACGAAGTCCACCTGCTGAAGATCGGAGATCCACCAGGGCCCATGGAAAACCATCCCCACATTGCCTTGCTTGAATACGTTGACTTCGGGATCGCCTGTACCGCTGATCTCGGGTGTATATTTGTCCCGCAGTTCCTTGATCTTTTCCAAGGCTCTCACCCCGGCCTCCGAGTTGTAGGTGGCCGTAGTACCAGCTTCATCGGTCAGTGCACCACCATACTGGCGGATTAGACCCTGGAACAGTGTGGCAGCCTGGAAGGCGGTACCGAGAGAGAGCGGAGTCACACCACTCGCTTCGAGCTTGGCGAGGGCATCCTCGAATTCTTCACGCGTCCAGGGTTCCGTGCCCGGTTCTTCGATCCCGGCCGCGGCAAACAGCTCCTTGTTATAGAACATGATGATCGGGTGGACATCCAGCGGGATGGAATAGCGTTCGCCTCTAAATTCACCCACGCTCCAGAGATCCTCCGGGAAATCATTGGCAAAATCATCTCCCAAGACAGCCATGGCTTCCGGTCCAAACGGCTTGAGCACATTACGGGCAGCCAGTTGCGCAACGTTGATCGCGCGCACAGCGGTCATCGCCGGTAATTGACCGGCGGCAGCTCCAGCCTCCAGCTTCTGAACATACTCCGGCTGGGCAACATGGGTAACGGTGACTCCGCACGGATTCTCACTGCTGAAGCGTTCGGCCAGCGCGGTCATTTCATCTCCATCGCCGCCGGTGAAGGGACTCCACATTTCAATCGCCACACCTTCTACACCGGCGGGGCACTCGGCGGTACCCCCAGCAGGAGCCTCTGTGGCACCGGCTGGCTCAGTCGCGGCGGGTTCTTCCGCGGGGGCTTCCGTCGCGGGTGCCTCCGTTGCAGCGGGTTCGGTGGCCGCGGGAGCTTCGGTCGCGGGCGCTCCGCATGCGGACAACAACATGGTCAATATGACCAAAATTGGGATTACAAAGCGAGTCAGGTTTTTCATCTTTTCTCCTCTTGAGATAGGTTGAACATGATCTTTCAACGGACCCTTATATCGGGCATAAGGGAGCTACAAACACTAGACTGCATCAGTGAAAAAGAACTATGAAAAACTTTCTGTTTGAGACGGACCACCTCCTCTCCAAGATGCTGTACATTGACGTTTTCCAGAACTCAAAATGCGCAGCATCTTTGCGTTAGTCGTTAACTACCTGGGAGCGCGTTTGTAATGCTGTCTCAGGACAATGTCCTGAGGATAATTGCCGAACTTACTACCAAACAAATTCATGCCGCCAATGTTGGCAGCTCTCTCCTTGATGCCAATCCGCACCGCAATGGGATCCCCGGGCTTCACCGAAAGATCGTCGAGGCTGATCTCAGAGACCTGTATGCCATCGACAAAGCTTCCGTTCTTGGTAACTTTCCAGACTTTGAGCAAACCATACTGTGAATTTTGCGTGCCCCACCAATCGGGTGTGAGTGCGCCGCGCTCGCCCCCGAAGTCGGCCGGGCTTGTCCAGGTGCCAATCTCCACATCACTAATCCAGACGGTGATGTCGGAAGGCCAATCGGAGTGGTGGAGCGGCGCTTCGGAACAAACTTCAAAACTGACCTCGATATCGTCCAGCAGGACATTAGGAGGCAAGCGATTCGGGAAGCGATATTCCAGGTAGCCTCGACGGAACCACAGAATCTGGGCATGGATGCGCTCGGGTTCGTAGAACGCGCTCGGGTCATCGAGGTGACCGATAATCCCCAGCTCGCCGGCCAGCCCGCAAGTGGGGGTCACGTTGATGTTCACGTAGGCGCCGATCGGCATGGCGATGTCCACGGCTTTCTCCTCCCGCTCGGTATCGGCAGGCAGCTGGATGACAATGCGGTCGTAGACGCGGGCGCATACCTTCTGCAGCCCGCGGGTTGCCGGCCGGAGGTCGGTTTCAATTAACCCGGCTTTCTCAAGGACATTGATATGGAGGTTGGCAGTGGAAGGGGGGAGGTCGAGCGCTTCGGCGATTTCGAGCACACTACAGGTATGGGCGCTCAAGAAGTGCAAAATCTCCAGACGCGTTTTTGAGCCCAGTGCTTTGGTCACCGCCTCCAGGGTTTGAAGGTTGTGATCATCAGCAAGGAGTTCCAGCACACGTGCGATGGGGGGATGGGGGGAGCTGGGCGTTGTGGTCGTCACACCAGATGAAAACATAAATTTATGTTTCGCTGCATAAAATTATATTTCATTTGAAGTAGAAGTCAAGAGGAAAATAAGAAGACTTCTAGCTTTTCACATAAAAGGGATTCCTGAGGGGAAAAATCGAGTTGTTACATTATGTTACATAGGACAGGGAGGCTAAGCCTACAAAAGATCATCCCCGTCCTCATATCGAGAACAGGGATGATGAAGACAAAGACCAGATTTCTAGAGCTCGATAATGGCCGCTACGATGCTTTCATCCTGCAGCGGCTGGAGCGTGAAGCCAAGCTTTTGGAAGATATGTAACATGACGTGGTTGTCTGCCGTCAGGATGGCGCTCAGCCGGCTCATCTGCTCGCTCCTGGCCACATCCACGGCCCGGCGGACCATTTCGCCGCCCAGCCCGATGCCTTGATATGGATCACCAACCAGGATGCTGAGGCGCGCTTCGTTAGAGCCATGGATCCTGCTCAAACGGACTACTCCCATGACACTCTGCTCTCCGTTCTGATCTGTGGTTTCGGCGACCAGCGCGAGCTCGCGGTCGTAGTCGACGTGGCAGATGCGGGCCAGGCGCTCATGCATCACGCGTTCCTGGAGCATGATCGGCTGAAGATAGCGCATGAAGACGGATCGGTCTGAAAGGATCGTATGGAATTTTGCAAGCAGCGCTTCATCTTCTGGCAGGATCGGCCGTATGGTCACCTTGGTCTTGTCCTTGGCTGTCCAGGCGCTCACATACTGAATCGGGTAGGGGCGGATGGCCAGCTTTGGCAGATCTTCCTCTTTTGTCCCTTTGTCGAACACGACCACGCGGGCATCGAGCGCCAGAAGTTTTTCCGGTGAAGCCAGCAGTGGATTGATATCCAGTTCCTTGATCCAGCGCTGTTCGGTCACCAGTTGCGCGAAGCGGACGAGTAGTCTTTCCAAACCGGGAAGATCTACCGGGTCGCGGCCGCGCACGCCTTTCAGGGCTGTGTAAATATTTGTTCGTTCCATCATCCGCCGGGCGCGGGTGGTGGTGAGCGGAGGGAGCCCCAAAGCGCGATCCTTGAACACTTCTACCAGTTGGCCTCCGAGACCGAAGAGCAGAACAGGCCCAAATTGTGGGTCGATGCTGCTGCCGAGGATCAACTCATAGCCCTCGAGCTTAGCCATCGGCTGGACGGTTACGCCCAGGAAATCTTCCAGGCTGGCTTTTTCGGAAACCGATTTCTGAATGTCGGCGAAGGCTTTTCTGACTGCCTGTGCGTCCGCCAGGTTCAGCTGCACGCCACCAACATCGGTCTTGTGGGTGATCGTTTCCGAATGGAGCTTCAGCACCACAGGATAACCGATTGTATCCGCTGCCGCGACAGCCTCATCTTGAGTTGTGGCGATGTGAGTCTCGACAGTTGGGATGCCATAACAACCAAGCAGTTGCTTGGATTCATATTCGGTCAAAATCGCTCGGCCCGACCTGCGCGCATTCTGGATAATGTTTTCCGCGCGTTCGCGTTCGACGGCGGCTTGTCCACTCCCACCCACGGGCATGGGTGTCTCATAAAGCAGCCGCAAATTTTCAGAATAGTGCGCCATGTAATCAAATACGCGCGCTGCGGTATCGGGATAAGGGAAGGTCGGTATATTGGCTTTGTTGAGAAGAGCTTCGCCGGGGGCCACATCGTTGCCGCCCATCCAGGTGGCGATCACGGGTTTGCTCAAAGAGGTCGCGTAAGGTGCCAGCACTTCCGCTGTTTTGGTGGGATCCGTCATTGCCTGTGGGGTCAGGATCACGAGAATACCATCACTATTTGGGTTTTTCGCGGCGATCTCGAGTGCCTTGGCATAGCGTTCGGGACTGGCATCACCGAGGATATCCACAGGGTTGTTGTGACTCCAGGCCGACGGCAGCAACTGGTTGAAGGCTTCCATCGTTTCGTCAGAAAGCTTTGCCAGCTCACCGCCATTCGTGATGAGCGCATCGGTGGCGAGCACGCCAGGGCCACCGGCATTTGTCAGGATGGTCAGATGGCGGCCTTTGGGTCGTGGCTGCTTGCCCAGTACCTCTGCCATGTAGAAGAGTTCGGCAATGCTGTTGACTCGCAGCACGCCGCTGCGGCGGAAGGCCACCTCCAACACTTCATCGCTGCCCGTAAGTGAGCCCGTATGAGAAGCGGCCGCCTTGGCCGCGCCTTCAGTGCGCCCGGGTTTGATCACAATGATCGGTTTGGTGAGTGCTACTTCGCGCGCCGCCGAAAGGAATCCGCGAGCGTTGCCGATCGTCTCCATGTAGATGACGATGCTCTTGGTGTGCGGGTCATCTCCGAGATAGTAGATCAGATCGCTCCAGTCCACGTCGAGCATGGAACCGATGGATACGAATGAGCTAAAGCCAACATTTTCCCGCAGACTCCAATCGAGGATCGCCGTGCAGAGCGCGCCGCTCTGGCTGATAAAGCCCACACTGCCAGGCCGCGCAATGGTCGTAGCAAAGGTCGCGTTCAAGCCGCTGATGGGGCTCATCACGCCCAGGCAGTTCGGCCCGATGATGCGCATGTTGCCGCGGCGGGCATGCTCGAGGATTTGCCGTTCCAGTTCCAATCCGGCGGGGCCAGTCTCTTTGAATCCAGCCGAGATGATGATGGAGCTCTTCACACCAATATCCACGGCTTCCTTGATGATATCGGGTACACTGGGCGCCGGGGTGACGACAACGATCAGGTCCACCACCTCGGGCACAGCGCTGAGACTAGGGTAGGCTCTAATGCCAAGAATGCTGGTGCGCTTCGGGTTGACGGGATAGATGGTCCCGCCAAAGGTGCTGCTCAAAAGATTCCAAACGATGGTCCGCCCCACGCTTCCGGGCGTTTCTGTCGCGCCGATGACGGCAACGCTTTTCGGTGCAAAGATGTTATCTAGCGGCTGGCGTCCATAATGCAGAACGTCGTGAGCCGGGTCGAGACCGGGAGTGACAACAATATCCATTTTATTTTCCTTTTTGCGTAGTCTTACTCAATAAATTATAAGACAGAATGCGTTTCTGGCATGAGCACTGTGGTTCTATCCCCATTTTCCATGTCGATTAATCATAAGAAGGCACTACGAAATCATGATGTTAGTCATTTGTCAATTTAGATAGGGATAGCTACAATTATTGTGAAAAATTGAACAAATGGCGATGTGCTTTATCAATATATTGCACAAGCGGCTCAACAAAGATTCTCTGTCAACCTTGCAAAACAAGATCAGTGGCTTTTTAGAGATAGATGGTCCCTACTTGCATTACCAGTTTCACTTTTCTGATGCGATTCTGACCCGGTGGGAGGGCAAGTCCTCCTGCTTCACTTTCTCAAATATCACAGTCTGGTTTCCTTTGCGGTGGGCTATGCCTTCTGCTTTGTCAAAATGAAACAACCTTCCTGCAGCGATACAACGGACAAGTGGGAGCACAGCGATCATTGTCAGCTACTTTTCCGAGACCTACTATTTCGGGCCATAAACACAACTAAACATCAATAGGAGAAGAACCATGGATCAAACGTCACTCAACAATCTCTTGCAGCCGAAGTCTGTAGCGATTGTTGGCGCATCTACACAGCCGGGAAAGATCGGTTATACGGTCATCGAAAATTTGCTCAAAGGTGGGTATGAAGGGAAAATCTATCCCATAAACCCCACGGCTACTGAAATCCTCAACCTGCCAGTCTACCCCAACATCTCAGCGGTACCGGATAAGGTTGATCTGGCCGTGATTACGGTCCCGGTCAAGCTTGCCTGTCAGGTTGTTGAAGAGTGCGGTCAAAAAGGCATCAAAGCCTTGAGTGTGATTACCTCGGGCTTCAGCGAGGTGGGCCGCCAGGACCTCGAATGTGAAATGCTCGAGATCGCACGGCGTTATGGTATGTGCATCCTCGGACCAAACATCGTGGGTACGCTTTCTAATTCCGATAAATTAAACGCCTCCTTTGCGCCGTTTCTTCCCTTCCCTGGCAAGGCTACACTGATCACACAGAGCGGCGCCCTGCTGATCGCCATGGATGCTATCACCTACACGCGCAAGGTTGGTTTTGACAAGATGATCTCCATCGGCAACATGGCAGATGTCGATTTTGCCGACCTGATCACCTGGCTCGACAAAGACGAGAACACTTCCTGCATCTGCCTTTATATCGAAGGCTTCAAGGATGGGCGCAAGTTCATCGAAGCCAGCCGCAACACGAAGAAGCCGATCGTTGCGCTCAAGGCGGGTGTATCGGCTCACGGCGCGGCCGCGGCGGCCTCTCACACCGGTTCGTTGGCCGGAGCGGTGAAAGTTTACGGCGCCGCGTTCCAGCAGGCTGGCGTGGTTCAGGCATCTGACTTGAACAATCTCTTCGACCGAACTCTGGCACTTTCCCTGCAGCCCCCGCTACGTAAGGATAATCTCCTGATCATCACCAATGGCGGTGGCGTCGGTGTGCTGGCCACGGATGCAGGCGAGCGCTATGGCATCCCGCTGAAGTTTGCCCCCGGGGATGTGCAGACAGAGCTCAAAAAGCATATGCCTGACTACGGCTCTGCGAAGAATCCGGTTGACCTGACTGGAATGGCCGGCAATGATTGGTATTACAAATCCGTCAAGTTTGCATTTGCCCATCCCTGGACGGATGGCTTGGTGGTGCTCTATTGCGAAACTGCGATTACGAATCCGGTAGAGATCGGCCAGGCTATTAAGAGAGCCATCGATGATTCAGGTGTGAAGGATCGGCCTGTGGTTGTTTCCATGGTCGGTGGGACGCGCTGTGATGAGGCCATGCAGTGGCTGGTGGAGAATGGCATCCCCGCCTACCCCACGCCCGATCAGGCCATGAACAGCATGGCTGCGCTGCGTGAGTACAACAACATCCGCCTGATGAACACGGGCTTTATTGAGAGCTGTGGACCCAGGAGCTCGAGGATTGCCCGCGAGATCATTGCTAAAGCACGCGCCGATGGACGCGGTTCTCTGACTGAGATCGAAGCCAAGAAAATGTTCGCTGCGTATGGGTTGCCGGTGGCAGAGACAAATCTCGCGAAGAGTGAAGATGAAGCGGTTGAACTAGCCGTAAAGACTGGTTTCCCGATCGTCATGAAGGTTGTATCCCCGGACATCATTCACAAGTCCGATGCAGGCGGCGTGAAGGTCAATATCAAAGATGAAGCTGGAATCCGCTCCGCGTACCAGGCCATTACGAAGAGCTGCATCGCGTACAAACCAAATGCGGATATCCGCGGCATCGCAGTGCAGGAAATGGCTCCATTGGGAACA
This sequence comes from Anaerolineales bacterium, assembly GCA_035463255.1. GTDB lineage: Bacteria > Chloroflexota > Anaerolineae > Anaerolineales > Villigracilaceae > Defluviilinea. Next base: position 5,067 of record DATHTL010000209.1, on the reverse strand, counting down.
GAGGTCATCGTTGGCTCGATCAACGATCCGACCTTCGGCCCGACGATCATGTTCGGCCTGGGTGGTATCTTCGTGGAAGTGCTCAAGGATGTTACCTTCCGCGTCGCACCAGTAAACAAAGAGCTTGTGGCGCAGATGATCAACGAGATCCACAGTGTTGCCATTCTGGCTGGCGCTCGCGGTGAATCGCCGCGTGACCGAGCCGCGCTGGAAGACCTGCTCTGTCGTTATGCGGGCATGGTGTATGATCTGTGTGATGAGGTTGCTGAGACCGATGCCAATCCGGTACTTGTGTATGGAGAGGGCGAAGGATTGAAAGTCGTCGATGCCCGCGTCATCTTGAAGAAGAAATAAAATCGGCGTACTCTAAATAAAGAAGACAGTCCGTGCTAATGAAGCACGGACTGTTTATTTCTGCGCCAGTAATTGCTTTAGAAATCCAGACCCTCACCGCACTGCAAAAGCTGATGCCTCTGCCCGATACGTTCCGCTGCCTTCACAAACTCTTCAGGTGATACCGTATTGAACTCAAACATTTCATAGTGACAGGGAATGGCCAAGCCCGCGTTGATCTGCTTTCCGAGCCAGGCAGCCTCCTCCGCTGTGAAGTTACCCGCCACACCCCGGGCGGGGTCGCGGCCGTTGATGGGGAGCAGGGCGATATCGATTTTCCAGGTTTTCAGCCGATCGAGCAGTCCTTCATAGGGCATGCAATCGCCGCTGTGATAAATTGTCCACCCGCCAGCTTGAACAATAAAGCCAATAAAGCGGTGGTCGCCGTTCTCATCCTGATCCAGAGCTTCGTGTGCAGAAGGGATGGCACAAAAGCGAAATGGCTCAACAGCAACTGCGTCTCCATCCGCGTGGATCGGGGTCAATCGATCACGCGCAACTTGCAGTCGTTCTGCAGCAAAATCCAGGTTGGCGCGTGAAACGATGACCTGCATGTTTGGATTCACTCGAAGCAACGGGATGAGTGTTTCCCCGTCAAGATGATCCGTGTGGTTATGGCTGGAGGTGACCACATCAATGAAATCCAATCGTTCCGGCGCGATCACGCGCTCCGTCATTCGCACATGAGGCTTGTTCGTCCCTGCGTATTTCCTTGTAAGCGAATCCGATAGATAGGGGTCGATCAAAAGATGATGGCCCTGCCACTGGATCAGGAATCCACTTTGCCCAAGCCACCATAAATGCAGTTGATTAGGGCTCTCTTTCGCGCGGGCTACATCTTCCAAAAACGTGTCGTCTTGTAAAACAGGTTTGATCATGATTTCCCTGGGACTCGAAAGTCTCCCGACTTTCGCTAACGTCGGTTCCCTTACAGGATGATAAGACGTTGACTCCTATAAACCCAGCTCCTCCCTCACCATCTCCACGCCCTTGACCATATTCTGCAGCTTGAGTCGAGCGGCCCAGCGCGCGGTCTGGCTTAATCCACAATCGGGGGCAAAGGACAGGCGCTCGGGCGGCGCGTATTTCAGGCAATGGCGGACGCGGCTGGCGATGTCTTCAGCAGTTTCGATGTAATACGATTTTACATCCACGATGCCAACGGCCACATCCTTGACCCTGGCGATCTCTTCGATCATCTCAATCTCGGAGAACTCACGGCTGGCCATTTCCAAATGGATCTCATCAACCTTCATATCCAAAAAGTCTGGGAACATCGGCGCGTATTGTCGCGGTCCCACCGCGCGCGCTTTGAAATTTCCAAAGCATAGATGGGTGGAGAGATGAGTTTTGCCAGCAACAGTCTCTACCGTGCGATTGAAGATATCTACAAAGCGCTTTGTGTCCTCCTTATATGCATAACAGCTCATGGACGGTTCATCCACCGTGATCTCTTCACAACCGGCATTGACGAGCGCCTCTAATTCTGCGCAGACAATCGGGATCAATGCCTCCGTGATCGCATAACGGTCGGGGTATTGTTGATTCGGATTCAGTCGTCCGCTCAATGTATACGGACCCGGTACACTGGCTTTGAGGGTAAAGCCTGCCGGCGCGAGTCGCTTCAAGCGTTCGTACTCCTCCACAACACCTAGTCCGCGCGGCGCAGACAGTTCGCCCACGATGTTGTGTTTGCCGCGCTGGTCATGCGCTGGCGGACCAAACACACGCAGTGGGCGTTCATTCGCCTGAATGCCCTGCAAATATCCATAGAACGACAGATTAAAATCCAAACGCGATTGCTCGCCGTCGGTGATCACATCAAGACCGGCCTGCACCTGGTCATGGATCGCCACTATGACCGCATCTTCCTGTAGTTCCGCGATTTCATTCGTGCCAAATTTGTCCAGTTGCTGGGTTGCCAGTTCAAGCCATGAAGGGAAAGGATAACTGCCAATCACGGTCGTGCGCAGGGGTTGTTCTTTCATGAATTGTTTCTCCTAGTCTGTTTTACGACGTCACTGGCTTGGGTTGCCAGGCGTGTGATTTCATCAAATTTGCCGTCTGAAATCATTTGCCGCTTGGCCATCCACGAGCCGCCCACCGCATGGATTTTCTCATGCCGTAAATATTCCGCAGCGTTTTCCAGGTGTATACCGCCGGTGGGAATGAACTTGAGTTGAGGAAATGGATCAGACATGGCTTTGATGGCCTTCAGCCCGCCCATGGTTTCTGCGGGAAAAAACTTCAGGATATCGAGTCCCAAGTTGATGCCGCGGATCATTTCAGTGGGGGTCACTGCACCTGCCAAAATCGGTACTTGATGTTCCCGGGCCCAGAGCACGACTTCTTCGATCATGCCCGGGCAAACGAGGAACTGCGCGCCCTCGTCGCGCGCGGCTTTGGCCTGCTCCCGGTTCAGCACCGTTCCTGCACCGATGATCACTTCTGCTACTCCCTTGGCGATCGCGCCTATCGACCCGAGCGCCGCCTCTGTCCGCAGGGTGATTTCCGCGATAGGCAGACCTCCCGCCATAAGCGCCTCAGCCAGTGGACTAGCCCGGTCTGCCGAGTCGATTTCCAGGACGGGGATGATCCCGATTTCATGGAAATGATCAAAGATAGAGTGTTGCATGATCGTAAATCGTCAATCCAAAATCGCAAATCATCGGACCGTCCAGCCGCCATCGACGGTGAGGACCGAACCGGTGACAAAAGATGACTCATCGGAAGCGAGATATAACGCGGCCTGTGCTACATCTTTCGGCGCGCCGAACTCGCCCGTCAATGGCTGGAGCTGTGGAAGGCGCGCCCGGATATGTTCGCTTTCCCGGGCTCGCTGGCTCATGGGTGTGGCGATCAGGCTCGGGCAGATCACATTGGCACGAATGCCGCGCGACGCGTAATATGAAGCGATCGAACGCGTCAGGCTGATGACCGCGCCTTTGCTGGAGGCATACGCGTGCGTGGCAAAGTCTTCATCTCCGCCAACCATGCCGAGCACGGAAGAGACATTGACGATTACACCGTGTCCCTGAGCCAGCATCGCCTGCAGGGCATATTTGCAGCAGTAAAAAACACTATTCAGGTTCAAGGCGACAGTCTTATCCCAGCCTTCCAGCGTGCACGCATCGGCCGGTCCGTCACCCCAGCGTCGTCCACTGCCGCCCGCGACGTTGACGAGAATGTCGAGACGACCATATTTGTTGATCACTTCGTTTACCGCCGATTCAACTTGCTCTGCCGAGGTGACATCCACTCGAATGCTGTCAGCCTCAGACACAGTTATATCAAATACAACGACGCGTGCTCCTTCTTCTGCGAATAACTGCGCAGTCGCGAGCCCGATCCCACTTCCGCCGCCGGTGACGATGGCAACTTTGTCTTGCAGGCGGTTCATCGACAGCCGTAGACCTTCTGGACGCGGGCGCGGTAGTCATCGTAGCAATCGTCAAAGCGTTGTTTGCTTGCTTCGCTGCCGATGAAATAACTGCTGGTGAGGACGATGGGCGGCTTGCCTAGCTGGGTCAGTCTCTCGGCGATGCAGCATTTGAGGGCGTTGGTCACAGCCGCCGCGCCGATCGTGGAGCCCGGACCAACTGGATCTTCCAGGTTCGGAATCCGCACGAGCGCATCACCACCCGGTGTGCAGTTGTCGATGACGATATCCGCGATGTCGATCAGCTTCTTACCGCTGGAGTGATTTGCAGGGGACGCGGTGCAATGGTCAACCGAGACGACCGCAATCACAGGCATGCCGAGCCGTTTCGCCTCTAGCGCCACATCCACAACCACTTCATTGATACCGCTATTCGAGAATAGCAGGAAGCAATCGGGTGGACTAAACACAAAGTTCCGCAGGATGACCTGCCCAAAGCCTTCCACATGTTCCAGAAACATGGCCTGGCGCTGCCCATTGGAGCCGACGACAAGGTTGTGAAATGTGAGCGATAATTCCACAATCGGGTGAAAGCCCGGAAAGCTGCCGTGGCGCGGGAACATCTCTTCGACGAAGATACGCGAGTGACCTGTGCCGAAGAGATGGACAAGACCGTCTCTGGCGATTGTCTGCGCGCAAAGCTCGGCGGCGCGTTCGATGGCGTCGAACTGAGTGGTTTCAATGCGATCGAGGATCGCTCTGGCTTGATGGATGTAATCGAATGACACATTTGACATTTTATTTTCCTCAAGAAAAACGTCCCGAAGGTTTTCCCGCACGATACCTCTTGAACCATTCAAATCTTCGGGACGGTATATCTAAATTCACGCGCGGTCTCAAATAAAGTGACCACATTCTCTGCGGGCACATCCGCCTGCAGATGGTTGGAGGGGGCAAGGATATATCCGCCTCCTGCCGCAAGCTGGGCGATGCGCAGTCTGGTCTCGGCAATCACTTCGTCACGCGTGCCCGGCATGGCGTGAGAAATATCAATGCCACCGAGGAATGCAACCTGCTTTCCAAATTGCTCTTTGATGGCGGTAAGGTCCATGGCGGGGAGCGGCTCGAGGGGATGAATCACATCCACGCCCATAGCGATGATATCTGGAAGCAGTTTTGTGATCGCACCGTCACTGTGCAGCATCACCTTTGTTTCTGAGTTGTGCTCTTTGATCACCTTGATCAAACGCTCCAGGCATGGCTTGATGAACTTGCGGAACATGGCAGGCGACATG
>DATHTL010000208.1:0-9131 GCA_035463255.1 Anaerolineales bacterium | reverse complement strand
TCCATAGGAGAACGAAAACGAATGAAGGACAATGCAGCAAAACAGATACAGCGCGATCTAAAACAGGATGATCTGATCCTCGTCACCGGGGCAGGCGGATTTATCGGCGGTTCGCTGGTACGCTACTTCCACGATCTTGGTTATACTCGCATCCGTGCCGTGGACAAGAAGCCTCTTCGCAACTGGTATCAAAAGACTCCCGGCGTCGAAAACCTGTGCATGGACCTCAGCGAATTTGACAACTGTGTACGTGCCGCAGAGAATGCAGTCGAGGTCTACAACCTGGCGGCGGATATGGGAGGCATGGGCTTCATTGAGCGCTTCCGGGTGGAATGTATGCGCTCCTCCCTGATCAACACGCATATGCTTGAAGCCGCGTACCGCGCAGGTGTGAACCGTTATTTCTTTGCCTCGTCTGCCTGTGTCTACAACACTAACCTCCAGCAGGATCCGAACGTGCGGGCACTGAAAGAGTCCGACGCTTACCCGGCGATGGCAGAGCGCGGCTATGGCTGGGAAAAACTCTTTGCTGAGATGCTTTGCCAGGAATACTGGGCGGAACGGCGCATGAAAACATTCATAGCTCGGTTTCATAACGTCTACGGACCCAATGGCACGTGGGATGGTGGGCGTGAGAAAGCCCCCGCCGCGATCTGTCGAAAAGTCATCCAGGCGAAGGATAGCGGATCGCATGAGATCATGATCTGGGGAGATGGCACGCAGACCCGCAGCTTTACCTACATCGAAGACTGTGTGCTCGGGATTGATAAGATCGTTCACTGCGATGAGTTGATCGCCACTCCCATTAACCTGGGCTCAAGTGAATTGATCTCCGTGGATGATCTGGTCAGCCTGGCGGAAGAGATCGGCGGTGTAAAGCTCACCCGTAAATATGACGTCACCGCGCCCCGCGGCGTGGCCGGACGCAACAGTGATAACACCTTTATCAAACAGATTTTTGGCTGGGAACCCTCTACGCCTTTCAAGCAGGGCTTGACCAATACCTACAAGTGGATCGAGCAGCAATATTACGCCCGCAAAGCGGGCGAGCGGGTGGTGGAAGATACGATGTAATATAGCTCAAAACAAATTTCTGTCATTGCGAGGAGGGCGCTTTTCCCGACGAAGCAAGCTCATACTAGATTTGTTTATAAATCGTAAATGAGAATGCTTCCTCGCCTGTGCTAAGCACGCAGGCGGCTCGCAACACTTGCACTTGCGTGTGATTTTTGAATTGCTTGGCAATTCATCGCAAATCATGCAGGTGTGACAGAATAGAGAATATTTTGAGATAGGTTTTATTTCACTTAAGAGTAAGAATTTTTCGCAATCGCAAGCGGAATTTCCACGGCATCCAGGAATAGAGTAGCTTGCGGGCGATCATCCGCAGGCGCAGCCAGGACAGCCAGCTTCCCCCTTCACGTTCCAGGACGCGCAGCATATCCGGGTAACAGCGATCGTCATTGACGATCGTCTTGCCCGCGCCATGGATGCGGAACTTTGCCCACCGCTTGGGCACGTACAAGATCTCAGATACTTTCGAAAGACGCACCCAGAGGTCGTAATCGAAGCTGAAGAACAGCGAAAGGTCCAGTGGACCGACCTTTCGCCAAAGGTCCGCGCGGAAAAATGTCGTCGCCTGAGGAATGTGGACCGAGCCGCGCAGCATTTGTTTGTAGCTGGTCTGCTTGGAGCCAAATTGCCCTACGGTCGTGCTGGAGTCATCGATCAGGTCTGCATCGCCGTACACCATGCCCACCTCAGGATGCTTCATTAGAACGGCAACGGCTTCGGATACTGCGTTCGGGAAGTAAACATCATCGGAGTTCAACCAGGCCAGGATGTCACCGGTGGCGTGAGCAAAGCCTTTATTTAGCGCGTCAGCGTGTCCTTTATCTTTCTCCGATACCCACCAGGCCAGATGATCCTGATATTTCTTAATGATCTCCACACTGTGATCCTTCGAGCCGCCATCTACAATGATGTATTCAATGTTGGGATAGTCCTGTTCGAGAACAGAACGGATGGATGCTTCCAGAAACTGTCCTTGATTGAATGAGGGGGTGATAATGGAAACTTTGGGGAGATTAGAGGGTGTGTTCATAGCGTGAGAAAAATTATAGCATCTTAACAGGAGTCCAAAGTCTCCAGACTCTGGTAGGCAACGACGCTAAACCCGATCCTGAGGAATGAAACATACCCTGCGTGCCTCCAGACCAATCATTTTCCATAAATCCTATATAATTGAATGGATCAACGATGCTTATTTCGATTGTTACACCTTCCTATAATCAGGGCCGCTATCTTGAAGAGACGATCCAGTCTGTACTTTCACAGGATTACCCGCAGATCGAGTATCTGATCCTCGACGGCGGATCAACAGACGGGACGATCGAGATACTTCACAAGTATGAGGACAGGCTTGCAGGGTGGGTCAGTGAAAAGGATCAAGGTCAAACGGATGCCATCAATAAGGGGTTTGCACGGGCAAAGGGTGAGATCCTGGCGTGGCTCAACTCGGATGACACGTATGAACCCGGTGCGGTTGCGGCGGCCGTAAAGTATTTGCAGGAATATCCTGAAGTGGGCATGGTCTACGGGGACTGCAATTACATCAATGAGACTGGTGATGTGATCGGGAAATTTCCCTCCGCTCGAACAAATTACCGGCTATTGCGCCGGGGCTATACTCATATCCCGCAGCAGACGATGTTCTTCCGCGCAGAGCTGTGGAAACAGGTTGGACCTCTCGATCCATCGTTTTATTTCGCAATGGATTATGATCTGTGGACGCGCATGGCGGCGCGTACCGAAATTCGATATGTTCCTCAGACCTGGGCAAACTTCCGCCTGCACACATCGGGTAAGACTATCCTTGCCGATGACCGCTGCTGGCCGGAAATGATGCGAGTCCATTATCGCGATGGCGGCTCGTTCTTTTCTGTCCTCGTGGCGAAGTATTATCTGCGCAGAGTACTGGCACCCATGTGGAATCGGCGCAAACGAAGAATACTGGAGGCAACGGCTCCTGTCGTTGAGCGTCCAAAATCTGGAGATTTTGGAGTCCGAACTGGATAAATACATGCACTGGTTGTTTTCTGCTCCCTCCATGGTTGACCTTGCCCGCCTGCTCAAGGCGTGGCGGTTCTGGTCGGTAGGTGCGCTGATCGGCGCATTGCTTGGCGCGGCGGTTTACTACATCGCGCCGCCCCCGTACCGCGCCCATGCTACTGTGCTTGTCGATTTCAACCTCGAACAAGCCTGGCCGCAGGAGACGGACCGTCAGCAGTTCTATTACCTGGAGCGTGAGACGCGCAAACTGGAAGAGATCGCCTGGTCTGATACTGTCCTCGAAATGATCGCTACAGTGGATGGAAGCATCACCATGCAGGAACTGAAAAGTGGGAAGCTTTCCCTCAGCCAGCCTGCAGAGGGCGGCTGGCACTTCTACGCCGATGACGGGAACCCCGAGCGGGCTGCTAATCTTGCTGCCGCATGGTCCCAGACCTTTGTTGAGCAGGTCCGTTCTCAGACGGGGAGCGCCGAAGGGCCGAACTCGTTCATCGAAGTTACGCAGACCCAGACGGCACAGTTTCCCAGAGACCGGAGCAATACCCTGAGCACATATCTTTTTGTGGGCGCCATCGTATTTCTGGCTCTCGGTTCTCTCTTCGTTTTATTCTTTAAACCCAGATGATGAACTCCGTGCGCTCTGAGGATTCCATGATGAAGATCGCGCGCTTCCTATGGGGCGCGGCGCTGTTTACATTGCCCGTCACAAGTTTTCGTTTTTTTCCATTTCTTGGGGAGAGCACGTACGTCCGACCTTTATCTTTATATCCGATTGCCATCTTGCTCCCGCTGCTCTTCATTCAATTGACTCGCGGAAAGACTTCTATTCCCCGGGCCGGCAGCTTAACTCCGCTGTTCGGGTTTGTGCTGATTGCGTTAACGGCGAGCAGCCTCGGGGTGCTGCTCGATCCGCTTCCGATGCGTGGACATGAATATGTTGGGCGTGTGATCCGTGCCTGGGCGACGCTTGCGATCGGCTTATCGTTTTTCGTCGTGGCAGCCTGGATGAATCGCAATGAAGATGACCTGCGCTTTTCTGTTAGATGGCTGCTGGCTGGTTTTGTGGTGGATATCCTTTGGAGCGGCGTCCAGTCTCTGGCGTTCTATACTCCCTTACTGGAGAAGGTAACCGTGACACACTGGCAGCGGGCCTTTTCCATGCGGGAGCTGGTGCGGACCAATCGTGTTTCCGGGATGGCTTATGAGCCAGCCTGGCTGGCCGGGCAGATCGCGACCGTGTATTTGCCGTGGCTGTTCGCGGCGCTGCTCACTCGTGTACGTGTCACGCGCTTCAAATGGTTCGAGCTGATTCTTCTGGGCTTCGCCGCTTTATTATTGCTTGCGACTTTCTCGCGCGGTGGTTTGCTGACTGTCGTGGGTGCCTCTGCTTTGACCTTTCTTTTTGCCGGGCGCAAGGAATTGCGCAATGCCTGGCACTGGTTTATTTCAGGGTTTCGAGGCGCTCATAGGGATGGGATGGCCCCGCCTCTACTACGCATTGGTGTGTTACTTTTGCTTATGGGCGCTCTGGTCGGGGCAGGATTGTTTTTGAGTCAGAAAGGATATATCACACGTCTATTCAGCACCCGGGCAGATAGCGTGGAAGATTTCATTATCGAGAATTCTGCCGGGGCGCGGGCAGCCTATACGTTTGGTGCTTTGGGGGCATATGAAGAAAGCCCCATCATGGGTGTAGGTCTCGGGGCGAGCGGTTTTTACATTTATGACCATTTGCCCGATTGGGCGCTGACCACCGTGCCGGAGATTGCCCGCCAGCTCAACCCGGAAAACCGTTTGTACCCGAATCCTAAAAATATGTACGTGCGCTTACTGGCAGAGACCGGCCTGATCGGCTTCTTCGTGTTTCTGTCGTTCCTGTTCTCTGTGCTGGGAGATGCACTTTATGCTCTGCAGTCCAATACAACGCTTGGACGTTATCTTGGTATTGCAGGCGTCTTCTCATGGTTTGCGGTTGCCTTCTATAATGCTACTCAGGATTCGTTTGCCACACCCAATATCTGGATCAATTTTGGCATTCTAATGGGGATGACCGTCTCGATACTGCAAACAGCAAAAAATATCTCACCCTCATCTTCTCTGCCTGCTTCGGCCTCGGGTTTACCAGCACCAGTGTCCGGTGCCAGTGTCGCACTTGGTTCAGCGCGCGTCGATGAGTCACCGGAGCAATGATGATCATACTTTCTGTCGGAATGCCACGCGCGGGCTCGGGCTGGCATTATAACCTCGTTCATGACTTGATGAAAACAACCGGTGCCGCCGATGCGCGTAGCATTCGCGAGCGCTATCGTTTGGAACGAATCTTAACGGAAGTGAACTTCAACATCGGAGTCCTTTCCGTGCGCAGGCTGGCGGTGGTCAGCCTGCCTGCAGTAGTGGGAAATACATTTGTGATCAAGGCGCACTCCTCACCGACCTTTGCTTCGCGGCTGTTGCAGCGTTTGGGGTTGCTCCGCATTACCTACATTTATCGTGACCCGCGCGATGCTATGCTTTCAGCCTATGAGTACGGCCAACGCGCCCTAAGAAAGGGCCATCCGAACGCCTTTTCACATTTGACTGATTTTGAGAAGAGCGTGGATTTTATTATGGATTATGTGCGCATCTGGAAGAAGTGGATGAAAGAAAAGAATGTGCTGGTCGCGCGTTATGAAGATCTGCTTATGGATTATGATCACGAGGTCAAGCGTCTGGTTGGGTTCCTCAGATTAAATGGGAGCAATACTGAGGTCCAGAAAGTGCTTGATTCCTATCGCCCCGGTGCAGCTGAGGGCCAGCAAGGACTTCACTTCTACAAGGGTAAGATCGGTCGCTTTCGTGAAGCGTACAGTGCTGAAGAACAGGTCGTCCTGGCAGAAAAGCTTGGCGCGTATCTGCAGCGGATGGGATACGAGATCTAAATCGCGCTCCCGAATACCTCGAAACTCTGGCGAGTTTTGCTGTTCTGTAAATAAAACCAGGGGTTTCACGAGATATTTTCGAGTATCATTATCGCATGCATCGATTTGAAACACCGTATGTTGCGGACTGGCTGGCTGCTGCGCTGCGCTGGATCGTACTGGTCAGCCTGGTCATTGCCCTTACTCTGTGGGATCGGTTAAGCGCACTGCCGTTCTGGCCACTCACCTTTATTTTTATCTGGAATACCATCGTCAGCTTTTTGGCGGTATTCAGTATTCGATTGGGTGAATATCACCGTCATTTCGTGCTGACAGTCGACGTCCTTCTTGCCGGAATATTCTTTTGGCTGCAAAGTCTTTTGGGCAGTACGCCCAGCTGGGTGGGGTTGATCCCCATTCTGACGGGCGCGGTCTATTTTGAAGCATCAGGGGCATTCATTGTCGCGCCCTTATTTGCAATTTGGCAATATGTGATTGGCACTGGCGTCTTTTCAAGTAACGTGGCCTCGTTCCGTGAGATCGGCATTACCTTATTGGCCGGCCTGATCAGCGGGGTTGCCGGGCGGTATGTGATGAGAGCTCTTCGCTCCTCACGGCGGACAAAGTTGGATCTTGAAGAGCGTAGCCGGCGGATGGAAGCGGAACGACTGCGCGCCATCTACGAATTGACCTCGACGATGACGGCCACGCTCAGTTACCGTCGCGTGCTCGACTCAGCCCTGGACCTGGGCTACGCGGCCCTCAATCCGAATCCGGATCCCGACGAACCGGACTCGGATGAGAAGCTGGTGAGCGCGGTCCTTTTGTTTAAGGATAATGAATTGCGTATCGGCTCTGCGCGGCGGTTCACAAATGCGGACATGCGGGTGAACTTCAACGGGAACGAGGGCATTCTGAAGAAAGTCCTGGACGGTGGGGATGCGATCCTCACCACCGATATTGGCTATGACCCCGAGCTGGGACGCATCATCGCGCTGCGCGCTTGCTCCTCCGCCTATTGCTTCCCTTTAAGGAGCGGATTCAACGTCTACGGCGCGATGCTGTTCGCCCATCCCGACCCGAACTATTTCACCAAGGAACGCTGCGGACTGCTCGACATCATCGGGCGCCAGGCCGTGATCGCGGTGCAGAACGCCCGCCTGTATCAGGACCTGGTCGAGGAAAAGGAGCGTATGGTGGAGGTGCAGGAAGAGGCGCGCAAAAAACTGGCGCGCGACCTGCACGACGGTCCCACGCAATCGGTAGCGGCGATGGCCATGCGGATCAACCTGGCCCGGCGCATGATGAACAAGGATGTCAAAGAGGCGACCAAGGAACTGGTGAAGATCGAAGAGCTGGCCCATCGCACTACAAAGGAAATCCGCCACATGCTCTTCACGCTGCGCCCGCTCATCCTGGAATCGCAGGGGTTGAGCGCCGCGCTGCAAGCCATGGCCGAGAAGATGCGGGAGACCTTTAGCCTGAACGTGATCATCAACGTGGATGAAGCCATCCTTGACGATATGGAAATGGGCAAGCAGGGTGTCATCTTTTACATCATCGAAGAGGCCACGAATAATGCACGCAAGCATGCCAATGCTCCGCATATCTGGGTAAGGCTACGCCCCTTTGAAACCGGGATTGCCTTATTAGAGATTGAGGATGATGGGCTGGGTTTTGATGTGGCCGCCGTGAACAAATCCTATGACAAGCGCGGCAGCCTGGGTATGGTCAATCTGCGTGAGCGCACAGAGCTGGTCAACGGTTTGCTCAACATGGACTCCGCACCGGGCAAGGGTACGCGTGTGCAGGTCTATATTCCGCTCACCGAGGAAGCTGCAGACCGGTTGCATCACGGGAAGATGTAGACACATTCAGATTTATCTGTAAATCTTATTTAGAATTGGTTTTGCATTCATCACCGCCCTGGCCCGATGGCTGAGGCGGTTTTTTTCTCCCATGGAGAGCTCTGCCATGGTTTTTCCCAACTCTGGTAATAAAAAAATAGGATCATAGCCAAAACCGCCGGTGCCGCGTTCTTCGGGGATGATCTCGCCCTCGCAAAAGCCTTCTGCAAGCTGCGTCTCTCCATCTGGTGTGGCAATAGCAATCGTGGCATGGAAGTGCGCCGTCCATGGGCGCGGCCTGTCATGAAGATTCTGTATCAGGAAGGCGCGGCGCCCGGCATCGGAGAGTTTCCCACCGTTTGGGGAGCCGTAGCGCGCGGAATACAAACCCGGGGCACCATCCAGTGCGTCTACTTCCAGGCCTGAGTCGTCTGCAAGGGAGATCAGTCCGCTGGCCCGGGCAAAGGCAACCGCTTTCTTCGTTGCATTCTCGGCGTAGGTAGAGCCGTCTTCAATCACCTCTAGATCGAGGCGAATTTGAGCGGGTGTGACGAGCTCGACGCCTGTATCTTGCAGCAGTTCATACAGTTCTTCTACCTTGCCTTGATTGTTGGTAGCAATAAGCAGCAGAGGCGACCTTTTGAGATTATTACCATTCATTCGTCTTTTCATCCTGGTGAGTCGCCCCTACCCGTTGATTGATCTTTTCAATGGCCCACTGTGCATGCTCGCGTATCATGGGCTCCTCATCGTTCAATGCACTCTGCAGAACAGGCAGGGCATGCATATCGCCTGTGTTGCCCAGGGCGACCGCCACGTTGCGCAGGTACCCGCGTCGCTTGGCGCGTTTTACGGGACTGCCCTTGAAACGTTGATTAAAGCCTTGGGGTGTAAGAGCCAGTTCCTCGGTCAGGGCAGGCAGTGGTCCTCTTTCCTCAAAAGCCGAATCACCTTTCCCGGCGAAACGGTTCCACGGACAGACCATCTGGCAGATATCACAGCCGAAGACCCAACTCCCGATCTTGTCACGCAGCTCGACCGGAATATCGTCCTTAAGCTCGATGGTTAGATAGGATATGCAGCGAGTCGCGTCGATGGTGCGATCGGGGAGGATGCAGTCGGTGGGGCAGGCGTCGATGCAGCGCCTGCACGTGCCGCAATGATCGGTGACGAAAGGTGGGTCTGGCTCGAGGTCGAGATCGAGCAAAATTTCAGAAAGAAGGAAGTACGATCCATGTTCCGGGTGGATGAGACATGTGTTTTTGCCGATCCAGCCAATGCCTGCCCGTTGGGCGAGATCTCGCTCGAGGAGAGG
>DATHTL010000207.1:0-21983 GCA_035463255.1 Anaerolineales bacterium | reverse complement strand
TGAGTCAGACCGAAAAGGGTCTGATGACTCCCGCTCCTGTCGCGGCTGACTTTCACCAGTGTTTCCTCAACCAGCTTCAAAATGTGATCGCGGCCGTCCATGGCACAGAGCCTCTTCTGGTTCCTGGCGAGGCAGGTCTCGCGAGTTTGGAGGCGATTGAGAGCTGCTACTCTCAGCGCGCCCTGATGGATATGCCCTGGCTGGGTGAATTAGAAATGCTTCGCGCACGGCAGATCATGGATATGCAGCCCAGATGATCAAGATTGCTGTTCTTGGAGCAAATGGGTTCATCGGGACGCGCATCATGGAAATGTTTGCATTGAGCGATCTGGCTGAAGTGCGTCCCATTGTTCGAAATTATTCGAGCCTGGCGCGAGCCTCGCGCTTCGACCTAGACTCGCGTGTAGCAAATGCTTCTGATCAGGATGCGCTGGAGGCTGCCTTTCGGGGATGTGATGTTGTTGTTCATGCCGTAGCCGGAGATATTAATACGGTTCTCGGCACACTGTCCCCTGTGTATCAGGCTGCGCAGAGGGCGGGCGTCCGGCGGCTTGTGTACTTGAGCAGCGCTTCGGTCCACGGGCAGGCGCCTCAGCCGGGAACGGATGAGGGCAGCACGCTGAGCGATCAGCAGGCCTTGCCGTATAACAATGCAAAAGTCCAGGCGGAGCAAATCCTCACGCAACTGCGCGCGCAGGGCGAGGTCGAGCTGGTGATCCTTCGCCCCGGCATCGTCTACGGTCCGCGCTCCAGCTGGGTGACCCGTTTTGCCGACGAGCTGCTGTCCGGGAAAGCATCCCTGCTCGATCACGGACAGGGCATTTGCAACAGCATCTATGTGGATAACCTCGTGCATGCGATATATCTGGCCGCCACCCAACCCGGTGTCGATCGAGAAGTGTTTCTCGTTGGCGACCGGGAATGTGTCACCTGGGCGGATCTCTACCATCCAATTGCTGAGGCGCTGGGATATGATCTGGCGGATGTCCCTGAAGGACAGGTTAGCCAGGCAGAGCAAAAGCCATCCTGGTTCGAGCGTCTGGAGCCGATCCGTGTTTCCAGGCCTGTGCAGGGCCTGTTGTCTATTGTCCCGCATCGTTTCAGGCTGGCGGCGTTTAGAGCGTATGAGACGATCCTCGAGCCAACGCGCGGTCCCTCCGCAGCAGCATCTGAATCGAAAATACCTCCGCTCTCTCTAGAAATGTCCTTGCTTTATTCCTGCCAATACAAATTGCCACACGAGAAGGCAGCGCGCATCCTGGGATATCAGCCTCCTGTTTCGTTTCAAGAGGGCTGCCGGCGGACGGTTGCCTGGCTGGGCTTTGCAGAGTACCCGATCAAAGATCGTTGCATGGAATAGTCCTGAAATGATGAACATCGTCAAAAGAGCAAAAACAAAATTGTGGGACAGGCTATCTCCTCACGGCCTGATCTTGATGTATCACCGCGTTGCGGAGCCAGAACTCGACCCGTGGGGGCTCAGTGTGTCCCCGCGTCATTTTGCGGAACAACTGGAAGTAATCAATCGATATTTTCATCCGTTGAGCATGCAAGAACTCCTCAAGCGGCTGCAGGCGGGGAGGGTGCCCAACCGGTTTGTTGTGGTCACGTTCGATGACGGATATGTCGATAACCTCCATGCTGCCAGCCCGCTTTTGCAGCGCTTCCATGTGCCCGCTACGGTATTCCTGATCGCAGAATCGCTCGGAGCAGAACGGAACTTCTGGTGGGATGAGCTCGAGTGGGTGTTATTGCACCCCGAGACGTTGCCAGACAGGCTCGAGCTGGATGGAGCTGGCAATCACTGGGAATGGGACCTGGGCGAGGCGACGCGCTACAGTCCTGAGGACCGGCAAGGCGATCGGAACCGCCGTCCCTGGGACGCGCTCGCCGGGACGCGCCTGGCTTTCTTCTATTCGGTCTGGCGGCAGCTTCGGGAACTGCCCGGGCCCGCGCGGCTCCAAGCCCTCGACGCAATCGGTGTCTGGTCCGGTGCCGGGAAGGATTGCCGGCCTGATGCTCGGGCGTTGACGCCTGAAGAGGTGAACAGGCTCGATCGGAGCGGCGTGGTCGAGCTGGGGTCTCACACATTGACCCATCCATCCCTCATCCTGCTCTCAGCGGAACAGCAGATGGGGGAGATCCACGGCAGCAAGATTCAAGTGGAGGAGATCATCGGCCGCCCGATCACAAGCTTCTCTTACCCTCACGGCGATTATTCCCTGGAAACAGCAGCTCTTGTCCAGAAAGCCGGCTTCTCTTCTGCCTGCACCACGGAAGCCAGCGGCGTGCTCTCTACGACAGACCCGTTCCTGTTGCCAAGGTTCCAGGTAGATAACTGGGATGGAGAAGAGTTCTTACGCCATCTTGCCAGATGGTACGCGTTTGCCTGACAAACGCAAGCAAAACCAGATCACGGGGGAAAGGTCATCGATTAGACAGCGTTACTGTTCATTGGGGGAAAATCGGTATATGTTGTCGTCACTACAAAATAACATGCCCGTTTTGGACGGGCATTCCCGCCGTTCAGCGGCGATGGGGGAATTGCAACTATTTGTTTCCCATTTGTTGCCACGAATTTGCAATTCATATGTAACCAATTTAGAGGATTTTCGTCATGAAGTAACTCAACAAATCCTATCAAAAATGCAAAGTTCATCTTAAAGACCAATTTGTTCAGGTTGCCGGGCTGTGCCTTGTCTAGAGTTAGCCGATGCCGTAATAGAAAAAACTGACAATACGAAAAGCCGGCTACGACAGCAATCATGGTAGGTTTGAAAATCGAAGGTGGGATGCTCTCAGAATAGTGAGAATCCCGGGTCCATGTCGGAAGGGCGGAGCATGCCAGCAAGTTGTCGTTGTAGAGAACATAGACCCGGCTTTGTAGATCGTAAGAATAATTCAATTCATTTATTTTGTTCCTGGAACAATAGGAGGATAAGTATGGAGTTCATAGCAGCCAAGATTCATCCGACCGCTGATGTGTCTGATTTGGCACAGATCGGAGAGGGGGTACGTATCTGGAATCACTGCCAGGTGAGGGAAGATGCCCGGATCGGGGCCGGTTCCATTTTGGGGAAGGATTCGTACGTCGACTTTGGTGTGCAGATCGGGGAAAACGTCAAGATCCAGAACGGTGCTTTCATCTATCACGGCACCACGATTGAGTCGGGGGTTTTTGTGGGACCAGGTGTAATTTTCACCAACGACAAAAAACCGCGTGCGATCAACCCGGATGGTTCTTTGAAGGGCAACGACGACTGGGAAGTTGGACCCACCCTGGTCCGGTATGGGGCATCCGTTGGCGCGGGGTCGGTGATCTTGCCCGGCGTCACGATTGGACGTTTTGCGCTGGTGGGAGCCGGCGCCGTGGTCACCCGAGATGTGCCCGATCATGCGCTGGTGATGGGCAACCCGGCCCGTCAGGCGGGTTACGTGTGTACGTGCGCCACCAAATTGGTCGAAGAAGCAGCAGGTAAGTATCGCTGCCCGGCCTGTGGGGATCAATATTCATTCTAATTCTTGAGGAATCATGATTTCAATTTCAAAGCCCAATATTTCTGAAGCAGAGAAATCTGCCGTTATGGAAGTTCTGGACTCAGGCATGTTGGCCATGGGTCCCCGAACGGCTCAATTTGAAGCAGCCTTCGCGGAAACGTTCAACGTCAAACACGCTATTGCTGTCTCCTCCGGAACCACGGCGCTCCATATTGCTTTGCTCGCCAACGGTGTGGGTCCGGGGGATGAGGTGATCACCACCCCGTTCACGTTTGCTGCAACTGTCAATGCCATTCTCTATGTTGGCGCTACGCCGGTCTTTGTAGATATCGACGAAGAGACCTTCAACATGGACCTGGCGCAGGTCGAGGCAAAGATCACGCCGCGTACGAAAGCCATCCTGCCTATCCATCTCTACGGCTACATGTGCGACATGGACCACCTGCAGGCGATTGCTGAAAAGCATGGTCTGAAGATCATCGAAGATGCATGTCAGGCGGTGGGCGCATCGTACAAGGATAAGTTTGCAGGCTCATTTGGCACCGGCACATTCAGCTTTTACGCCACCAAAAATCTGATGAGCGGCGAGGGCGGCATGATCACCACCAATGATGACGGCGTTGCAGAATTATGCAAAATGTTCCGCAGCCATGGCATGAAGCGCCGCTACTATCATGAGATGCTCGGCTACAACTTCCGCATGACGGACATCCAGTCCGCAATTGGGCTGGTGCAGCTGAAGCGTTTGCCTGAGTTCAATGAAAAGCGCCGCCAGAATGCGGAATACTTCAACTCAAAGATCGAATCCGTGATTACCCCCAAAGTAAAAGACGGTTATTGTCACGTCTGGCATCAATACACGATACGGATCAATCACGGCAGAGATCGCGACGCAGCGGTTGAGCAGCTCACCGCCGCCGGGATTGGCACCGGCATTTATTATCCGATCCCGGCTCATCATCAGGCTCATATACGGGAACTGGTCGGGGAAGTCAGTCTGCCTGTTGCAGAGCGAATGTCCAGGGAAGTCATCTCGCTGCCGGTTCATCCCGGGCTCAGCCAGGCAGACTTGAACAAGATTGTGGAAGAGGTAAACAAACTATGATTCGCGTAGCGGTAATCGGCGTTGGCTCCATGGGTAAGAATCACGTGCGTGTCTACACAGAGATGCCAGAGGTGGAGCTGGTGGCTGTTGCAGATGCGAATCGTGAAGCAGCAGAGCCGGTGGCGCGGCGGTACCGCGTGCCGCTATACACCGATATCTGCGAAATGTTGGATAAAGAAAAACCGGATGCCGTCTCCATCGTCGTACCGACCATTGAACATTTCCGGGTCGCCAAGATGGTGCTTGAGGCGGGTATCCATGTGTTGGTGGAAAAGCCCATCGCTGCCACACTGGAAGATGCTGAGAAGCTCATCCAGACCGCAGATCGCCTAAACCGGGTGCTGATGGTCGGGCATATCGAGCGCTTCAATCCGGCGATCATCGAGCTGAAACGTCGCCTGGAGGCGGGCGAGTTGGGGCAGATCTTCCAGATCTATGCCCGGCGGCTGGGTCCCTTCCCGACGCGCATCAGCGATGTGGGTGTGGTCATGGACCTGGCGCCTCATGATCTTGACATCATGCGTTATCTGACCGGCAGTGAGGTCATTAATATTTACGCCCGTACGAAACACAGATTGTCCAGCAACCAGGATGATTTATTTGTCGGAATTATCAGTTTTGAAGATGACATCCTGGGTTTGTTGGAGATCAACTGGCTGACACCCACCAAGATCCGTGAATTGTATGTGACCGGCATGTATGGAATGTTCCGGGTGAACTATCTCACGCAGGATCTGTATTTTTACGAGAATGCTGAAAAGAACGGTAGCAATTGGCCGGCTCTCAGTCTCTTGCGGGGAGTCAGCGAAGGCGAAGTAAAACAATTTGCCATTCGTAAGAAAGAACCATTGCGCGGCGAGCTCGAGGCATTTATCGCCTGTGTGCAGGGGAACAGGGCACAGCAGGTCAACGGCAAGGATGCCCGAATGGCATTGGGTCTGGCTATGGGGTTGATCGAATCGGCAACCACAGGCCAGGTAAAGAATTTGGAAGTAGAACTATGAACTCTGTTTGGCTTCAAAATGCAGGAATCATTGCAGCCAGCCGGGCTGTGAAGAAGAATCGGCGGGTCTATCTATCCATCAGCCAACTGCTGAACATCCTTCTTTGCATCCCCTTCATCCCACCGCTCTTGATCGTGATGGTGATCATCGCCATCGCCATCAAGCTGGATTCACCGGGGCCGGTGTTCTTCGTTCAGGAACGCGTCGGCAGGTACGGAAGACGCTTCAAGATGTATAAATTCCGCACCTATTCCCACAATCACGATCCGCAAGCCGATAAGGCGTTTATGAAAGCTTATATTTCCGGGAAAGCCAGTACGTATGATGAACCGACTCGGCCCCGGTATAAGCCAAATAATGAGGCGCAGATCACGCGGATGGGGCGTCTCCTGCGCAAAACAAGCCTGGATGAGACTCCTCAAATCCTCAATATCCTGCGGGGACAGATGAGTTTGATCGGCCCGCGCCCCAATATCCCCTGGGAAGTAGAAACCTACCAGTTGTGGCATACCGAGCGCCTGGATGTTTTGCCAGGTATTACGGGTCTGGCGCAGGTCAAGGGTCGCAGCAACTTGTGCTTTGATGAGCTGGTTCGTTACGATATTCATTATGTTCGTAACCAGAGCCTGATTCTAGATTTAAGAATTTTGTGGTGGACGGTATTAACTGTGTTTACCGGGCAGGGGGCGGGGTAGCCCATTTTGCATTTAAAGTCGGGAGCATGCATCAGGCCGCCTGACCGAGGCAAGGGTGAACTGCCGGATGTCGAATTCGTGTCATGTGTTCAGGAGAACCAGATGGAACTAAGAGTGTATCTGAGATTACTGCAAAAACGCTGGTGGGTTGTGCTTTCCCTCTTCGTCATAGCCCTCGTGGCTACCGCCTTCTTTACATTGCGAACGAAACCGGTGTATCAGGCGAGTGCTACGTATATCGTACGTCTGAGTTCCTTTGCTGAGGAAAGAAACACCATTAGCGCCCTCAACACCTTAACCAGTCGCACCGAGATTGCTGCAACATATGCCGGGGTGGCGAATAGCAGCTTGATCCGGAATATGGCTGCAGATGCGCTTGGTATCCCGACCCCGGGGGACTTGAGTGTCGAGAGCCAGATGAAAAGCGGGATGAACATCCTCGAAATCACTGTGCGCGGCAATGATCCCGTGCTTGTCAGAGATTATACAAATGCAATCGGCATGCAGACCGTCGGCTATGTGGAAAGTCTGTATGAAACCTATAGGTTGGAACCACTGGATGAGGCCACCCTGCCATCCTCGCCCTTGAATCCAAATATGGCGCAAAACCTCACCCTGGGCGGTATACTCGGTCTGGTGCTCGGCATGGGCCTTGTAATTCTCATGGAGTATTTGAGGATACCTGCCGAAGCAGGCGGACTGTACAACATCCTGGATGATCGCAGTGGCATCTATGACATGCGCTATTTTCGAGAGCGCCTCCACCAGGAAATGAGCAGAGTCCGGCGACATAAAGGTGTCCTTTCCCTGGCATTGATCAATGTCGATCATCGACGTATGTTAGGGAATCTGCAGCCGCAGGCCCGCCTCGAGGTGATGCGGAGCGTGATAGTGGCCCTGGGCCAGAACCTCCGCGATGAAGACGTCATGGCATCTTTTTCTGATACAGGGATAGCTCTCTTGCTGCCCGAGCTGGATGGGGAGAAGGCAAAGAAAGCTGTGGAGCGAATCCTGAATGTCTTCAGCAAAGCTTCCGTTGAGCTAAGCATGAGCGGACGGAACGTGAACCTGAATGGAGCTGTCGGGATCGCGCCGTTTCACAGCTGGGATCGGGCAAGCACCGATGTGCTCATCGAACGTGCGCAGAATGTTCTTGAAAGCATGCGCGAATCCACCTATGGCAAAGTCATGGTCTCCACGGAAGGACCGACCAGCAGCATTGTAGACAGCGTGAAGAACCAGGAGGAAGGGACGAAAAATACTGGACCTTCGCAGCAAGCGGCCGTAGCTCCACATGAGGAGGACGAGTCTGTGGGCCAAAACCAGAATAGACACAAGAGCCCAAACGTGACAAGGAATGAACCCAGCCCCGGCCGACTTGGACTCGCAGAGCAAGAAGGCTAATCATATATATTTCGCTCTGCTTTTTCAGTAGAGAGGAAACAACATGATGATCCTGACACGGGATATGATCCTGTTGTCAGGTTCATGATGTAAACGACCTGTAATCAAAATGAGTCTCTGGGGTATATTCGGAACAGAGGAGAAACAACGATCGTGGTGGAACAACCGGAAAATGTAATAGCACCAAAAGCCCTAAAGACTTCCTCATTTGAGCGGAACCTGATCGGCGTCGCCAAAGGCGGCGGAGTGACTCTCGCAGGCAAGATATTTACGAATGCCGTTCGGCTCGTGACAGTCGTCATCTTGGCCCGGATCTTGGGGGCAGAGCAGTATGGCATGTATAACCTTGCTTTGCATGTGATCACGTTTATGGCAGGACTCGTCTTGTTGGGATTTGATACTGCCTTAACCCGTTTTCTGGCAATATCAGTTGCTCGTCAGGAGCATGACAAGACCTGGGGATTCATCCAGCTCGGCATCGGAATCCCGCTCCTGTTGAGTGTGATCACGAACATCGGCCTCTATCTTCTAGCGTATCCGATAGCGGAATGGGCGTTCCACGATGCTCAGATGGCACCTTTGCTGCAAATCGTCAGTGTATTTGCTTCGTTCTCGGTTTTGAGTGATGCTTTGATTGGCGCAGTACGGGGATTCAAAAATATGCAGTATCCCGTAATTGCCAAATTTGTTGTCCAACCCATTGTAAAAGTGGTGCTGATCGGCATTGTCGCAATCTGGGGTTTGCAGGTTTCCCATGCGGTTATCATTTTCGGCGTTGGTGAGCTTGTTGCAGCCCTGATGCTCTTCTATTATCTAAATGAGTTGTTTTCCCTGCGGCAGCCAATCTCCACAGCGCAACGAAACCTGAGAGAAATGATGGTTTATGCAGTACCGGATTGGTTATCATCACTATTAACTACATTCCGCGTCAACATCCAGGTTTTACTGGTTGGCTCGCTTGGCTCGATTACCGGAGCCGGTGTTTTTGCTGTAGCTAACCAGTTGAACCGGATCGGTCATGACTTCTATACATCGATCAATACCTCGGCTACTCCATATATCGCCGAGCTTCACGAAACCGGGAAAAACACGCAGCTGGAGCAAATGTATCAGACCACCACAAAATGGTCCCTGATTATCAACCTGCCTTTTTTCTTGGTCTTTGTGTTGTTCCCAACCCAGTTTCTATCCATTTTTGGTGAAAGCTTTGTGGGAGGAGCCACCGCCCTGATCATCTTGGCCTGGGCAAATCTGGTGGATGTAGGCACCGGCATGTGCGGCACCATTCTCAGCATGACCGGATACACCCGGCTCAAACTGGTGAACAATATCATCAGTGTTGCCTTATCCATCGGCTTGAACGTCGTATTGATCCCGCGCTTTGGAGTGGTGGGAGCCGCCATCTCGGCGTTGGTCATGTTTATTTTGCTCAATACGATCCGCATCTTGCAAGTCTATTATCTTTTGCGACTTGTTCCCTACAATCGCAGTATTCTTAAGCCTATCCTGGCTGGCTTGGTGACCTTTGTCACCATATTTACTTTGAATCAGTGGATCCCCGCCGGTATGAATCCCTTATTGGTTGTTACCTATGTTTTGGTCCTTGTCACCATGTTTGCTGCCATGATCTGGTTAATGGGCTTGTCTGCAGAAGATCGTATGTTGCTGGAGCGTGTCATGCAGAAAACTCTCAAAAGATTTAAGGGGAAATAAAGCTACCATGAATAAAGGACCCATTTTCATTGGCGGACTCGACCGCTGCGGCAAGACCACCTTGCGAGCTTTCCTGGTCTCGCATCCCAATGTTTCCATCCCCGCGGTGGGCTCGAACATGTGGACGTATTTTTACGGCCAATTTGGTGACTTGAGCGACCCGGCCAACTTCGAGCGCTGCATGGATGCCATGCTGCATTACAAGCACGTGCGCTTCCTCAAACCGGAAGCGGAGGAGATCCGTCAGCTGTTTCGCCAGGGGCCGGCAACCTACGCGAGGTTGTTTGGGCTT
Source organism: Anaerolineales bacterium (assembly GCA_035463255.1). Lineage (GTDB taxonomy): Bacteria > Chloroflexota > Anaerolineae > Anaerolineales > Villigracilaceae > Defluviilinea. Next base: position 12,272 of record DATHTL010000207.1, on the reverse strand, counting down.
TTTCTGGAACAGCATGCGCGACGCCAGGGCAAGCCGCGCTGGGGCGAGCAGACAGGTCTGATTGAGCGCTATATCGACCGGGTCTTCGAGACGTTCATCGATGGGCGCATGATCCACATGATCCGTGATCCGCGCGACCGTTATGTAGAGTCTCTCAAGATGTGGCCGAATGGTAAGGGACGCGCAGGCGGCGCGGTGGCGCGGTGGTTGTATACCACGTCATTGGCCCGCCGCAACCTGAAAAAATATCCGCAGCAATACCTGGTCGTCCATTTCGAAGACATGGTTCGCGCGCCGGAAGAGACGTTAAAGACTATCTGTCAGTTCATAGGTGAGCACTATGTGCCTGAAATGCTGGAACTGGTTGGCGCGCCGGACCACCGTGCCAAGATGATGCGCACCGCGGGCGATAACCAGACCGGTTCTATATTATCGGACCAGCATATTGGCATGTATCGCAAGGGACTGTCCAAGTATGAGCTAGCTTTCATGCACAGCATTACCCAGGGCAGTCTGCGCGAGTTTGGCTACGAAGTTGAGCCTGTACACTTTTCTCTCCTGGAAAGACTCGCTTACATCTTCTGGCACTGGCCGGCCAACTTTGTCCGCATGATGACCTGGCTTGGCATTGAATACTTCCAGCAGAATTACCCGCAAACCTTTGGGCGCAAACCTGCCTCCAAGATGATCATCAAAAATGCCAAAGCCTGAAGCTTCTCATGACAAAATGAAATCGCCGATCTTTATCGGTGGCCTGGATAACTCGGGCAAGACGCATTTGCGACTGGCGCTTTCGGCCCACCCCAACATCGCGATGACGCGGCGCTCGTACATGTGGACCCGGGCCTACAATCGCTACGGAGACCTCAGCCGCCAGGAGAACCTCGAGCGCTGTTTGAACGCCTTGTTGAGTCGCAAGGACATCCGAGCCCTGCAGCCGGATCCTGAGCGCATCCGCCGCGAGTTCTGGCAGGGTGAACCAAGCTATGGCCGGCTGTTCGCACTGATCCATGAACACTATGCCGAGCGGCTGGGGAGGTCGCGCTGGGGTGAGCAGGAAGCGGACATCGAGCAATATGCAGAGGAGATCTTCGCCGCCTATCCCTCCGCACGGATCATTCACATGCTGCGAGACCCGCGCAATCGTTATGAAGAAATGCTCCGCAACACGCCTCCCAAGATCAGGCTCGGGCGGGTCGGCATCAATACCGCAGACTGGCTGCAGTCGGCGCGGCTGGCGAGGCGAAATTACTTGCATTACGCAGAGAACTACATGATCCTTTCCTACGAAAGCCTTATTTCGAGTCCTGAGGAGACTCTGCGCAAGGTTTGTGACTTCATCGGGGAGGACTATGTTCCAGCCATGCTGACGCTCGATGGGGCTGTCAGCTTTGGGGGTGGGGAGGGACCGGGTCGCTCGGCGGAGCTGGAAACGGGCATCTTGGAATTCCGACTGGATGGCTCGAGGGTTGTCTCACCCAGAGAAGTGGTTTTTATGCAGACGTTTGCGCGCAAGGAAATGGCAGAGCGGGGATACATCTCAGAGCGGATCCGGTTTTCTCCCTCTGATGCTTTACTGTATTACGGCCTGGACTGGCCCTTTAGCCTGGTGCGTGCAGCAGTGCAGCGTATCAGACTCAATCATGCAAATTAGGAGTTATGACATGGATCGCGGACCGATTTATCTTGCAGGTATCGAACGCAGCGGCACAAGCCTGATGTACGCGTTGCTGGCCTCTCATCCCAACATTGCCATGACGCGGCGAACAAATTTATGGACGTATTTCAACAAACAGTACGGTGACTTGAGCCAGAAGGAAAACCTCGAGCGCTGTCTTGCTGTGATGGCGCAGTACAAGCGTTTGCGCGCTATCCAGATCGATGCGGATCGAGTCCGGCATGAGTTCGAGCAGGGCGAAAAGACCTACGCCCGCCTGTTCAGCCTGATCGAGGGGCACTTTGCGGAAAAACAGGGCAAGTCGCGCTGGGGGGATAAATCCCTGAACAGCGAGCGCTACATGGATGACATTTTTGAGGTCTTCCCCAGTGCAAAAGTGATTCACATGATGCGCGACCCGCGTGACCGCTACGCCTCCGCCAAGACGCGCTGGACGAAAATGAAGGGCCGGGTGGGAGCAGGCACGGCCATGTGGCTGGAATCCGTCAAGCTGGCCCGCCGCGGACAAAAACGGTATCCCGCGAATTATATGGTCGTTCGTTATGAAGATCTTGCGGCACAGCCGGAACAAACACTTCGCAAAGTTTGCGAATTCCTGGGCGAGGAATATGCTCCTGAAATGTTGACCATGATGGGCGCTCCTACACACCGGAATAAAGGAAGCAACAGCTCCTACGGCAAGCGCGAGGTCGGCGCGATCTCTACCGACTCGATCGCACGTTACCGACAGGTGCTTTCGCCGCAGGAGATCAAATACATGCAGGACTTATGCAAGAGTGGTATGCAGGAATTTGGATACGAGCTCGATGACATCCGCCTCTCGGCGCGCGAGCAATTGAGTTATCTCTTCGTGGACTGGATTTTTAATTTTGCACGTATGTCTCTTTGGACTGCCAAAGAAACGTACCATGGGCTCAAGGGTCGTTCTCTGCCTGCCCGTCGATTGGTTCCGCCTAAGAACGTAGTGCAGACTTCGTAAATTATTTTGTCAGTTAAGCTTAAGCAGGGGGATATTTATGAGAGGAGCTTCTCTGATGCTTCGTGTGGCTGAAAACCTCTTACTTCGTTTATTTGGGATCATGATCATTGCCATGCTCGTTGCGCTTCCAAAAAGGTTTGCTGCTTCGGCAAAACAAGACAGCGGGAAAGATTTCCGGGTTGTCCGAACGATCCAGATGAAGGAGTTTGGACTGCTGAAATTGAAAGGACTGGCTTTTTCTCCTGTTGCCAATGCCTTTCTGTTGTGGAATGCGGAAGGAACTGTTGCTGGCATCAGCATGTATGAAGACGCGTTAGATATGCAGGACCTACGTATTCCGGTTGAAGATGCCCATAACCTTGCCTTTAACGCTCGCACAAACCAGTTGTTCATCCTGGGGGAAGGCAATACATCGTTGGACGAGATTCCCGTGGATGCAAAAGGATTGCCTGTGCCGGACACAGGTGCCAGCCCCAAGCATGATCTGGAGTCTATGGATCTGCAGTCGCCACGCGGTCTGACCATCGACCCGGCGAGCGGTCGCATGTTTGTCTTGAATGCGGATGGCAACGAACTGGTCACGGTTGCGCCGGATGCCGCTGGAAAATTCGATGGGAGTGTTGCCGCTCACGCCGGTCGGATCACACGTATCAGCCTGAATGAACTGGGCGCGGCAGGCCTGCAAGGCATCGCTTTCAACCCGGCAAATGGTAATGTATATCTGCTCGATGTGGTCGGACATAGATTGTATGAAGTGACTCAATCTGCGAAGAAAATATCTGAGTTTGACCTGAGCTCGTTGCAATTAACCGAGCCACAGGCGATTGTCTTTGCGCCAAGTGTGGATCGGACCGATGAGCCGGAGACACAGAATCTGTTCATTTTGGATGAAGCCCCGGCAACAACATCGAAAACATCAAATTTCAACTTTGCATCATTTCAGTCTGCGGAGGAAACGAGCGGACAGCTTGTGGAAATTTCGCTTGCTGCGCCTGCAGCGCTTCCCTCAGGAACACCGCTGCTGGCAACCACACTCGTCAAGACTGTCGATATGTCCAACAAGGCCTGGAACCCCTCATCGCCCGATCCCGCAGGAATCGATTATTGGCCGCAAATGAAACGGTTTCTAACTACTGACAGTGAAGTAGAGGAAATGCGTCCCTATTGGGCAGGTGCAAATGTGTTTGCGGCTACAACGTCTGGGAATCTGCTTTCTACTTGCGACACAACAGATTTTACTAATGAACCAACCGGGATCGCGATTAATCCTGAAACGAACCGTATTTATATTTCCGATGATGGCGGAAGGCTTTATGAGGTCAACCTAGGTTCAGATGGCAATTACTGTACACCTGACGATGTGATCACGAGCCGGAGTATTTCCACTGATCTCGAAGATGTGGCGTACGGAAACAATACACTCTTTCTCGCTGGTGGGGTGGATGCGGAAGTTTGGATGTTCAACCTGGGCCCCAATCGAGTGATGGGCGGCGGCGATGACGGCGCCCTGATACACTTCGATACCGCGTCTAAGGGCTTTCATGATGTTGAAGGTATCGGTTACAAAACAGACGCCGATACTATCCTGGTGATTAGTTCCGATCGTGACGAAGCCTATATCGGAGAAATGAGTCCCTCTGGTACCTTACTGCGTACATATGACGTTTCCTTTATGGGTAGAGCATACAACCTGCGCTCCGACATCACGTATGCTCCAGGCAGCGGAAATACCACAATCAAGAATTTTTATATTGTCAGCCGCGGCATTGATAATGGCCAGGACCGTTTTGAAAATGACGGCAAATGGTGGGAGATTTCCATCGGATCAACACCGGTCAACACATCGATCCCAAGCAGAACTCCGACAATAGTGTCAACTCCAACCGCAACTTCCACACAAACTCCATCTACTACAATCACAAATACACCAACCAGCACATCCATACCAACAGCAAGTCCAGACACAGATAACTGGTATGTCCATCGCGTCGGGGACTTCGTGTATGGTAAGTCGGGAGATATTCCGGTGGTGGCGGATTACAACGGAGATGGCAAGGATGACATTGCGGTGTTCCGTCCTTCGAATAGCACCTGGTATGTGCGTGGCGTGGGTGACTTTGTGTATGGCACGGTGGGCGACATTCCGGTGGTGGCGGACTACAACGGGGATGGCAAGGATGATATTGCGGTGTTCCGTCCCTCGAATAGCACCTGGTATGTGCGTGGCGTAGGCGACTTTGTCTACGGCACGGTGGGCGACATTCCGGTGGTAGCGGACTACAACGGCGATGGCAAGGCGGAGATTGCGGTGTTCCGCCCGTCGACCAGCACCTGGTATGTGCGTGGCGTAGGCGACTTTGTGTACGGCACGGTGGGCGACATCCCGGTGGTAGCGGACTACAACGGAGATGGCAAGGCAGACATTGCGGTGTTCCGCTCGTCCACCAGCACCTGGTACATCCGCGGGGTGGGTGACTTTCTTTATGGCACGGTGGGAGACATTCCGGTTGTGGCGGATTACAATGGGGATGGTAGGGATGATATTGCAGTGTTCCGCACGTAACACACCATTGTCTGCACGCGAGCAGCTGAGCTATATGTTCTTGGAGTTGGATTTTTAATTTTGCAGGTATGTCTCTTTGGACTGCCAAAGAAACGTACCAGGGGCTCAAGGGTCGTTCTCTGCCTGCCCGTCGATTGGTTCCGCCTAAGAACGTAGTACAAACATCGTAGATCATTTCATTAGTTGAGTATCAGGGAGGGGGCAATCATTTTTACGAGAGGAGATTTTGATGTTTCATGTGTCTGGAAAGTTTTTATTCCGTTTATTCGTAATCCTTGTCATTGCCATGCCCGTTCTGCTCCCGGAAAAATTTTCTGTTTCTGCCCAGGAGCAGGGAGCACCTTTCTGGGAAGTCCGCTCTATCTACACAGAGGAGTTTGGCATATCTGCCCCTCGGGGCCTGGCGTTTTCGCCAGCTGCCAATGAATTCCTGGTCTGGAGCGCAGATGGGAGTATCACGCCCGTCTCGATGTATGAGGAGCCTGGCACTCCAATAAGCATCGATGTCGCGGTGGAAGACCCAGTCAACGTCGCGTTCGATCCCTCGACGGAGAGTTTGTTCGTCCTGAACCCGGGCCGGTCTGAGCTGGCGCAAGTCAATAGCCAGAACGGTCGCCCTCTCCCATCGGCCGCTGCTGCACGGTTCGATGTGCAGGATATCGGCCTGAGCGATGCCAAGGGAATTAGCTTCGATCCAAACACGGGTGTGCTTTTTATTCTGAACCCAGGGGCAGGGCAGATCATCGCGATCCAGCCCGGTCCAGGGGCTAGATTTGATGATGGAGAGGCCGTTCAAGAGGGACGCGTCCAGAGGATTGATCTCGGGGTAGCGGACCCCGGTCAGCTGCGCGGTCTAGCCTTTAATCCGGGCAATGGACATCTGTATGCCTCCAACCCTGCGCAGGGTCAGCTCTATGAACTCGCCGGCGATGGGCAGGTCGTAGCGACATTCGATCTAAGCTCGCTGGGGGTACAAGAGACCGGGAGCATGCTTTTCGCTCCCAGCACCGACCGCACCGACGATCCCGCCACGATGAACCTGTTCCTGCTCGATAGCGGACAGACCACCTCAGAGGACCCGGCAGCCCAAGGCGGCCGGATTGTAGAGCTGGCTCTGGTGTCATCTCAGGCGCTTCCCTCGGGAACGCAGCTGTTGCCAGCTTCGCTTGTAAAAATCGTCGACACGTCGAACAAGGCCTGGAACCCCTCTTCGCCTGATCCGGCGGGCATCGATTACTGGCCGCAGATGAACCGCCTCTTGGTTGCAGATAGCGAAGTGGATGAGATGCCGCCGTACTGGGTGGGAGCCAATGTGTTTGGTGCAACCACCTCAGGCAACTTGCTCTCCACATGCAGCACCACCTCCTTTACCAACGAACCGACCGGGCTGGCAGTCAACCCCGAAACGAACCGCATTTACATCACCAGCGACAGCGGCAGTGGAAGCGTCTACGAGATCAACCTGGGACCGGATGGCAATTACTGCACGTCTGACGATACTGTCACACAGCGCAGTGTTAATACCGACCTGGAAGATGTGGCCTATGGCAACAACACACTTTTCATGGCCGGCGGGGTGGATGCCGAAGTCTGGGTTTTACCTCTTGGACCGAACCGGGTCTTAGGCGGCGGTGATGATGGTGCCCTGACTCACTGGGACACGGCTTCTAAAGGCTTTCGCGATTTAGAAGGGATCGGTTACAAGGCCGATACCGGGACACTCCTGATCGTTAGTGCGCAAGGCAGCGAGAATTACATCGGCGAGACGAGCCCGTCTGGCAATCTGTTGCGGGCGTATGATGCATCCTTTATGGGAACCGGCGGCAACATTCGCTCGGATGTAGCATACGCCCCTGCCAGCGGGAACCCGGCCGTCAGGAATATTTACATCGTCAGCCGCGGCGTAGATAACGGCGCCGATCCCCGTGAAAATGACGGCAAGTGGTGGGAGATCTCCATCGGCTCGACCCCGGGCAATACGGCCACACCCGGTACCAACCCAACGCCCACGCGCACCCCGACCCGCACGCCAACCAGCGTGCCGCCGCCCACAGGGAACCTGTTGCTCAACCCCGGTTTTGAGCTGGATGCGAACAACGATAGCAGACCCGATAGTTGGACTACACACAGTATCTTCACCCGCAGTAATGAGCAGGTGCATAGTGGCAGCTTTGCAGGACGATTCGCGGCGAGTGGCACCAGCACCACCATCTCCCAGAGGATCGATAATGTGACGGCCGGCGCGACACACAGCATATCTGGCTGGGTGAACATCCCTCAGATGTCAAGCGGTACATTCGCGGTGCGGGTGGAGTGGCGGAATGGCAGCACCGTCATCCGGCGTGATCTGGTCAAGCAATACAGAGCAACGACCACGAACGGCTGGGAACAGATATCTGGCAGTTTTGTAGCACCGGCCGGGACAAATCGTGTGCGTGTGTTATTGGTTGCCAACAGTCTGAACGGAAAAGTTTACGTCGATACATTCTCATTCGGAACTTCAGGCTCAACCCCAATTACGATTGTCCCAACGAATACACCCCAGACGGGTCCTACGCCAACACGCACTCCGACCAGCATACCGTCCACCGGAAATCTCCTGTTGAATCCCGGGTTCGAGCTTGACGCCAACAATGACAGCAGACCGGACAGTTGGTCTACACACAGCATCTTCACCCGTAGCACCGAGGCGGTACACAGTGGCAGCTTTGCAGGAAGATTCCTCGCAACCGGCACCAGCACAACAATTTCCCAGAGAATGGACAATCTGACGGCAGGGAGGACATATAGCTTTTCGGGATGGGTGAACATTCCACAGATGTCCAGCGGATCATTTATCGTGAGAGTCGAATGGCGGAACGGCAGTACCGTCATTCGGCGTGATCTGGTCAAACAATACAGAGCCACGACAACAAGTGGCTGGGAGCAAATCTCTGGCAGCTTTACGTCACCGGCCGGAACAACGAGTGCACGTGTATTATTGATTGCCAGCAGCCTGAATGGAAGAGTTTACGTCGATACGCTTACATTTGGTCCTTAAGAACTGTGCCTGTACATGAGATGGAAATCAGCCAGCAGACCGTATGAAGAAAAGTATGTTCTTAACAAATATATTCCGCAGGTTTGATATCAGTACCGTTAAGGCAAATGCCATTGCTTCTGCCGTGCTTGGCATAGGAGCGATCCTGGCGATCTTCGCGGGTTATATGGTTGTGCATGGAAGCTGGATGATCGCTCTTGCGCTGTTGTTAGCGCTGCCCGCATTCATTGTGCTGCACAGATATCCCTGGCTGGCTCTCTTAATTTGGCTGGCTGTGGTGCCTTTGTTTACCTATACACCAGATACTGCCGGGCGCCAGATCTTTTGGCTCACGCATCGCGCATTGCCTCCAGCCACCCTGATCATTATGCTGATCGCATCCAAATTGCGCATCAATCCGCGCCAATTCCCCAACCTGGGATGGGCCGAAGGAATGATGGCTGTCTATTTGATCTTTGGCATTGCATCGATCGTATTGCTTAATGACAAGGCTCAAGCCACGTTCTATCTTTTCTACGATCGTGTGATCAGTCCGATATGCCTCTATATGGTCATCCGGCTCTGGGCTCCAAATGAAGAGGATCTGAAACGCCTGGCACCTGTGGTTCTATTTTTGCTTGTTTTTCAGATTTTCGCTGGCTTGCTTGCCTGGTATTCCCCCTCGCTGTTGCCAGCCGCCTGGACGCGAGGGGATGCCGGGAGAACCACAGGAACGTTGAGCTCGTACGGTGCATATGCTGCAGCCATGCTCTTTTCGGGTCTTTTTCTCCTGCAGTCCAGATTAAATCAAAAAGCAGGTTTCGTTCGTAATCTTTATTTATTTTCCTTTATACTGGCTGGTTTTGGTGTTTTTATCTCGTTTTCCCGGGGTGCCTGGACGGCAGGCTTGTTGGTGATCCTGGGCTTACTTTTGATCGATCGAAAGCATATCCTTCAGATTGGGCTCATCGTGATTCCGCTCGTCTATGTTCTGGCGGACGGCCCCCTGGCGAGTCAGATCGAATGGGCGCAGGAACGCCTCTCTTCAGAGAGGGCCGAACAATCTGCATTGGTCAGGCTGCCTGTGTTTCAGGCCAGTATGCGAATGTTTGCCGCAAAGCCGTTTTTCGGTTGGGGCTACGAGAACTTCAACCGTTACGATTCACAGTTTTATAGTGCTGTGGAAGGTGTGGCAGCCCCTGTAAAGGATCTTTCTTCTCACAACTTCTTTCTTACATTGCTGGCGGAGCAGGGCTCCGTAGGCACCTTCCTTTTCCTGTTTCCATTTTTCTGGTGGCTGATGCGTTCCCTCAGGAAAATGCCCGGCCTGCCGATGGCAGGTTATTGGGGCAAGCGATCGCTGACCCTTGCCTGGCTGTTCATCTTTGCATACATAACTATTAATACATTCCATAATATGCGAGTTGTATTTGGCTTGAGCTTATGGTGGGTGGGCCTGGCGTTGATTGCAAACGCGGTGGAGCACCCGAGAGAGTCTGGCAGTGCGTGAGTACCACTTATATCTCCTCCCCCATATGTTAATTAGATCAAAAGGTAGTTATCATGAAAGCCTCACTTCAGCGTTTATGGGTTTCTTTTCTGAATTCGGATGGGTTCCGCCGGTTTGCCAAACGCGGTTCCGGGTCATTCCTCTTCAAAAGCTCCGCATACCGTTCGTTTTTGATGGCGCGCAAATACATAACATCGTATTACCGGAGCCGCAGATATTCTGCTAGCTTTCGAGATGTCAAAACATACTGTACTTTCATCGGGCACATGAAGAGCGGTGGCAGCATGATCGGCTCTCTGCTCGATGCTCATCCCAATGTCATTCTGGCCGATGAGGCGGGTCCATTGCGCTACGTGCAGGCCGGTTTTAAGAGGGAGCAAATCTTTTACATCCTGCTGCGAGCTTCGCAGCGAGAGTTCATGAAGGGACGTGTCACAGCCCGACGCCTGACTGCGTACTCGTGGCTGGTGCCCGGTCAGTGGCAGGGACGCTTCAAGAGTCTTCGTGTCATTGGCGATAGCACCACCGGCGCCTCCACCCAGTTGCTTGCCAGAACACCCGGCCTTTTCGAAAAGCTGTGCGATGTCATGGAACCAGTAGATCTGAAGTTTATTCATGTCATTCGAAATCCCTACGACCCGATCAGTGTCATGATGGTCAGAGGCAAGCGCAGTTTTGAAGACGCCTGTGAGCATTACTTTAGGAGCTGCGAGATGTTATCCGGTTTGCACAAGCGGCTGGATACTTCCAATATATTGCCTGTGAAATACGAAGATTTCGTGAACCATCCTGAGAAAAAACTGGCTGAGATCTGCGCTTTTCTTGGTTTGAGTGCGATGCCTGAATATCTGGCGGCCTGCGCCAGTATCCTGCATGAGTCACCTGAACGATCCCGCAATATGGTGAAGTGGAAGCCGGAGTGGATCGACCAGGTGAAAACAAGAATGGCTCAATATGATTTCCTAGCCGGCTATTCCTTTGAAGAAGAAAATGTCAATGCACACATCCTCTCCTGAATCGATTATGGAACAAATCCCTGCCATTGAACTTACGCCGAAGGCGCGGGAAACCGCAGTAGGCTTACAAGCCGCCCGTAAGTTTCTCCAATCTCTGAACGAGCGCGGCATCCGTTACTGCCTCTGGAAGAGCAACATCCGGCAGGAGGAAGGCATGCGCGGCGAGACCGACCTCGATCTGCTGGTAGACCGTGAGCACATTGCTCTCTTCAGGCAAGTGCTTCAACAGCACAACATCAAACTGTTCCACGCCGCGCCTGGCAGACAGTATCCCGCCGTTGAAAATCATCTCGGCTTTGATGAAGCGACGGGCAAGCTCTTCCACCTGCATGTCCACTATCAGCTTGTGCTGGGTGAGCAATTTGTCAAAAATTATCGCCTGCCGCTGGAAAATTATTTCCTTGACTCCGTTCAGATGCGGCACGGCGCGAAAATTCCCGTCCCTGAGCTCGAGATCATCATCCTCTCCATCCGCATCCTGTTGAAGTACCGCGACCGCGATCTGCTGCGCGACCTTCTGCCTTTCCGCTCCAATGGGATTTCGGCTGCCTTTCGCAAAGAGATCAAGTGGCTCCTGGCGCAGACCAGCCGTGAGCGCATCGAGCAGACTCTCGCAGAGCTGTCTGAATACATTCGTGGTGATTTGATCCTGGCCTTTCTCGATCACGTCGCGACCGGGCGCAAAGCGGGCTTGAAGTTGTACTTCCTGCGCAATCGCATCCGCCGCACCTTGAGCCTGTTCCAGCGCACCAATCCATTAGTTGCTGCCCTGCATTACTTTGGCGAGATGTGGGAGCGCCGCAAGTTTCTGCGGTCTGCGCCCATTACCAAGATGACCCTGCCCGCGGGCGGCCTGACCCTGGCTCTCATCGGCGCGGACGGCGCGGGGAAATCCACGCTCTGCAAGGCGTTGACCAAGTGGTCCTCGTGGAAAATCGATACACATGTGTACTACCTGGGCAGCAAAATTCCTTCGAAGCGCAGCGCCTTCCTTTATTCCGTGTACCGTATGGCCCGCCGCGGACAGCGCGCGGTGGCAACGGTGGTTGGCGAGAAAAGTTTTATCGGCAGACCATTCGTCAGCTTGCGAGACTTTTTCCTCTATTGGCACTATTATTCGCTGGCGCAGGATCGCTACCAGCGTTATCTGGCGGGCATGAAAAAATCCATGGCGGGGTCGGTGGTGATCTTCGACCGTTATCCGCTCGAAGTGCTCGACCCACAGCTCGGGGCCGGCCGCATGGATGGTTCGAGGATCCAGTCCATGTTGGATGAACGCAGCGGGCCGGTGGCACGCAAGCTGGCAAAAGCCGAGAAGGCGCTCTATGAGAAAATGCGCCCTCCGGAATATCTGGTGATCCTGGACGTCAGCCCTGAGGTGTCCTTCCAGCGCAAGCCAGATCATGATCCGGAGGTGCTCGAAGCCAAGAGTCAACTGATCGCCCAGCTGGCTGCTCTGGCTGAATCTGAATCGAAAGGACTGCGCAGCATCCATCTCAATGCCGAT
>DATHTL010000206.1:0-31311 GCA_035463255.1 Anaerolineales bacterium | reverse complement strand
AGCTCATTTTGTTTCTGCGCGATCATACGCGCCAGGCTCGGCGTGAGTTCGGGGCGTAAGGTGATCTCTGAACCGCCGCGATCGGTGAAGACATACGACTGTTCCTTGACCAGCTCCTCCCCAGATTTTGCCGCGTACAGGTCCAGCGTCTCGAGGATTGGCGCTTCATACTCCTGATATCCAAACGACTCCGCGACCTCGCGCATGGTGTTGTACAGCCACACGCGCACGGCCATCTGCTCCGGATAAAAATCACGAGTCCCCTTTACCGATTGAATGACTTTTTTCATCAATGCTCCATTGTGCAATTCAAAATTCAGCAATTGAATTTTGGCGTCTTTTTTTGGTATAATTTTTTGAAGATATTCTCGTAATGGCGACTTCAGTCGTCCACGAATAAGCGACTAAAGTCGCCACTACATAATCTAGGAGAAGCAATGGAAATCAACTATCAGGAAACTTCAAAAGACTTGCTCACCCGCATCGACATCCATGAAAAATATGGTTCCGCCAACATCGACCAGTGGACAACTGAACTCCTCAATCCACAGCCCGGTATGAATATCCTGGACATTGGCTGTGGCGCCGGCAAGCAATGCTTCCTGTTCGACGATTATACTAAAGGCGCGGCAAAAATCACGGGCGGAGACTTTTCAGAAGAGCTCCTGGATAAAGCACGGGCAAAGAACAAAGAGCGTGGCTCGAATATCGATTTTCAATTCCTCGATTTTAACAAACCATTTGAGTTTGCGGACGATACCTTTGACCTCTGCACGAGCGCCTTTGCCATTTATTACGCCTCCGATCTGGATTTTACATTTCGTGAAGCGCATCGCGTGATCAAGCCGGGCGGGCGCCTGTTTGTCTCTGGTCCCCTGCCAGAGAACAAGAAAATGTTCTATGACATCATCAAAGAAGCGACGAATACCACCATCCCCCCGATGCCTGGCTCTTCGCGCTTCAAAGGTGAGATCTTCAGCACAATCGACAGAATCTTTGCAAAGACGGAATTGCATACCTTCGAGAATCACCTCACCTTCCCTGAGGTCGCGCCGTTTGTTGAATACGTGCGCGCTTCTCTGAGCGAAGACCGTAAGTTATGGACGTCCATGTTCAATGGAAAAGAAGAATACGAAGCGCTGATCGGCAAGATCACCGATGTGGCTACACGCTGGTTTGAACGCGACGGCAAGTTGGTTATGACCAAGGTCGTGGGCGGAATTTTGGCTACGAAATAATCTGTCATTGCGAGGAGGAGTGAGCGACGACGAAGCAATCTCCTCCAAGGTTTGGAACGTGAGAGTAGAGACTGGAGCTTGCGCCGTGCCTAATAAACTCATTGACCTCAGTCACACAGTCGAACACGGAATGATCACGTACAAGGGACTTCCCGCGCCGGTCATTTGTGATTTCCTCTCCAGGGAAGACTCACGCAGGCATTACTCGGAAGGGACCGAGTTCAGCATCAGCAAGATCGAAATGGTTGCCAACACCGGGACGTATGTGGATAGTCCATTCCACAGATTTGCAGATGGAATCGATCTCTCTGAGCTGCCGCTGGAGTCACTGGCTGATTTAGAAGGCATTGTGGTTCGCTCGAGGAGCAATGGGCGTGCAATTTCTGCTGAAATCTTTGATGGGCTGGAACTGAAAGGTAAAGCCGTCCTCATTCACACGGACTGGGCCCGTCACTGGCGAACAGATCAATATTTCGAAGACCACCCATTTCTCACCCGGGATGCAGCCGAATGTTTAGTGAAAGCCGGCGCAGCCTTCGTGGGGATCGATACGTACAACATTGACGATACGACGGACGGGACGCGTCCGGCCCACACGATCCTTTTAGGCAATCAAATTCCCATCTGCGAGCACATGTGTGGGCTGGAGAATCTGCCCGACAGTGGCTTCCGTTTTCACGCCGCGCCCGTGAAGGTCCGGGCATTTGGAACCTTTCCTGTGAGAGCCTATGCGGTACTGGACGAATAAACCAAAATGAACTTCTTCGGAAAATCTGTCCTCTTTCTGGGCGCGCATCCCGATGATATCGAGCTCGGATGCGGCGCACTGCTTCATAACATTGTCAACCAGACGGACGTGTTGTGCGTCACGCTCTCTGATAACCAGAAGAATCCTGATCTGAAGAATGTCAAAGATGAGCATTATCAGGCGATGGAGATCCTGGGGGTTCCACAAGAAAAAATTGTCTTTGGTCCCTTTACCACCCGCGTCTTCCCTGATGCGCGGCAGGAAATCCTGGAGTACTTCCTCAAGCTCCGCCGCGAGTTTGGGCCGGACTTGATCTTCGTCCATTCTCGACAGGATGTTCACCAGGACCATCTCACCATGACCGATGAAGCTTTGCGGGCTTTCCGCGGCATTACGGTCCTTGGCTTTGATGTGGTGCGGTCTTCTTATGGTTTTTTTCCGCACTTTCTCGTGGAGGTCACGGAAGAGGATGTGAATAAAAAAATTGAAGCGCTCTCCTGTTACGAAACATATCGAGACCGCTACTATTTCAACAGCGAGCTGACACGCTCCATCATGATCCGTCATGGCGCGCTGGCAGAGAAGCCGTTTGCAGAGGGATTTGATATTCTCAGGATTGCCGGGCGGTTTGGCAACTGCACTTAAGAGGACAGGACCTGATTACACCAAGTGCGCCGCATTCGTCTATGGGTACTTCCCACTCCACTAGACGAAGATCGCATTACCCTGAATTTAGCAACCAGCGCAAAAGCAGTTGATCCGCGCAAGATCCACCCGCTTCTCGCTTTGATCCCGGGGTCGCTGCTGACCAGATTGATCAGACGCTTTACCTTCGCCGGATTCATCAATGACGTAAAACAGGATGGATATCCCGATCTGGCAGCATAAAAAATATATCTCGCCTCCCGCGCTGGCCGAAGGTGAGGGTCCCATCGGAATGTACCGGCAATGGTCCAAACAGTTGTATACTCAGTAATGGAAAGATTTCCCAATAGTGCGCTTGAAACAACGCAGCGAGGTGAAAGATGAACTTTGATATTCTCTATCGGGAACTTCAGAACAGCACGGAGATGATCCGAACGCTGCTTGCCGGGCTAACGCAGGAAGAAGTTCAGAGCAAGCCTGATAACAAGTCCTGGTCCATCCTCGAAGTGGTATGTCATTTGTATGATGAAGAACGCGAGGACTTTCGTGAACATCTTGACAGCATTCTTTATCGCACGAACGAAGAATGGGCTCCGTTCAATCCACAGGGCTGGGTGACAGAGCGAAAGTATAACGAGCAGGATTTCGCCGTTATGCGGGAAAAATTCTTTGCCGAGCGTGAAATCTCTCTCGAGTGGCTCAAAGGGTTGACCGGTGCGGACTGGGATACCACCCACACATCATCATTTGGTTCCATGAAAGCAGGCGATATGTTTGCAAGCTGGGTTGCGCATGATAACCTGCACATCAGGCAGCTGGCGGAACTGAGACGAGCAAGAATCGAAAATATTACACGGCCATACTGGATCGAGTATGCGGGAGACTGGTAAAAAAGAAGAAAGAGGAAAAACGTGAACGATCTTTCCTCTTTCTTCTTTAATTGTATAAGGCACTATTCCCTGGGGATCCCCACGTGGATCATTCCGTCTACAACCCTCACCGGATACGCAGGGACATCTACGACGACCGGCAATTGCACCGCCTTCCCGGTCCGCACGTCGAACTCGCCGCCATGCCGCGGGCAGACGATGTTATAAACTTCCAGATCCCCATCACCCAGCGGGCCGTCATCGTGCGTACAAATATCGGCAATCGCAAAATATTGATCGGCGATGTTGAAGATGACGATGGACTTGCCTTCGACTTCAATGAATAACCGCTCCCCCTTGGGCAATTCACTGGCCGGGGCAATTTCGAGAAATTCAGCTTTTGATTCATCCAACGTAGTGTAATTAAACATGATTTCCCTCACCACAAAAATAGAGCCGGGTTGCCCCGGCTGATCTCACTCTACCAGGCTGTCGCTGGCTTCACCTAAACCGTAGACTCCGGCTTTCAAGACCTTGAGCGAAAGCAGCGCACACTTCAGGCGCACCGGGCCAAGGTCAATGCCAAGCATATCGAGAATGTATTGTTTATCCAGCTGCTTGACTTCTTCGAGCGGCTTTCCAATGATCGATTCAATTAACAGATCTGCAGAGGCCTGAGAAATAGCACAGCCATGCCCGTTGAAGCGCGCGTCGGTAATGGTTCCGCTCTCGTCAGTGCGCAGCGTGATCTCGATGTGATCGCCGCACAGCGGGTTATTGTCGGCGAACTGGATATCATGGGGGTCAAGGCGCCCGCGATAGCCAGGGTTTTTGTAATGTTCTATGATTACTTCACGGTAGAGGTCGTCCATAGTACTCCAGGAAGGAGTCCAAAATCTCCAGATTTTGGCATGCAGGCCAACGACTGGAGTCGTTGACTCCAATTATCGGAATAATTCCTTTACTTTATAGATCCCGTTCACCAACAGGTCAACTTCTTCTTTGGTGTTGTACAGATAGAAGCTGGCACGCGATGTGGCGGGGAGCCCGAACTTTTCATGCAGCGGCTGCGCACAGTGATGGCCCGCGCGGACAGCGATGCCATCCTGATCAAGGATCTGCGCCACATCATGTGGATGGACTCCGTCCAAGGTGAATGCTGCTACCCCACCCTTTTGCTGGGCACTGGGACCCAACACTTTCACACCCGGTACTTCTTCCAATCGCTCGAGGGCATACTCGGTGATCTCGTGCTCGTGCGCGGCGATCGCGTCCATGCCCAGGGAAGAGAGATACTCCACAGCAGCGCCAAAACCGACAGCTTCTGCAATCGCCGGGGTCCCGGCTTCGAACTTGTACGGCAGGGTGTTCGGGCGGAAGGAGCGGAGCTTCACTTCTTTGATCATGTCGCCGCCGCCCAGAAACGGAGGCATGCTTTCCAGTAGCTCGAGTCTCCCATACAGCACGCCAATCCCGGTCGGGCCGCACATCTTATGGGCAGAGAAGGCCAGGAAATCGGCGTCAAGGGCTTGCACATCCACCCGTAAGTGCGGGACCGATTGAGCCGCGTCCACAAGCGTCACCGCACCGGCTTCGTGCGCCAGACGAATGATCTCAGCGGCAGGGTTGATCGTGCCGAGGACGTTGGACATGTGGGTAAACGAGACCAGCTTCGGGCTGCGCGTGAGAAGCGTCTTGTACGCGTCCAGATCAAGCAATCCATCACCGGTCACCGGGATGAAATCCAATTCGATGCCGCGCTCGGCCTGAAGCATATGCCACGGGACCAGATTGGAGTGATGCTCCATTTCGGTGAGGAGCACGAGATCTCCGCTTTTCAAATTCGCACGCGCCCACGAATAGGCAACCAGGTTGATTGATTCGGTCGTATTGCGTGTGTAAATAATTTGATGAGCAGATGGTGCATTGATGAATTTTGCGATCATCACCCGCGCTTCTTCATAGAGCCGAGTCGATTCCTCGGCAAGCGTATGAACGCCACGATGAATGTTCGCATTCGAACGGCGATAGAACTGGTCTATCGCCTCGATAACTGCCAGGGGCTTTTGAGAGGTGGCTGTGGAATCAAGATAAACCAGCCGCGTGCCTGGGCTGGTTTCCCGCTGGAAAATGGGGAATTCTTTACGGATTTCGTTTACGTTGAGTGGCATGGGTACAGATAGAAACAAGTAGACATGTAAGCAAGTGGATACCTGTTTACCTGTCTACCTGTAGACGATTACTAATAATCCGGAATGGACTTTTCGCGCTTACCGGACTTTTTTGCCACGGGGCGGATGTGTTCCGAATTCAATGGGTACCAGAGGATACGATCAGGGACCATCCAGCCGTCTGTCAAGAAGACATTCGAGCGGAACTGTACCGCGACCATTTTGTTATCGACTTGAACGACAATCCCACGGATCCAACCGCGTACGCGTTCCTTGTTCTTCTCGTGATCACAATAGACTTCTACAGTGTCGCCCACTTGAAAATCGTGAGCAATACCGGGGGCCTTCATGTACGCGAACTGCGGTGTGCGCGGCCCCTTCTTGCGCTCATCGCCATTTGAGCTGCGCGGGGGCGAAATCTTATTGACCACGCGCACATTGTCCGCAGCGCGCGCCCGCGCTTGCGCGCTGGTCTTTGCAGCTGTCTTCGGTTCCACCACCTTTTTCGGGCTTTCCTGCACTTTTGTTTTCTTTGTTTTTACTGGCATGTATACTCTCAATTCTTTCTCGATCTTTTTATATCGTATATATTTTATGCCATCTTATTGGCAATATATTCTTGGAAACGTTCCCGCACGCCCTCGAAAGGAATGCGCTGGAAAATGGGATCAAAGAATCCCTCTACAACAATTTTTTCCGCTTCTGCCTGCGGGATGCCACGCGACTTGAGGTAGAACAGGGGCTCCTGTTCGAGCTTGCCTACCGTCGCGCCGTGAGTACAGCGGACATCGTCCGCGAGGATTTCGAGACCGGGGATGGAGTCGGCTCGAGCGCCGTCGCTCAGCACCAGATTCCGGTTTGCCTGGTAACCATCTGTCCGCTGGGCGCCTGGAGCGACATAGATCATGCCCTGCCACACAGAGCGGCTTTTGCCCTTCAACGCGCCTTTGAACAACAGATCACTGGTGGTATGAGGTGCAAGATGGTTTTGCTGCGTATCATGGTCAAGATGCTGGTTGCCATCGGTGAAATAGAAACCCGACATACGTCCCTGGGCACCTTCACCGGCCAGGTCCAGCTCGCTGAAGTTTTTGGTGATGCGCGAGCCGATGGCGCCAAAGATCCAATCGAGGTTGCCACCCCGCTCGACGCGGGCACGTTCGTGGGAGAAATTCCACACGTGGCGTCCCCACGACTGTAGCTCAACGAACTTCATCGAAGCATTCTCCAGCACTTGGATTTCAACGATCCCCGCGTGCATAGAATTAGCCGCCATGTCATCTGGCGAAGCCGATTCATGGACATAGGTCACGGAGGCACCCTCGTCCACAAGGACAAGGATATGGGAGACGTGAGCGAGATTTGCACCCGGACCCCATAGCACGGAATGGAGCGGCTCCTCGACGATCACACCTTTCGGAACATAGAGCACAACACCGTTCTGTGCGAAAGCTCCTGCTAACGCGGCAAATTTCCCTTCTTCGACGTTCACGGTCTTGCCGACCATCCTCGCAAGCAACTCGGGATGCTTTTGCTCAGCGGTCAGGAGGTCGGTGAAGATGACACCTTTCGCTGCAAGTTTTTGATCAAGGTCAACGGTTGCCCCGCCAGGAGTGAGGACGATCTGTCCGCCGTGTTGGTCGGCGACCAATGGCTTCAACAAATCTTCACGCACTGATGGGATATCAGCCGCGCCATCCACACTGAGCCTGAATTTGTCAGTGGGCAAATTATGAATATCTGTGCGCCGCCAGGCTTCCTGAGTCGTATCGGGGAGCGTCAGGCGCTTAAACGCGTTCCATGCCAGGGTCCGATAAGATGTGACGGAGTCATTGGCGGCACGGATGTTAGATTCTGTAAACGCAAACTCTCTCGCTGCAGATTCGGCTCGTCGAGTTCTCGAAACAACAACTTTGGGTTTTTCCTGCATGTTATCCGATGCTTCCTTCCATTTGCAGTGCGATCAAGCGATTCATTTCGACGGCATATTCCATCGGCAATTCTTTGACAAGCGGCTCGATGAACCCGGAGACCACCATGGTGGTGGCTTCCTCTTCGCTGAGGCCGCGGGACATGAGGTAGAAGAGCTGCTCCTCGCCCACTTTGCTGACCGAGGCTTCGTGCCCGATCGTCACATCGTCTTCATCGATCTCAATGTAGGGATAGGTATCCGAACGGGATTTTGGATCAAGCAAAAGGGCATCGCAGACTGTATTGGACTTAACACCCTTGGCGCCTTTATAGACTTTCAACAGACCGCGGAAAGATGCACGTCCACCGCCTTTGCTGATGGACTTGGATGTGACCTTGCTGGTCGTGTTCGGGGCAAAGTGATACATCTTACCGCCCGCGTCCTGCGTCTGGCCGGGTCCGGCGAATGCCATGGAAAGCATTTCGCCGCGCGCGCCTGGCTCCATGAGATAGCACGATGGATACTTCATCGTGACCTTGGAACCAATGTTCGCATCCACCCATTCATGCGAAGCGTTCTCGAAGACTTTCGCGCGTTGCGTGACAAGGTTGTAAACGTTGGTTGACCAGTTTTGAATGGTCGAATAGCGCGAACGCGCGCCTTTCTTGACGACAATTTCAATCACACCACTATGAAATGAGTCAGTGGTGTACTGAGGCGCCGTACAACCTTCTACATAGTGGACCGACGCGCCTTCATCCACGATGATCAGTGTGCGTTCAAACTGGCCAAGATTGGCAGTGTTCAACCGGAAGTAGGCCTGAAGAGGCAGATCCACCTGCACGCCCTTCGGCACATACACGAACGAACCACCTGACCAGACCGCGCTGTTCAACGCGGCAAACTTATTATCTTCGATCGGGATCACGGTCCCGAAATGCTCACGGAAAAGATCCGGGTGCTGCTTCAAGCCATCTTCGATGCTCAGGAAGATAACACCTTGCTTCTCAAGATGTTCCTGGATCGAGTGATACACCATTTCTGATTCATATTGCGCGCCAAGACCAGCCAGGAACTTGCGTTCGGCTTCGGGCACACCCAGCCGGTCGAAGGTGCGCTTGATATCATCGGGCACATCGTCCCATGATTTTTCGCTTTTCTCGGTGGGCTTCACGTAAAAGTAAATCTCATCGAAGTTGAGATCTTTCAGCGTGGGTCCCCAGTTCGGCATGGGACGCTTCTGGAAATGCTCGAGTGCCTTCAAGCGGAACTCAAGCATCCAGTCTGGCTCGCCCTTCATGCGCGAGATATTCTCCACGACTTCACGATTCAAACCTTTTTGTGATTTGAATGTGTAATTATCGTCGCGGTCATGAAAACCGTATTTATATTCACCGATATCTTCTAAGATTTTTGCATCTTCTGACATAACAATCTCCAGACTCGTAGAGCCAAAAGGACTCAAAGTCTCCAGACTTTGGCAGTGCAACTGCAACGACTGGAGTCGTTGACTCCTGTATTAAGCGGGGGTTTCTTCGTAGCGCTCGCGGATCCACTCGTAGCCCTTCTCTTCGAGGTGAAGCGCCAGGTCGGGGCCACCTGATTCGACGATCCGTCCGCCCATCATCACATGGACGTAATCGGGCTTGATGTAGTTCAGCAAGCGCTGGTAGTGTGTGATCACCAGGACGCCCATGTCCCGGCTCATCAGAGCATTCACGCCGTCTGCCACAATGCGCAGCGCGTCGATGTCGAGACCGGAGTCGGTCTCATCCAGCACCGCGATCTCGGGCTGGAGGGTCGCCATTTGCAGGATCTCGGCGCGTTTCTTTTCACCGCCGGAAAAACCTTCGTTGAGATAGCGACCTGCAAAGGTCTGATCCATTTTCAGCAGGCTCATTTTTTCCTTGAGCAGCTTGCGAAACTCAGGGATAGGCATGCCCTTATCTTCGGGATTTTCAGCGCGGCGCCGGGCATTCAGAGCGGTGCGCAGAAAGTTCGCTACCGTCACGCCCGGGATAGCCACGGGGTACTGGAACGCAAGAAAAATACCCAGCCGGGAGCGCTCATCCGGCTCCAGCTCTAGAACATTCTGCCCTTTAAAAACGACTTCACCTTCGGTGACTGTGTAACTGGGATGCCCCATCAACGTGTATGCTAACGTAGATTTTCCCGTCCCATTTGGTCCCATAATGGCCTGGACCTTGCCCTGCTCAACGGTCAGATCAACTCCTTTGAGAATTTCCTTGCCTTCGATGCTGACGTGCAGATTCTTGATTTCAAGTTGCGACATTCCATCTCCTGAAAAAACGCCTATTGGCGAGTTGTACTTCGGCGGGATTATAGCAGATTCATGGTAAAAAGTCAAATATTTATGATAATATTCTAGTATATTATGCCCGCTAGGGTGCATTTACCATACTGCATGGATATTTATCATATTTATCTAATATATTGACAACACCAAACGGGACTGTTATACTCCTTTTCATGAAAAGCACGAAAGACAAAATTCTCCAGACCCTGCTCCGCAAGCCAAAGATCACGATCAATGAACTGGCCGAGGCGGTGGGTATCAATCCCATCTCGGTGCGTCACCACTTGACGAACCTGCAGATGGAAGGTCTCATCGCAGCGGAAGAGGAGCGCCACGGTGTGGGACGCCCCCGCCTGGTGTATTCCCTTACCGAGGACGGTATGGAGAGATTCCCCACGAAATATTTGCGGCTCACCACGCGTCTATTGGCGCAGATGAAAGAGTCCATGCCGGGACCACTGGTGACCAAGCTTTTCAATCAGGTTGCCGAGGATCTGGCCAACGAATACTCAAGCCAGATCCAGGGACTGAGCATGGAGGAGCGGCTGGAGTTTGTCAAAGAGCTGCTTGCGCAAGAAGGCTTTACAGTCGAATGGGAAAAGAAGGGCAACGAATATCAGATCCACGAAATCTCATGTCCTTATTATCAGATCGGCGTTGCTCATCCTGAGGTCTGCACAGTCGATCAGACCCTGATATCGAAAATGTTGGCATTACCTGCAAACAAAGTGCAGTGCATTCTTGACGGCGGCGCGCATTGTACGTATGTGGTGCAGCCCGCCGCGGCAAAAATCTAACTGTTGACCTTAGAGTCATATTTGAGGAAAAATGACGGAAGAAACTGTTAACGAAATCAAGTGGACAATTCATGAGACCCATCCCGATAAGGTTCAATCTGCGCGCGAGAAATTGTCCGAGGTGGTGGACCCTGAGATCGGTATGAACATCATCCAGTTGGGATTGGTCCGCGATGTGCAAATCGAAAACGATATCGCGCGCTTGAAGATGATCCTTACCACTCCGTTTTGCCCCTACGGTCCCGCCATGATCGAAATGACTAAAGCCAAAGCCGTGGAAGGACTCGATATGCCTGTGACAATCGAGATGGGCATGGAGATGTGGGACTTCTCGATGATGGAAGACCCCTCTGCCTTGGACTGGGGCATGTACGCATAAGAACGACAGACCATTTTGGTTTGAGCTGGATTACCGCCAGACGGTGATCCAGTTTTGTTTTTAAGACTGGATATAATACGGAGCTGGAAACAAAACAACATGCAACGAATATTCCACACGTCCCTGTTTTTGCTAATACTTCTTACGGCCTGTGCTCCGCGCAATCAATCTGCTACTCCTGCTAGCGTTCTCACACTCGAGGATTGTGCATTGACTTCACCGGCTGGCAATCAAGTGGATGCACGCTGCGGCATCCTCACGGTTCCTGAAGACCGTTCCAGTTCGGAGGGTCAAACGATCGACCTCAAGATTGCCGTCGTCCCGGCTATCAAGCGCGATCCTGAACCAGACGCGCTCTTTCTACTGGCTGGCGGTCCCGGTCAATCCGCGATCGAATCATTTCCGGCCATCGTTCCGCTCATGTTCCAGATCCATGAGGATCGCGATATCGTGCTGGTCGATCAACGCGGCACGGGCGAATCGAATCCGCTGCGCTGTCTGGATCCCGAAGATGAAACGTTGACCGACGAGCAGGCGCTTGAAAAGCTCAAGACCTGTCCTGAAACCCTCGACGCGGATCTGCGCTTTTACACGACCGAGATCGCCATGACCGATCTGGATGAGGTCCGCGCCGCGCTGGGATATGAACGGATCAACATCTATGGAGCATCTTATGGAACGCGAGCCGCACTGACCTACCTGCGTATGTTTCCCGAGCATGTGCGCACGGTCACTCTGGATGCGGTTGTAGACCCTGACTTCGTCATGTACATGGATGCTGCGGAGGACGGCCAGGCTGCGCTGGATGCATTCTTCTCACGCTGCGAAACGGACGAAGCCTGTAAGACAGCATTTCCAGATTTGAGAAGCGAATTCGAGCAGATCCTGACCCGCCTGGATACAGCACCCGCGGAGATCACCATCCCTCACCCAGTGACCTCCGAGCCGCTCGAATTGACAGTCACGCGCGAGCTGATCACCAATATGGTCTTCAACACGCTGTACCTGCCAGACCTTGTTGCCACGCTGCCGGTCTCCATGCACGCCGCGTATGCGGATGAGAATTACGTTCCGCTGATTTCACAAGCTTTTCTTGTGAACGCCGGACTATATGATGGCATGTTCTATGCCGTGACCTGCACCGAGGATGCGCCGCTCATCGCCGCAGAGGAAGCCGTCGAACGCGCAGAAGATAGTGTTTTCGGCGATCGCACCGTGAACTTCGTTGAGGTATGCAACGAGTGGCCGAAAGGACAGGTTTCTCCAGAATTCCGCGAGCCGGTCAGCTCAGATGTTCCTGTGCTGATCTTATCGGGCGCAGCGGACCCTATCACGCCGCCCAGGCATGTGGATACGGTTGCTGAGCGCCTCACCAACGAGACACATCTGGTCTTCGAAGGCATGGCGCATGGCAATCTCTACAGTCGTTGTAGCATCAGCATATTCAATGATTTTCTGGAAAGCGCCTCTACTGATGGGCTGGATGCATCCTGTGTGGAGACCATCCAGCCGCCACCATTCTTTGTCGACTTCAGCGGGCCTCGCCCGTAACAACATCAAGGCACATCATGATACAAGTACAGAGCCTCTCAAAATCATTTGGCAAGATAAAGGCCGTTCAGGATGTTTCGTTTTCAGCAGCCGACGGCCAGATCACAGGCTTGCTGGGTCCCAACGGCGCGGGCAAAAGCACCACGCTGCGCATGCTCTACACCCTCCTCAAACCGGATAGCGGCTCGGCGCAAATCGATGGCTTCGACGTGCGGCAATCCCCGATCGAAGTGCAGCGCCGCATCGGCGTGCTAGCCGATGCTCGTGGGCTCTATCTGCGCCTGACCACGCGGGAGAACATCCGTTACTACGGCCGACTCCACGGGCTGGAAGGAACAGCCCTCGAGAGGCAGATCGACTCGCTCCTCCTCTTGCTCGATATGCGACCTATCGCTGATCGCAGGACGGAAGGTTTCTCTACCGGTGAGAAACTGAAGGTCGCCATCGCCCGTTCCCTGGTGCACAACCCCAAGAATGTTCTACTCGACGAGCCCACCAACGGGCTGGACGTGATGAGCACGCGCGCAATGCGCCAGTTCATCCTGCGACTGCGCGAGGATGGTAAGTGCGTCCTGTTTACCAGCCACATCATGCAGGAAGTGGCCGCACTGTGCGACCAGATCGTCATCATCTCGCGCGGACAGGTCTCTGCTACCGGCAGTCCGAATGATCTGCGCAGGCAGACGGGCCAGGAAAACCTTGAAGATGCCTTCGTGGCCGCGATCGGCTCGGAAGAGGGGCTGGAGCGATGAAAAAAATCCTCGTTATTTTTCAAAAGGAAATGCTCGACAACCTGCGGGACCGTCGCAGCTGGATGACTGGTTTGTTCTGGGCGCTTTTTGGGCCACTACTGCTCGGTGGGATGATCATGCTGCTGGGGAATACGATCCGCGAGAATGTGGAAGCGTCACTCGTCCTGCCAGTTGCCGGCGCAGAGCATGCCCCGAGTCTGATCGCGTTCTTGGAGCAGCAGGACATCATCATCGAGCCCGCGCCTGCTGACCCCGAGGCTTCGGTGATCGCAGGGGACATCAATGTGGCCTTGATCATCCCCCCGGAATATGGTGAAGAATTTTCTGAGGGGAGCACCGCGCCCGTGCAGCTCGTCTTTGATAGCACGCGCCAATCTGCCATGGCAGATATCAGCCGCGCCCGCAACGCGCTCGAAACGTATAGTAGTTACATAGGGCTTCTGCGCTTGAGCCTGCGCGGCGTCAGCCCGGAGGTGATACGCGCGGTCCAGATCGAGGAGATGGATACTGCCACCCCGCAAAGCCAGGCGCTGATCTTTATCTCGATGCTGCCGTACTTTATTATCTTCGCCATCTTCAACGGCGCCTCGCCCGTGATCACGGATGCGACCGCCGGGGAACGTGAACGCGGCTCACTCGAACCGCTGTTGATCAACCCGCTGCCGCGCGGCTGGGTGGCCATCGGCAAGATGCTTTCGGCAATGCCATTCGCCACCGTGAACCTGATCATCACGCTGGCGGGCTTTGCAGCCATCTTCCGTTTATTACCAGTGGAGCAATTCATTGGCGTTCAGATCGGCCTGGATATGGGTGCACTTGTTGCTATCTTCCTGATCTGCCTGCCGATTGTGTTTCTGGCATGCGCTATTCAAACCTTGATCGCTTCTTTCACCAAAACCACAAAGGAGGCCGGAACGTATTTGCCCTTTATTGGCCTGATCCCCTCCCTGCCCGGGCTTGCGCTCGCGTTTCTGCCTGTCAAGCCCGCCCTGTGGACCATGCTCATCCCGACGTTCGGACAGCAGATCTTGATCAATCAGTTCCTGCGCTATGAACCGATCTCTGGTCAGAATATTATCGTCTCCACTGCATTGACTATTCTGCTAGCCGCTGTAATTACATTTGTAGCTATTAAGCTGTACGAGGGTGAGCGCATCATTACCGGATAGATGAAAAAAGCTCCAGGAAAATAGGCTTGCCACGCCTATCAAAGCAGCAATAAACAAAAGCGACTCTCTCGAGTCGCTTTTTATTTTCTATTCACCCTTTTTCCAGTGCATAGCGTGCAACTCCTCCCCCTCTTCAAAACCGGAAATGATGATCAAGGCTGTCACGACTTTTGACCCGACGTTTTTCCAGCGATGTTTTAAGTTCGCTGCAAAGAGAAGGCTATCGCCGGGTGAAAGCTGATAAATTTGCCGTTCCACCTGATACTCGAGCTCACCGCGCAGGCAAAAAACAAACTCATGTCCGGTGTGCGTGATGGTGCGAGGGCCGCTGTTCGCGTTGCTTTCGAGGGTCAGCATAAACGGTTCAACCCGTCCCACAAACTGCTCCCCGCCCAGGCCTTCGAACACGCCACGCGTGAAAGACATTCGCGTGCGCTCATCTGCTTTTAGAAAGACAACTTGTTTTCTCTCCGTATCGGAACCAAAAAAGGAAGTGATCGAGACACCGAGCGCGTCCGACAACTTATACAGCGTGCTGACAGATGGTGAAGCCTTCCCACGCTCTATCATCGATAAGGCATTGGCGGAGAGTCCGCTTCGGGTGGCAAGCGCCCGCATCGAAATATTGCGGGCTTCACGCAACTCGCGCAGGCGTTCTCCTATGTTGACCGAAACCGCATCACGTTGATACAAAGCCATCTGCTTCCTCTTTAAAGCCGGGGTATGCCGAGTGCAACCAATAAATTGTCTCGACTTGTGTGACATTATACACAGTTTAAAGTGACAACATGCACTATTGTACATATTGTCACAATATTATGATGCCTGTACGTATATTCGTTCATATGCATATAGGAAGGCAATCATGGTCAATCCGACTCTAAAACAGGAAATCATGCAGCTCGAAGCGGACTTCTGCGCCGCCTTATCCGATCCCACCCGAATTTTCATCTTATATGCCTTGAGCGAAAGGCCCCTCAACGTCACTGAACTGACGCACGAACTGGGCATCCCCCAGCCCACTACCTCACGTCATCTCAAGGTCCTGCGCGAACGCGGGCTGGTCTACACGGAGCGCCAGGGAACGGTCATTACCTATCACCTGGCGGACCCACGTGTGACTCAGGCCCTGGACCTGCTCCGCTCCGCAATGAGGGACCGATTAACACAGAAAGCCAGCCTCGTGAACGAACTCGGTTAAGGAGAATCTATGAAGAAGCGCTTCCCTTTCTGGACGCTGGGACTGCTCGGAATCATGATCGTGATTCTGGTCCCCGTCCTTTACTTTCTGCCGCGCGCTGAAAAAACCTCATCCGATCCTACTGACTATTTACCCGAAAAAGCCGTCCATGTGGATCACAAGGACATCGTCAAAGGGGAATTCAAAACGGGACAGGATGTGACCCGCGCCTGTCTCGAATGCCATGAAGATGCCGCAACTCAGGTGATGAAGACCACCCATTGGACCTGGGAATCAAAAGCCTTCGATGTGCCCTGGCGTAATGAA
Organism: Anaerolineales bacterium; assembly: GCA_035463255.1. GTDB lineage: Bacteria > Chloroflexota > Anaerolineae > Anaerolineales > Villigracilaceae > Defluviilinea. Next base: position 15,256 of record DATHTL010000206.1, on the reverse strand, counting down.
AACGTGACCATCGGCAAGATCAACCAGATCAATAATTTCTGCATTGGTTCTCAGGGCAACGAGAACAAATGCATGTCCTGCCACGCCGGCTACGGCTGGGAAGAGGGACGCGAGACCGCCCTGGCTAATGCCGAAAACGTCGACTGCCTCGCCTGTCATGCCGACATGGGCACCTATGGCAAAGGCACATTTGGCAACCCGGCGGAAGGCGTGGACTTGCTCGCGGCTGCGCGTTCCGTCCGTGCGCCGACGCGCGAGAACTGCGGCAAATGTCACTTCGACGGCGGTGGCGGCAATGGTGTCAAGCACGGCGACCTGGATGAAAGCCTGTACTTCCCCACAGAGAACAACGATGTACATATGGGCGGCGAGTTGGACATGCAGTGCACCGACTGTCACTGGACGAGCGATCACCAAATCCTCGGACGGATGCTGGCAGATAATTACACCATCGATCCCCAAGAACAAGTCACCTGCGAGCAGTGTCATGTAAATCAGCAACATGAAGATGAACGGATCAATACTCACCTCTCTGCGGTTGCCTGCCAGACCTGTCACATCCCCGCGCTGGCCCTTGAAGACCCAACAAAGATCTCCTGGGATTGGTCACAGGCCGGACAGGAAAGTCGAGAGGACGACCACTTCACCTATCTAAAGATCAAAGGCGAGTTTGTGTACGATAAGAACTTCGCGCCGACCTATCTCTGGTTCAATGGCAATAACGAATACCGCTACCTGCTCGGCGACAAGATCGACCCGAATACAGTCACATACATCAATAAGCCCGCGGGCAGTATCAACGATGCGAGTGCAAAGATCTTCCCCTTCAAGCTGCATATCGCCAAGCAGCCCTATGACGCTGTGAACAATTATCTGCTCCAACCGATCACCTCCGGCCAAAATGGCTTCTGGACTACGTTTGATTGGAACAGCGCCTTCGAAATGGCTGCTCCTGTTACAGGATTGCAGTACAGCGGTCAGTATAGGTTTGCTGAAACCTATATGTACTGGCCTACAACCCACATGGTACAGCCTGCTGAAAATGCGCTGCAGTGTGACTCCTGCCATGGCGACAATGGAAGACTCGATTGGACAGCTCTTGGATATCCCGGCGATCCTGTCGAGTGGGGCGGAAGGGAAAAGTAGACATGAAAAAGCGCAACATCTTTATCCTGTTGGGATTACTCATCGCCACCATCGCTTTCCTTGGGATACGCTCCGCGCTCGCGAAGCCGGAACCAGCTCCCGTTGAGCAAGCTTCGCCCCTCCACCCAACCTTCGCCCTACTCGATGAAAGTGGCGTGAATGTCTTGGAGTCCGGCAGCCCCGTCTCGACCATGCAGACCTGCGGCGAGTGTCATGACACCGAGTTCATCCAGAGCCATGCGTTCCACTCCGATCTGGGTCTTAGAGATTACACGCAAAACGGCGGATTCAGCACCAGCCCCGGTACATTCGGCAGATGGGACCCGCTCAACTACCGCTATCTCTCGCAAACTGGTGACGAGAGACTGGATCTCTCTACTGCTGAATGGCTCATGCTTTACGGAGATCGCGTTGTTGGCGGTGGCCCTGCGGCAATCTCACGAGCAGGCGTCGCTCTCACCGACATCCAGACAGATGCCACCAACCCTGAGTCTAGCATCCTGATTTCAGAAACCGGCCAGGCAGAAGCATGGAATTGGACTGAATCCGGCACCATGGAAATGAACTGCTTCCTGTGCCACATGGACAGTCCCAATTACGAAGCGCGCCTGCAAGCGATTCAGTCCGGTCAATTTGCATCGGCCAACACGGCCACCTTGGTCGGCTCTGGACTCGCTGTTCAAACCGAAGGCGGCTTCGAATGGAACGAATCCGCTTTCCAGGAAAATGGTGAGATCAACGAAGATTTAGTTTTCGTCAAAGATCCGACCAATCCCAACTGCGCGGCATGTCACGGAGAAGTGCACACTGACGCAAGCCCGCTCACTTTGCAGGCCGGTGATCTGAACTTCCCGCAGACTGCAACCACTGGACAGGTGATCTCCGGACAAAAGATTTCCGAGTCAGGTGTGAACCTGAGCGGCAAGAACGATCTCGACCGCTCCTGGGATGTTCATGCCGAACGACAACTGCAATGCACAGATTGTCATTATGCATCGAACAACCCTGCCCACGCTGATAAAGCGCAGAAGGCTGAGCCGGGTCACCTGCTTTACGATCCGCGCACACTGGAGATCAGCGAATATCTCGAAAAGCCAGATCATAACTTTGCCCGCGGACAGAGCGCGCAATATAACGTCGCGCCGGAACTCAAAGGCACCATGCGGCGCTGTGAGTCCTGCCATGATGCCAATCGGGGACATGCTGATTGGCTCCCCTATATCGAAACGCACATGTCAGTCGTTGCGTGTGAGACCTGCCACATTCCTCAGATGTATGCTCCCGCCATCCAGGCCTATGACTGGACCGTACTGACTTCTGACAAGCAACCGGTCAAAACCTATCGCGGCGTTGAAGGCGATCCAAGTGCGGTGACCTCTCTTGTAACCGGCTACAAACCTGTCTTATTGAACCGCACGAACCTTGACGGACAAAAATTGCTCGCCCCGTATAACCTGATCACGAGCTATTACTGGGTTTACGAAGATGCAAATGGGCATAAGCGTCCGGTCCGCCTGCTGGACCTGGAAGCGGCATACTTTGAAGGCAATGTGTATGCACCTGAGATCCTTTCGGCGTTCGATGCGGACGGTAGCGGCTCACTTAACAGCAATGAACTGGTCATTGACTCGGCTGCCAAAGAGGGAACTGTCAGAGAAAAGCTAATAGCTCTCGGCCTGAACAATGCTCGTATCGAAGGCTTGACTCAACCCTACAGCATCAACCACAACGTGGCGCGCGGCGAATACGCGGTCAACGAATGCACAGCCTGCCACAATGATGAGTCGCGCGTGTCGCAGCCGATCAAGCTATCAGACTATGCGCCGAATGGCACTTTGCCCGTTTTTGATGTGGCCAACAATGTCAACGCTTCAGGGGAGATCACGCAGGGCGATGGCGGCGCGGTGTATTACAACCCGATCCCGGCCAACGACAAGATGTACGTTTTCGGCTCCAGCCGTGTGAATTGGATCGACTGGCTCGGCGCGCTGATGTTCGCGGGCACAATCTTCGGTGTCGCCGGGCACGGGACGCTGAGATTTATCTCGTCACGGAAACAGCCGAAAGATCCCGCGCGCACCAAGCGAATCTATATGTACGAATCCTATCGTCGCTTCTGGCACTGGCTGCAGACCACATCAATTGTCATGCTGTTATTCACAGGCCTGATCATCCACAGACCAGATATCTTCGGCGCCTTCTCCTTCCGCGGCGTGGTGACCGTTCACAACGTGCTGGCAATCATCCTGGTGGTGAATGCGCTACTCTCGGTCTTCTATCATGTTGCAACCGAACGCGTGCAGGAATACATCCCCCGCCCTTATGGCTTCTTCGATGACGCCATCGTACAGGCAAAATATTACATCAGCGGCATCTTCAAATGCGAGCCGCATCCGTTTGAAAAGCGCCCGGACAGCCGTATGAACCCCATTCAGAAAGCTACTTACTTCGGCATTTTGAATGTGCTGCTGCCGTTACAAATTCTGACGGGTGCATTAATGTGGGGTGTGCAGGAATTCCCCGCGATTGCCAACTGGTTTGGCGGACTGCCCGTCCTGGCCCCATTCCATTCGCTTGTCGCCTGGACGTTCGCCACGTTTATCGTCGGCCACGTCTACATGACGACCACCGGAGCCACGCCATTGGAAGCTATGCGTGCCATGGTCACGGGCTATGAAGAAGTGGAAGTACACGAGCACGTGGAAGAAGTGAGTGAGAAAGAAGGAGAATCAAAATGACCACCGCTCCTATCACAAAGAAAAGTATTTTTAATCGCCCCGAGAAACCGTACGTGCATCCCTATTTCGGCGGGACCGTTCTGGGCATCGTCCTCTTCCTTGCCTTCTTCCTAACAGGCAATGGACTGGGCGCATCCGGCGCGATCAGCCGCATCGACGTAGCGATCCAAGATACTATTGCCCCTGAACATGTGGACAATACTCCGTATCTATTGAAGATGGCAGGCGGCGACAAAAATCCGCTTGACGACTGGATCATCCCCGTGTTCTTTGGCGCCCTGCTGGGCGGTTTTGTCTCCGGGACAATCAGTGGGCGTACTAAACTTGAGACAAACAAGGGGCCGAACATCTCTAACCGCACACGCTATCTCATGGCATTCATCGGTGGGACGATCATGGTCTACGGCGCGCGCATGGCACGCGGCTGCACTTCCGGTCAGGCTCTCTCAGGCGGCGCAACGCTGGCTGCTGGATCCTGGCTGTTGATGTTCGCTATCTTCGCCAGCGCGTATGCCCTCGCTTATTTCGTCCGCAAGCTGTGGATCTAGGAGGCTGCAATGAACTTCCCTCTCCGCGATTTTGTAACCGTAAGCGCCGCAAACCCGTGGACGTATGTTGTCTTTGGCGTGATCGGCTTTGCCTTTGGCTTTGCCCTTGAAATGTCCGGGTTCGGAAATTCCAAGAAACTCGCCGCGCAGTTCTACTTCAGGGACCTAACCGTGCTAAAGGTGATGTTCACCGCGATTGTTGTAGCCATGGTGCTGATGTTCGGCGCAGTGGGGCTCGGAATCCTAGATTTTGGCCAGGTATGGGTCAACCCGACTTATTTGGCATCTGGTGTGGTGGGCGGATTGATCATGGGCGTAGGCTTCATCATTGGCGGCTTTTGCCCGGGCACATCCATTGCCGCGACAGCCACCGGTAAGATCGACGGCATGTTTTACCTGCTGGGCGGCTTCTTCGGCGCGTTTCTCTTTGGCGAAACGGAAAAGTATTTCACCAACTGGTACAACAATGCGGGGTATTATGGACGCCTGACTCTCGACCAGGTCTTCAATCTGCCGGTGGGAGTCGTTGTCGTTCTTGTCGTCTTGATGGCGCTCTTTATGTTCTGGGGCGGCGAACAACTGGAACGGATCTTCGGCAAGAAAGATTTGAGTAAAGAACCCAAATTGCGTGTGGCCGGTGCAGGCGCCCTCTTCGCTCTGGCGCTTGGCGTTCTTTTGATCGGCAGTCCATCCTTCGAAGAGAAATACAGCGAGTTGACCTTCACCCGCACGGAGACCATCCCACAGGTCAATGCAGATCCTATTGTCAACACCCTCACCTTCTCTGCCGATGAAATGCTCGAACAACGCCTTGTGCAAATTACACCTGCTGAGCTTTTCAAAACAGTCTACAACCAGAATGTGAACCTGATCATGCTGGATGTCCGCCCGGAATCGGATTACAACCTTTATCACATCAAAGGTGCTCTGAATGTTCCTCTGGAGAAGCTGGCACTCGTAGCGCCCGACCTGCTCACAGAGCCGCCTGCAAACAGTGTTTTCGTGCTCATGAGCAATGACGAGGGCGCCGCAACCGAGGCATGGAAACAGCTTGCGGCTTCCGCGGTCCCAAATGTGTACATCCTTGAAGGCGGCATCAATAATTGGATTGCATTCTTTGGAAAGAGTGAAGGGTTTCAGCCGGCTGCCTCACTCGGGCGCGATCAGCTAGGCTATCTCTTCCCTGCTGCACTGGGCAGCACCTACGAGTCCTGTGATCCTAATCCCGTCCATTATGAAGATCTGGAATTCGAAGCCAAAATCAAACTCCAACTAAAGCGTGATAAATCAGGAGGAGGCTGTGGTTAAGTAGTTGGGCAGTTTGATAGTTTTATAGTTCGATAGTAAAAGTCCTCGCGAGTTACATCCGCGAGGACTTTTCTCTTTAAGCCTATTACTTTACTCTTCACGAATCGTTATCGTCTCAATCGCATCGCCCTCGAAATCCGGGTTTTGCTGCGGGTCGCGCCGGGTGATGTTATTGACCACATCCATGCCCTCGATCACTTCGCCGAAGATCGTATGCAAGCCATTCAAATGCGGTGTGGGTGCATAGGTGATGAAGAACTGACTGCCATTTGTGTTAGGACCTGAATTTGCCATCGCGAGCAAGCCTGGTCTGTCAAAAGTGAGCTCCGGGCTAAACTCATCTTCGAATTGATAGCCGGGGCCGCCCATGCCAGTCCCCGTGGGATCGCCGCCTTGCGCCATGAAACCATCCAGAACGCGGTGGAATGTGGTGCCATTGTAATAGCCCTGCTGGGCCAGAAATACAAAGTTGTTGACCGTCTTAGGAGCCTGCTCGTCGAAAAGCTCCACCACGAACTCTCCACCCTCTGCCATCTGGAAGGTGGCGTAATAGGTTTTGCTCTGATCGATCGTCATCGGCGGCGCCGCATCATACTGAAAGAGATCGGTCTGAGGCTCCACAGCCTCCGGGGGCCTATCTGGTAGAGCGAGCCAGATCAGACCAATGGCGACCAATCCGAGCACCACGGCTCCCACGATTTGGATGGTCCGTTCAGTTTTTTTCTTCTGAAGGGCCCGTTCACGCGCTGCAATTGTTTTTTTGTTCGCCATAGTCACTCCTGTGTTGATTTATTCTATTTTACCAACCCTTTACAATGACTCGAAACGTTCTGGCAGCATCAGAAACTGAGAAGTAGCCAATCGTCACGAAATCTGAGTTACTTCCTTCCAATTCTGGCGCACAGATAACAGGAATATAATCACTGCTATGCCCAACGCGTACGTACGCAGACATATCTTCCTGCCGCAAGATCATGGCTCATGGGTCTTTATTTTCAGTCCGCTGCTCATCGGTTTGTTTGCAGGAGGGCGGTTTAGCTCTGCATCATTAAGTCTGGTCGTCGCGGCCTTGGCTGCCTTCTTAATCCGGCAACCGATCACTGTGGCGGTCAAAGCGTATGCGGGCCGCCGTACGAAAAGCGACCTGCCCGCGGCGCGCTTCTGGATGATCGTGTGTGGAGTCATTGTCATCATTGCACTGCTGGGACTGATCCGCGCTGGCTATGGGTATCTGCTTGCTCTGGCCATCCCGGGCGCGCCGGTCTTTGCCTGGCATTTGTGGCTCGTGAGCAAGCGCGAAGAGCGCCGCCAGGTCAACGTGGAGATCATCGCAACAGGAGTGCTCTCGTTGGCTGCACCGGCAGCGTACTGGGTTGGGATCGGCCAGTACGATCCGCGCGGCTGGTGGTTGTGGCTTCTCGTCTGGGCCCAGACGGCCGCAAGCATCGTCTACGCGTATTTGCGGCTCGGGCAACGGGAGCTGGTCCAGGTGCCGACGCGAAACGAATTATGGGAATTGGGAATTCGGGTCTTCATGTATACGACGTTCAATCTGCTTTTTACATTCGTGCTTGGACAGTTTTCTATCCTGCCGCGCTTCATTTTCATCCCATACCTGGTGCAGTGGCTCGAAACGCTGTGGGGAGTTTTCAACCCAGCCATTAAGTGGAAGCCCACGCGTATTGGCGTCCGGCAATTGATCGTCAGCACGTTGTGGACGATCTTATTTATCGTTTTCTGGAACGTTTAGTTAGTAGCCCTGCGAGGGTTCGGATACTTGAGACCTCAATGGATCTCGAGAAAAACTTCGCAAGGCTTAATGGAGAAACTATGGACGAGCTTAAATGGGAATTACTCACGGAAGTGCAGGGACGCCTGGAGGCTGAGCTGCTGAAAACATACTTTGCTGCATATGGCATCGATGTGGAGCTCTTTCAGGAAGCAATTGGACATCATATTTACCCGGTGACCGTGAATGGGCTTGGATATGTGCAGTTGTTTGTCTCGAAGGATCAGGCAAAGACAGCCCGTCTGCTTCTGGAAGAATACAAGAATGCAAAGGAGTGAATGTGGAAAATACGGTGATTCTGGTACCGTCAAATGGAATGGGGAAAGCGGATGAGAAATTACAGCAAGTCTTGTTTGGGAAATATATCGAACTGCTATCACAGAATGTAAGCCTGCCGTCTGCGATCTGCTTCTATACCGATGGCGTCAAACTGGTGTGCGAAGGATCACCTGTCATTGAGCCTTTACGTCAACTGGAGAATCAAGGAGTGCGTTTGATTATTTGCTCCACCTGCCTTGGTTATTTTGAACTCACGGGAAATGTACAAACCGGAATTGTGGGAGGCATGGGCGATATCCTCGAAGCGCAAATAAAAGCAGACAAAGTGATTACGATATAAAAAATGTCTACGACAAGACAGCCAACACCGAACTCCAGACTTCAAATCATTTTCAGCCGTTGCCTGCTGGCTGCTGCATTTGCTATTCTGCTGCTGATGGTCTCTCTGGTTACACCGCCCAGCGCGCAGGCCGCGCCTCAGCTTCAATCGACATCAACCCCCACTCCTCAACCGACTCCCACCTTTGATCTGCAGCGGCTGGAAAAGCCTATTCTCACATCAGACAATTCCGAGCAGGTACAAAAGGGATCTGCGATTTACTGGGGCATCTGTATGGCCTGCCACGGCGATGTGGGCCAGGGCCTGACTGAAGAATGGCGGGATGCCTTCGGCGCGGAAGACCGCAATTGCTGGCAGTCGAATTGCCATGGCTATGATTATCCGCCGCAGGGCTTCCACATTCCCAAAGATAAACTCGCGCCGGCGGTCGCAGGCTCGGGAAAGTTATCCCGTTTCAAAAACGCACAGGAATTGCATGATTACATCCACGCCAATATGCCCTGGTGGGACCCCGGCCAGTTGACGGATGAAGAGTCCTGGCAAGTCACTTCCTATATCTTGACCCTGCACAAGGTGATGCCCAAGCAGTTCGATCTCACCGATACGACTGCTTCCGCCATCCGGACTCAGCAAGCGGTGCCCCAGCCCGGGAATGACCGCCCGGCAATCCTTACTCTGACCGGTATCCTCGCTCTGGCGGCTCTGGGCTTCATCGCGCAGGATTTGCGTAAGAACAAAATCAGGATTCCGGAGAGACCAAATTTCTTTCATCATTTACACCCGCCCAGTATTCCTGCCATCCAGGCACGCTTGCGATACACTCTCGGAGCCGGTGGTCTCGCAGTTTTCCTCTGTTTGATCTTGCTCATCACAGGCATTCTGGAAATGTTTTATTACATTCCGACCCCGGAACACGCCGCGATCTCCGTGGAGGTTATCACATCCCTTGTGCCGTTTGGCGCATTGATCCGCAATTTGCATTTTTGGGCCGCACAAGCCTTGCTGATCGTGATGAGCGTTCATCTGCTGCGCGTGGTGTTGACAGGCGCTTATGCCCGTCATCGCAGACTGAACTATCTCATTGGACTAGGAATGCTTGTGCTGATTCTGCTGCTGGATTTCACCGGTTATGTGCTGCGCTGGGATGAGGGCATCCGCTGGGCGCTGATCGTGGGCACGAACCTGCTTAAGTCGGTTCCCTGGATCGGCGACTCGCTTTACCAGTTGGTCGTCGGCGGGTCGCAACCCGGACTCTCATCGCTCGAGCGGTTTTATACCTGGCATATTTTTGTGCTCACACTCGGGATGATCATCCTTGGCGCGTGGCACATCTTCCGCGTCCGGCGCGATGGAGGAGTCGCTGTCCCACCGCCCAACCAGCGCGCCGACAGCGCCCGCATCTCGCGCTTTGACCTCGTCCGACGCGAAGTGCTCGTCATGGTGATTGCCGGTGTCCTTTTACTTTTGATATCCATCCTCTTCCCTGCACCCATTGAGAGACCGATTACACAAACTGCAGTCGACATTGAAAACGCCCGCGCGCCTTGGTTCTTCCTGTGGGTGCAGCAGTTGCTCAAATGGGGAGATCCATTCTTCTGGGGACTGGCCGTGCCTGTGCTGCTCTTGATGCTGCTTGCATTGATTCCATATGTCCTTCCTCAGGCAGGTGAGAGTGACTTAGGGCGCTGGCTGCCACGCGGGAACCGGTTTGCACAGATCATAGTGTTCATAATCATACTGGCTATTATCATTCTGACCATCCTCGCCATCTTACCGACAACGCATCTATGAATAATCTATCACGCCGCGACTTTCTCAAACTTTCCACCAACTCGCTCCTGGCTCTGGCAGGCGTCTTTGGACTCGGCGGGCTGATCCGCTATCTGAGCTATCAATTTGATCCAACTCCTCAAACGGATTTTGATATTGGGCCATCAATTAACTATCCCATCAACAGCCGCAAGGTTGTGGCGGAAGTTCCGGCGATCGTGATACACGATAAAGAGGGTCTGCGCGCCATCAGCCTGACGTGCAGCCATCTAGGCTGTGTTCTCGAGGAGCGCAATTTCGGGTTTGAATGTCCATGCCACAGCTCGCGCTTTGACCCGAATGGAAATGTGCTCAAAGGGCCCGCCACCCGAAAGCTGCAAAAACTCCGTGTGGAAGAATCCGAGGACGGCAAGCTTCACGTATTTACCGCGTAAGCAAGATATACTTGGTCATATTCTTCTAAACAAACGCTTAGCCACAGAGAACACTGAGCTCTTGGAGAATATATCTAAGGCTTTTTCTCGGTGCTCTCTGTGACTTCGTGGCTAAACCAGCCAATTCGCAAAAGGAGTGAGAGAGGATGAATTTTGATTTAACCGAAGAGCAGAGGGTGTGGCAAAGAACCGTTCACGATTTCGTCGCAAAGGAAGTCCAACCGAAAGCTCATGACGTGGATGTAACCGGTGAGTTCAACTGGGACGCCGTGCGCAAAATGGGGCCGCTGGGACTGCTCAGCCTGAATATCCCGGAGGAGTATGAGGGCGCAGCTATGGATTCGGTCAGCGCGGCGATCGCACTCGAGGAGCTGGGCTGGGGATGCGGTTCCACCGCGCTGGCGATTGCCGCACACAACGGGCTGGGCACAACGCCGATCGTCTTGTACGGAAGTGAAGAACTCAAACAGAAGTGGCTTCCTCTCGTCGCCAGCGGACAACACAAGCTGGGCGCGCTCGCCCTCACCGAGCCGGGAGCAGGTTCCGATCTGCAGGGCGGAGTCGTGACAAAAGCAGTCAAGGTTGGAGGCGAGTGGGTCATCAACGGGGCCAAGATGTGGTGCACGAACGCCTCGATTGCTGAATACATCATCACCCTCGTCCGCACTGACCCTGCAGGCGGCTCGCGCTCCCTGAGCCAGATCCTCGTCCCAACGGACGCGCCCGGACTCAGGATCGGACCCGCGGAAAAGAAAATGGGACTGCACGGCTCTCCCACTCACGCTGTGATCTATGAAGATGTGCGTGTGCCTCTAGAAAACTTAATCGGCGAAGAAGGCAAAGGCTTGCAACATACCCTTGCCACCCTCGATGGCGGGCGGATCGGCATCGGCGCGATCTCCATCGGACTGGCACAGGCAGCGTTTGAACATGCAGTCAACTACGCCCGAGAACGTAAAGCCTTTGGCAAAGCCATCGCCGAGCAGCAGGCCATTCAGTGGATGCTAGCAGACGCGGCGACCGAGATCGAAGCCGCGCGCACCATGCTTTACAAAGCCGCCTGGCTTAAGGAAAACGGCCGTCCCTACAACAAGGAAGCGGCCATGGCAAAGATGTTCGCCACCGAAATGGCCGAGCGCGTCTGCCGCAACGCCATCCAGATCCACGGCGGCTACGGTTATTCCAGTGAATATCCCGTCGAGCGCATCTACCGCGACGCGCGCTTGATGACCATCGGTGAAGGGACGAGTGAAATCCAACGGCTGGTAATCGCTCGGCATGTGCTGGCGGAAGAATAGGACAGAAACGCGGCTGTCAAATAGCCGCGTTTTTGATCCACCTGAAATCGTGTACCTTTGGAGAGGTGGCACGAAACTTGTTCCTGAGGACTCAGCTGAATAAGCAGGTTGTCATCAATCGCCATGGTGCAAACAGAATTGGATGTAGCAAGCTACGATCGGTGAGTCGCTCGCCAGGTTTGATCGGTTCCACGAGCTGAGCAGTGAGGGGATCAAGTTTGCGAGAAGCCGTTCTCCAACTGTCCACAGATAGAAAACCAAGTCTGTTCGAAAAACCTCACCGCAGCCAGTCGGCAGTGTTCTCGCTAACTCAGCAAGTTCTGCTGTTTTGTTTACCCCTTCCGAAAATCCTTCATCTGGATTTTTATTCCCACATTGAGAAAGCCGGGAAGCTCATCAACTTGCGCATCCAAGAACATCATTGCTAAATAAAATTTTGTTATCGCCCTAAGAAAATCTCTTCGGATCTCCATCGCTTCTGGGGAACCTAATAAGAACCGAATATTTGCTCCCAGGTATGTCAAAGTTACTCTAACTAACCAGCGTAAAAAATCTGATTTTTCAGGTTTTAGACCAGTCATTTTGAGATCATACTCTTTATACTTAAATGTTCCTTTCTCTTGATCTTGTTTAGCAACTTCCATCAAGTCAGAATACTTCAAATTGCCTTTCTTATCCCAATCTCTTGTAATCATTAAGTTCAAAGAGTTCATTAAGATATCTATCACCGGGACTTGATCTCGTATTACTCCTCTACTCTGCCTGTACGCTTTACAAGCATCGAGGAAATCTTGAGCATGCTGACCTATGCTAATGAATTCGAAAGGATAAATGATTCTCACGGGTTCTAGCCATTTCTCATTGATGAACGATTCCTTCGAATCTTTCGCGGTCGTGAGAGAATTAAGATGCTTTACATGTTCAACCAGTGCAATATCGTATGTGTAGGAAAATGCCTCACATTTTTCCAGGAAACGTCCTTCTAGATACCGTTGGGTCGATAAAGCCTCAAAATGCGACATGAACGCCCCTGTCTTCTTCTGTGAATCGCCCGATCCCTCCGGAAGGATATGTGTTCTTGCTAACAGAATAGAGGTCTTTACAGGCGTAGTATTGCGTCTTTCGTCTGCTGCAACAACACCAACTGCCAGACTCGCATCTTTGACGATTCGAGCTCTTATTTCTTCTGGAGTGAATGTTCTAGATTGTTTTTCGGGGTTACAGACATGATACTTGACTTGCGATTTACCCTGATCTTGAATCCAGAACGTTTGATCCATTTTGTGGACAACTGAGGGTTGATTGGCGGTTGGTAGTGCAAAGACCGTGGCATTTTTGTCTAGGTGAGTAAGCCATTCACAAAATTCAGCAGCGTCCTCTCCTCTTATGCCGAGAACAGGTTCGGCATTCTTACTGTTGGGATATGTATATGTCTGCCAGTGATCAGGGTAAAGATATACGTCGCGTTTTCGCATTTCGTCCAAAAAGTATTGATATTCGAGGTTTGATATTAGACCTTTGTCTACACTTATATTCGATTCTAGGCTTTGCATACCTCGTATCCGTGAATAAAGTTTTGCCTTGGCTATCAAACCTCGTTTTTCCTCACTGGCATTTTTTGCCATCTCATCCAACCATCGCTCAAACTCTTGTTTCTCTGTTTCATCAAGGTTTTTTGCTTCATCCAATGTATCAATGGCTAAGCTTAAGACCTCAGAGGTTGGGGCATCTTGTTCACGTACTTTTCTCAAAACAAATGTCCCATCAGCCAAGGCAACAAACAATCGGATTGTCTCATTCCAGCCTCCATCATTTAACTTATCATATAAATATTCTTCTCCTGTCATTTTTACGATATAAGAGGCTGCAAAATATTCTTGGAAGGATTTATGGCTAAATTCGTAAATTCCAATTCTTTTCTCGATTAGTAAGCCATGCTCTTGTTCTATAATCTTGAGAAAATCTTCTTTACTTATCTGACTATTCGTTTTTTTCAACGCCTTTTCAATGTAATCTAATAATTCCTCAACACGAATGTCAATTTTGTTGATATCCATCAATTGAAATCCCAATTGCTCAAGAACATCAATTTTTTGAATATCATTAAGAGGGTAAATTTCCTTTTCCTGTAAATCAGAAGCAGTATCTATTTCCCGATATCGACGATGCAAAGAGACCAGGATCATTTCCTTATATAGTTCTACCCTTTGTCCGGGAAGAGCCCTATTGAAGTAATCCACTATGATAATCATTGTCAAAAGTAAAGGGTTAGTGATGATCTTTCCATATAAAGGATTTCCGACTACTTTTGCAATCAATTCCTGAGCCGTTCTTTTTGCCTTATTTAGATTTGCCTCATCCATATCCTCCAACCGATCGACAGGAATTTTTCGCATTCTGTTCGCGATGTGCCATTGCGTAATGAACGCATTAATCTGTTCATCGGACAAATCCGAAATCTTCAATTCATCGACATCCGGAATTCGGTTTTCACTTGTTCTGCCATGTGGACGCGAAGTAATCAGAAAACTGCACTTGTCATAGACACGGATATTGTTCTGGACCCATTTCGATACGCTAATTCGAGATAACTCACCTGGTACCTCATCGAGTCCGTCCAACAGTATGAGGCAACTCCCGGCGCTCAGTTTATCAGCGTACCACCCCGTTGGGATTTCAAGTAATTTGCGGTCATAAGCCAATTTTATTGCCTCGGGTAGGGAGATATTTTCAGAAACAATCTTCTTGCCTAACTCTCGCAATTTGATTGCGAACGGGATTTTTGAAAGCAGCTTACGGCGCGGAAAGAGCTTAAGACGGTTCGAAGCACATATATAGGCAATGTACTGAATTAATGTTGACTTTCCAGAACCTGGTGCCCCTAATATCATGATTTTGCACCCATTACGAAGAGCGGGTATGAGTTCTTCATTAAAATAGACCGGTTCAGAGATGATGGACGTGGTGAGACTATCACTCATTTCCCCATCGAAATGGAAGTTGTCTTTGTCATCCTCCAGTTTTCTTGTGAAAGACAGGTGGATAAATGCATCTTTGATATAGAGAAATCTATCCAAATCTGTTTTTCCGATTCCTCTCAGCTCTAGAAATCGGAAATCCTCTTCCACAAAGTGTAGAAACTTTTGTTCATAGCGATCAAAAAGAAAAAAGAGCCGATTGCGGAGTGCTTCATTGACCTTTTCGACAATATTGTCTTTTATACCTGTCACTATTTGTATGATGCTTGATAAGATAAGGGCTACAAGGACCACAATAGCGATTTGCATGCCTGCTACAGTTTTGTTAGGATTGTTCATCCATATTTCTTTTATCAACTGAGCGCCCGTTCCCCCAATAGCCATGTAGAGAATCACAATCAGAAGATTGCCCTTGGTATCATTCTGGTTTCCCATGTTGTTTCTCCCTTTCTGCAATGACTGATTAGATGCCTAAGCGGGGCTACAGGGACTGCATAAGAATTTTCAAACAGCCCGCCTTTTTACTCAAAATTTTGACCGCCAATTTCATGACATGCCCTCTCATCAAAGGTTACCTGACCAGTCAAGTTGCCGTCATTGTGCAATGAAACTGCAATAAAAACGCCCG
>DATHTL010000205.1:0-19456 GCA_035463255.1 Anaerolineales bacterium | reverse complement strand
AGGTGGGTCTGGCTCGAGGTCGAGATCGAGCAAAATTTCAGAAAGAAGGAAGTACGATCCATGTTCCGGGTGGATGAGACATGTGTTTTTGCCGATCCAGCCAATGCCTGCCCGTTGGGCGAGATCTCGCTCGAGGAGAGGGCCGGTGTCGGTGTACCAGCGGTTTTTGACCGGAGACCCCACCTGCGCTTCAATATATTTGACTAGCTCCTGCATGCGGGCGGGGAGGATATCGTG
Organism: Anaerolineales bacterium; assembly: GCA_035463255.1. Lineage (GTDB taxonomy): Bacteria > Chloroflexota > Anaerolineae > Anaerolineales > Villigracilaceae > Defluviilinea. The sequence continues at coordinate 19,219 of DATHTL010000205.1, read as the reverse complement.
GTAGTCATCGCCTTGGGCGTAGGAGGCGACGCGACCTCCTAAATCTGTCGCTTCGACTGCATTCTCTTCGCTCGTTCCGCTCCGCGCGGAATTGGGTGAATAGGGAGTCGCGAGCACGAGAATGGATTTACATTCCGGCAGGATTTCGCGCGGGTCCGCGCGGCGCGTCCGGGAACGCTCGGTGGCGAGATAGCCCATGGTGCCGTGACGACCCTGGGCAAGCCAGTTCTCAAATGTAGCGTAGTGGGGAGGCGGTTCTGGAGTTGTCACGCCAGCCAGGACGAATCCCAGCTGGCGTGCTTTTTCTTTGAAAATTTCTTTTAGATCCTTTACCACAAATCTTACTGCACAATGATCTTTACATAAATAGCTTCAGGAAATGTGATACCTGTGGGATTCGACATTTGCCAGGCGCTTAAATATTCGCCGATTTCATCGGGTGCCTGGAATTGGACCGAGAGTTCCACTTCCTGACCAGGTTGTACAACCTGGGTCAGTGGCTGGAATTGCCCAGACATTTCATCGGAGTAGTCAGCATAGACCAGTTCATAGCCGTTGCCCCATGGGCATGAGCCGGTATTTTTGACCCTCCAGGTCTTGAGGAAATCTTGTCCGGGGGACATATTGGTGTCATCCGGGACGGTTACATCGGCAACAAATTCCAGGCTGTCACATAGAGAAATCACGGTGCCTGAGGCATCTGTCACCTGGGCAAAGGGTGCCGTGGCCGTAGTGACTGTACCGGTGGCCGTGGCTTGGGCGGGCCGTGTCTCGGTGGGCTCAGAGGGTGTGGGCGTGAATGCTGCAGCGGTCAATGTGAATTGTGAAACCACCGTGCTGGCGGCCGATGTGCGCACCGCGGCAACATCCGGTGTCGGTTCTTGACCGGCTGTATCGGCAGGAGCACAGGCTGCGATCAGCAGGGTGAGCAGGATTGTGCTTACGAGCAGTTTAAGTTTCATCGAACCTCGTTATCCTATACAAGTCCCTGATTACTTTTTGACTTCGATCACAACTGTCAACAACGTGCCAAAGAAAGCACCATTATCAGCTTGCATCCTCCACGTTTCCGTATATTTGCCCTCAGCGAGAGGTGCTGTCAGATCAATCCCAATATCGCCAGTTTCGCCCGCCTCCACAAAGTCACCTGTTGTTAATTCTTTTGTAAATGCATCCAGTTTGCCATCGCCACCGACATAGGCGAGCTTATAGCCTTCATCCCACTTGCAGCTACCTGTATTTTGGATACGCCAGACCTTTTCAAAATCCACGCCGGGTTTCATAACCGTCCCATCCGGGATCGTGACATCGGCAACAAAAACGTTGTTATTGCAGGCATCGCCAAGTGAAGCAGTCGGTCCGGCGGGAGCAACAGGTGAGCCTGCAACCGGAGTGAACCCTGCGAGAGGGGTCGTGTTGGGCGTGACGTTAAACGATACTGTGGGGAGTGCCCCTTGTGCATTCCCTGTAGGGGATGCCACGCCAGCGGCAGTCGTAGGCAAGCCGACCGTCGCGAGCGAAAGAGCCGTGTTGGTCGGAAGAGGAGTAATGGTCGGCGCAGCGAGGGCAGTCATTGTCTGTTGGGCACCAATTTGTGCCATAGCTGTATTGAACGCAGCTGTGTTGATCGCATTCACATCGACAGTCGGTGCGGGCGTAGCCCCCGCATTGCACGCAACTAGAATTACTGTAAGGAGGGCAAATAAGATTGTTTTTTTAATCATAGGTTATATTCTATATCTTTAAATTTATTTCACAATGATATCAAAGTAAACCAGAGGACCAAAGAGAGTTCCATTGTCGGTTTTCAGTTTCCAATAGCCTTTATATTCGCCCGGTGTGCTTGGAGCAGTCAATTTGATGATGAAGGACTGGCTATGATTCGGTTTTGTGATCTCATCGCTATCCTTAATAACAATGTCGTATCCGTCGATCTCACTGCTGGAAAGATCGGGCTGGAAGGCGAAAACATAGCCTTCATCCCAGGCGCATGTTCCGGTATTCTTTATTTCCCAGGCCTTGGTAAAGTCTTTGCCGGCCTTAACAACGGATTTATCTGGCAGAGTTTCGCCTACAAAAGCTCCATCATTACAACCGGATGCAGTATTTCCCAGACCAGAAGACGTGGGTACTACTGAAGTGACGAGGGGCGTGAACCCTGCGAGCGGGGTGGTATTCGGCGTCGTATTAAAGGAGACGGTTGGAAGTACTCCGGCATTTCCGGTAGGCGAGGCGCCGGCAGCGGGAAGAGCAGACGTCTCCAGGGAGATAGGTGCGTTCGTTGGAAATTGAGTAGCCGAGGGCATAGCGAGAGCGGTCATTGTCTGCTGAGCGGAGATCTGCGCCATGGCAGTATTGAATGCAGCTGTGTTGATCGCATTGGCATCAACCGTCGGTGCGGCGGTTGCGCCTACATTACAGCCTGCAAGGGCCAGTGCAGCAATCAGTAGGAGAAACGAGACTTGCCGCGCGAATGTAGGAACCAGCATTGTATTACCTCCGTGGAATGATGATCAAAGTGATGGACGGGAAGTAAGGCAGTTCCTAGGCCATACTTCCCGTTTCATTATACCGCCAAGGCGGTAGGCAGGCAGTTCTGCTTTAGGGCGTGTTGGTTGCGGTGGCCGTGGCTGTCGCGGTCGCTGTGTCGGTGGCTGTCGCGGTAGCCGTGGCGGTTGCCGTCGGCGTAAACGTTACTGTCGGGGTCGCAGAAGGCTGGGTGGCGGTCGGCGGGGCAGTGGTAAAAGTTGCCGTGGGTGGCTGCGAGCTGTGCCGTGAGATGCGGGGGTTGATCCACAGTGCGAAATCCTCGTGCGAATTGCCGTTCGCGTGGACAGACAGGATGAACTTGACGTTCTCTCCGTTCAGAGAGCTCAGGTCAATGTTGAGCGGATAGAACTGCCCTTCATACACCTCGCGCCACTGGCCGAGAGTCCGCTTGGGGTTACTCCCAATCTGGTATTCGAGCCGGAAGACCATGTCGCAGTCGTTGGCCTTGTACTGGCAGCCGATCAGCGCCTGGAACCGGTCCCCGGATTGGATTCTGACGGGAGGATATTTACCGCTAATGAGTCCCTGCCTGCCTCTTTCAGGATAGGTGAGCAGACCATTCCCCTGGGTCTTGCCATCTTCCATCTGGGGCGAGTTCAGCACCACCACAAAGCCGTTGTCATCTCCTTGCGTTCCTGGGCAGGGTAGATCCTGTGAGTCATTTTGCCAGCCCGCCTGGCAGTAGTTCGCAATGAAATCGTAGCCTGTGACCACATAACCTGTTACATTAACATCCACCCAGACCGGGTTGTCGGCGTTTGCACCGATACCGAAGAGCACGTTGGATGCATTGCGGAGTTCCCAAAAACCGCGGTAGCGTCCGCCGGCAGTGGGCGCGGTTAGATTGACGGAAACATCAACAGTCTGGCCAGGGGCTACGTTGGTCGGCAGGGAAACAGCTGTGGGCGCCGCGAATCGCTCTCCGCTCACATAGACGAAAGCATAGGATGTTGTCCATGAGCAGGTACCTACATTTTTTAGTCTCCAAATTTTGGTGAACGTGCTTCCGAGGGTGACATTCGAACCGTCCGGGTATGTGACGTCATTGACGAACGCAGCGGCATCACAGCGGCTGACCGGAACGGGAGACAGCGGCGGGACCGGGGTATAGGTCTCGAAAACCATTGAGGTCGCCGTGGGCCCGGTGGAAAGCGATAAGGTAGGTGTCGGCGAGAATTGTGTAGCAACTGCCTGCGTGGACATGCCCTCCAGGGTTTGTGCCGCGGCAGTATAAAGCGCGTTAAGGGTTGCAGCAGGCTGCGGAGTCGCAGCGACAAACGGCCCGCTGCAAGCCAGGATCGTTATCAGCGCAACAGTAAGTATAAGAATTTTCTTCGTAAGCATGCTATGCATGTGTGCCTCCAAATTATCGTAAACCATGCAATAAGACGCTTTAACCGGTTTTTGGGTTCCCAAACAAAAAGAGCCTGTGATTTCACAGGCTCTTTTTGTTTACTAATCGAATTCACACAGGCTGGGAAGCACCACCTTATCGAATTCCCGATAGTCGGGAGACATCATGATCACCTGCGCCCAACGCGGATTGGGAGAGGAGTCTTTGTGCTGAGACCACTCCCACGAAAAGGATTTTGTCGTGGCTTCAGTGAATTCCAGACGATAGTTGTTTTCTCGATGTCCATCACTTTGGAACGTGCTGAAGTTGACTTTCAGCGGCCCGTTTGTGGTGACATTGGCTGTGATCGTGTAGAAGGTATTGGCCGGGGCGCAGCGACGGTCCACGCTGTACGTCACGGATGTGACATCGAAGACAGACTCTGTCTTTCTGTTGGCCGGAGTCGTGCTGCCGGATACGATGGATACCGATAGAGGTACGCTGTAGCTACCAACACCGAACGTGGTCCCCCAGGGGGTTTTGAGCATCCATTCGCCGGTATAGGTTCCGGTTTCAGCAGGGGCCCGTAATATGATCGGGACTTCGACCACCTGGCCGGGTTCTGTGGGTTGCGGAAAGCTATAGGTGGCGATGCCATCCATCAGATCGCCGTTATAAAACACCAGCTGCCAGCTTGCGTCCCAGTAGCAGGTGCCTGTATTTTGGACATTCCAGATTTTCGTGAATGTTTCGCCAGGGTTGACAATCGTTCCATCGGGGTAGGTCTCACTGACCAGAGACGCGCCGACTTCGCAGGATCCTTGAACGGCGCCGGTGATAGGTGTCATGGTCGCAGTGACCGCAGCCGAGGGCAGAACCGATGGGGTATCGGTGACAACGGGCAGGGTGGCAGTCGACAGGGCTTCCAATGTATCTTGAGCTTCTACCGTCTGTGCAACTGCCGTTGAAATGCTGGATTCTGGCGGCTGTGAAGGGACACAGGCTGACATGAGCAGTATCAGGGCGACTATCACGGCAAAAATTTTATGGATGCGGACTTCAGACATTAACACTTCCTTTCCATGGCGCTTGTGCGGCCAATTATTATACCTTTGTATGAAGAGCGCCCGACATGCGTCGGGCGCTAGCCATTTTATCAGGGTAACCGCACCTGTGGACTGACCCAAACAGCCCAGTCCTGCCCGGCCGAGCCGTTTGCCAGCACAGCCAGCACGAACTGCACGGTTTTTCCGGCAAGACTGCTTAAGTCTACATTGATATCCTTGAGCGTACCATCGCAGCTATCACTCCACTCACCCAGGGACTTGATCACGCCTGCTTCGATGTAATTCAACTGGAATTTGGCGTTTCCCGTCCCGCAGGTGCCGTCGCTGAGAGCCAGGAAACCGATCTTCGCCGTGAAGCGCTCCCCCGATACCACGGTATACGCAGGATAGGTCCCTGTGATGACACCATCTGTTATCCATTGTGGATGGGTCTCCAGAACCTTGGCAGGGGATGTGCCATCCTCCAGTCTCTGGCTGTTGCGATACATCGCAAAGCCGTTGGCGTCTGTGTCGGGGCCGCCGAAGGTGAGGGTGGCTGCCCCGCTCCGCCAATTGGCATCGGTGGCGCGCGTGTGCAGGTCGAAGCCGGAGCTGGATGCCACAACCTTAATATCGACAAAGAAGGATCTGCCCTGTGTGCCGCCCAGGACAGGCAGCAACACTCCAGACGCATTACGGATGCGCCAGTAGCTGCGATAGTTGCCCGGCGTGGCGGGGGCGGTGAAGTTGACCGACACGTCCGCTTCCTGCCCGGGTCCAACCGAGCCGATGCTCTGAGCTGTGCCGCCCATCTGATCGCCGCTATCGAATACCAGTGAATAACCGTTCCAGGTGCATACGCCGGCATTTCGCAGCCGCCACGTTTTGGTAAAGGAAGCCCCCGGCGCGATCTGCGAGCCATCGGGAATATTCACATCTTTGACGAATTGCGCCAGGTCACACATCGGCGTGGCCGAAGCGGCAGGCGGGCGAGTGGCTGTGGACGGCAGTGTGGAAATACCCAGGGGTGTGTTTGTCGCAGCCGGCACCGGCAGGGTCGGCGTGCTGAACGGCACGGACTGTGTCAATTGGGCCTGCACCGTCAGCGCCGCGGCGGTCAGGACAACATTCGATTCCTGCGTGGGGGTGGGCGCGTTGGATGGCAGGTTGCAGGCGGAAACGATTAAAGAAAATAGAGTAAGGACGGAAATGAAACGGGCAACCTTGAGCATGTAATTCTCCTCGTTGAGCAGAACAATTTTACACGAATACAGACGGCCTTCTCTTCCCCTTTGTTCCTTCAAAGAAAAGCCCTCTCCTTTTGGAGAGGGCGAAAGGCAAAGCCAGTGTTTGCGTGATTTACTTTTCGTATGGTTGCCCATCCGCGGCGGGTGGAATGGCGCGCCCGACCACACCTGTGAGGATGATCATCGTCACGATGTAAGGAGCCATGAGCAGGAACTCAGACGGGATCGGCACGCGCAGGATCTGCAACTTTACCTGGAGTGAGTCTGCAAACCCGAAGATCAGGGAGGACGCGAAGGCGCCCACGGGATTCCATTTTCCGAAGATCATAGCTGCGAGTCCGATAAAGCCTTTGCCCGCCGTCATGATCTCATCGAAACGTCCTACAGAGCCAATCGTGAAGTAGGCGCCGCCCACCCCGGCGATCATCCCACCGATGATGACATTGACATACCTAACGAAGTAAACATTCACTCCGAGTGTATCGGCAGCTTTGGGGTGCTCTCCAACAGCGCGCGTCCGCAGACCCCAGGGCGTCCTGAACAACATGATTTGAAGGACCACAACCAGGATCACCATCAGGTATACGATAATGTTATTCTCAAACAGGGTGGGCCCCAGAACCGGAATTTTGGAGAGCAGAGGGATCTTGATGATAGGAAAGGTGCCCGAGTTGTTTAGGGCATCGGTTGCCTTTTCGAGGAAGCGTGAGCTGATAAAGGAAGTGACGCCAGCACCAACAATATTAATCGCCACGCCGCTCACGATTTGATCCACCTTGAAACGGATGACAAGAAATGCGTGGAAGGCGGCAATCAATCCACCTACCAGAATGGCTACGATCAATCCAATATACAGGTTATCGGTCACGGTCGCCGAGACCACGGCTGCCTGGGCGCTCATCAGCATGATGCCTTCGATGCCTATATTGATGACCGCAGAGCGCTCGCTGATCACGCCGCATAACGCGGCCAGCGCGATCGGCGTGGCGCGCACGAAGGAACTGCTGATCATCCCCGTGAGGTTGAAGGACTTATCCTGCGCGGCCCAGGTGAGAAAGGCAATAATAAATGTGAGCGCAATAACACCGATCACGATCCCCGCCGAGCGTATCCCTCGCGCGATGTGAAAGGCCCCAATAAAAACAGCAACCGCTGCCATGAAGTTAACCGTAGCCAGGGAAGGGACAATAAGATTTGGAATGGTCACTGCTTCCGACCCGGCCAGGTTCATTCCGAAGGTCGTCGAGACGCCTGCCTCCGTGTTCAAGCCGAACAACAGGTAGATAAGCAAGCCAACGGCAATGAGGAGTGATCCATAAATGACCTGAGATTTCCTGGTGCTGATCGGAACGACGTGGCCAACGGGTGGTGTTGTAGTAGCTGTTGTCATGATGCCTCTTTTAGCTTCCCCAACCGCGAGTGAGAACCGTTTCTTCCGTCTTGATCGTAGGAATGCGGTAGATCCAGCGGATGATACCTGGTGCGGCGATAAAGATAATCACCAGGCCCTGGATAATGGAGATAATGTCGATGGGAATGCCTGCTACGGACTGCATTGAAGTGGCCCCACTGCGCAGGAAACCAAACAGCAGCGCTGCCAGCACCACACCGAAAGGATGGCTTTTGCCCACGAGCGCGAGCGCGATCGCGTCGAAACCATAACCGGCTGAAAAGCCCTGTCCTACCCAGTGGTCGACGCCCAGGACTTGCGCAGTTCCTGCAAGTCCGGCCAGCCCGCCGGCCAAGGCCATGACGAACACAAAATTTCTGACGATGTTCATGCCAGCGTAACGGGCTGCATCCGGGTTGGCTCCCACCGAGCGGATCTCGAACCCCAGGGTCGTCTTGAAGAGGAACCAGTACACCAGATAGGCCATCACCAGAGCGAGCACGAATCCCCAGTTGAACCGCAGCGGTTCGGCAAAGAACCGGGGCAGTTCAGCCGTGTGCTGAATATTTGGCGTAACCGGCCGGAAGCCGGAGGCCTTCATCGGACCGTTCAGAAGCCAGTCGCTCAAGCGGAAGGCTATCCAGTTCATCATGATGGTGTTGACCACCTCGTGCGCGCCAAACCTGGCTTTGAGATAGCCAGGGATCATGCCCCATACCGCGCCTCCGGCTGCTCCTGCCAGCAGGGCAAGCGGAAGGTGGATGAAAGCGGGCAGACCTCTGATGCTGTAGCCGACAAATGCGGAACATAATGCCCCGATGAAGAATTGTCCCTCGGCGCCAATGTTGAACAACCCGCAGCGGAAGCCCAGTGCCACAGAGAGCCCGGCAAAGATGTAAGGTGTGGCGGTCACCAGACTTTCGGTAAAGGGATAGATCGCTCGGACCAATGTCTGGCTTTCACCGGTGGAAAAGTAAACGCGAATTGCCTCGAATAATGCTGGAAAGCTTCCAAAGGAGCCTCTGAATAAGGCTCCGTAGGCCGCCAGCACGCTCTCACCGCTTGCCCAGATCGCAATGGCTCCGATGATCAGTCCGCTGAGCACGGCAAGAGCCGGCACAAGCATGGCTTGCCCCAGTCTTCCTCCGCCAATGCCTTTTGGTTTGGTTGTTTTGGGTGCGGCCGCTTGGGTCATGGAAGCCTCTCCTCCTTTTGTGTTGATTCAGATGGATGTACGCCGGCCATCAGCAAACCGAGGTTCTCCTTGTTTGCCTTCTTCGCATCCAGAATATCCATGATCTGTCCTTTGTACATCACGGCAATTCGATCGGAAAGAGCGAGGATTTCATCCAGTTCCGAGGATACAAGCAGCACGGCTGTGCCCTCATCCCGCTTCTTGATGATCTGAGTATGGATGTATTCGATCGATCCCACATCCAGTCCTCGTGTTGGCTGTGAGGCGATCAGCAGCTGGATGGGCCGCGAGAACTCGCGCGCCACGATCACCTTTTGCTGGTTGCCACCGGATAAGGCAGAGACATTTACATAGATGCTGGGGGTACGCACGTCATATTGTTTGACCAGGTCTTTCGCGTTTTCAAAGATGGTCTTTTCCTGCAGGGAAACTCCCTTCGCAAACGGGGGCTCATAGTACGTACAGAGCATCAGATTGTCATGAATCGGGAAGGAAAGGATCAACCCATGCCGCTGGCGGTCTTCAGGGATGTGGGCGACGCCGCGTTCTAATATTTTACGCGGGCTTGCCTTGTGGATCGCCTCCCCTGTTACGTAGATCTCGCCGCTCTGTACGGGCAGCAGGCCGGTGAGCGCATAGACGAGCTCCGTCTGCCCGTTGCCCTGCACGCCGGCGATCCCCAGGACCTCTCCCTTGCAAACATCAAAGGAAACACCATTGACGGTCAGGTTCTTTCGCTCGTCGCGCACGTAAATGTCCTTGACTTCGAGAACGGCTTCCTGGGGATTGGCGGGTTTTTTCGTCACAACCAGATTTACATCCCGTCCGACCATCATGGAGGCGAGGATCTGGGGAGTCGCTTCCTTCGGGTCAATAGACCCCACTATCCGGCCCAGTCGCAAAACAGTAATATCGTCTGCCACGTTCATGACTTCTTTTAATTTGTGTGTGATGAAAATAATAGATTTGCCTTTATCGATCAACGTTTGCAGGATCTTGAACAGTCCCTCTACTTCTTGCGGAGTCAGCACAGCTGTGGGCTCATCGAGGATGAGGATATCGGCTTCCCGATACAGCACCTTGATGATCTCCACACGCTGTTGAATTCCCACTGGCAGGTCCTTGATATAAGCATAGGGGTCCACTTCGAGCCCGTACTGGTCGGATATTTCACGGATGCGTTTGGCCACTTTCTCCTGGTCCAGGAAAACGCCGTTCTTTGTGGGCTCCACTCCGAGCATCACGTTTTCGGTGACTGTCATCACAGGGACAAGCATAAAATGCTGGTGTACCATGCCGATGCCGCGGTCGATCGCGTCGTTGGGACTGTGGATGTCCACTTCCTGTCCGCGTACGATAATTTTGCCTTCATCCGGCTTGTATAATCCGTATAGAATATTCATCAGGGTGGTTTTGCCTGCACCGTTTTCCCCCAGCAAAGCAAGGATCTTGCCTTCGCGTAATGTAATATCTACTTTGTCGTTTGCCAGCACGCCAGGGAATCGTTTGGTAATGCCATGTAATTCCAGAACGTTTGTCATGCAAGATCCTCCACGTACAATTGTTGAAAAATCACCCGCTAACACTTGCACCTGGCGCAAGTGCAGGTGTTTCCACAAACTTATGACAAGAAAATTAGCGCAAATTAACGGATGATGCTCGAAAGATATTTAGAAAAAGGGCCGGGGAATGTTCCCCCGACCCTTTTTAATTCTTACATGGGCAGGTGAATTACTCGCCTACGGTTACTGTTCCAGAGATGATATCTTCTCTGAGCTGTTCGAGCTCTGCGTTGAGCTCATCGGAGGCGCCAGCCACGTCGGCAATACCCACACCGTCGTTCTCGAGGGTACCTAAGTACGCACCACCTGCGAACGTGCCATCCGCAACGGCCTGAACCGCATCGAATACCGCAACGTCCATATTCTTCAGGACGCTGGTGAGAATGACATCGGTGTATTCACTTGCTGAAACGGTCCAATCGGTATCTACGCCGACGATCTTGCAAGAGCCAGATTCCTGGCAGTAGGCGGCAGAGCCAAGTCCAACAGGTCCAGCCACAGGCATAACAATATCGGCGCCTTCCTGAACCAGGGATTCGGCGAACGAACGGCCGTCATCGGTCGACTCAAAGTTACCGGTGAACAGACCGTCATTGTCGGCTGTGCTCCAGCCGAGCACCTGGACGTCGGTGCCCTTCTGTTCGTTGTGGTAATTCACACCGGCTTCGAAGCCCTTCATGAAGATGCTCACGGTCGGGATGTTGATGCCGCCGAACGTACCCACTACACCAGTCTCGGTGGTGGCAGCAGCAGCGTAACCGGCCAGGAACGCGGCTTCGTCCGTGTCGAACGTCAGACCCAGAACGTTGGGGAGCTCTGTGGAGGAACCACAGGTCTCGCCTTCCACTGCGCCTTCGAAGCAGTCAGGATAGGCATAGTCGACGATGGCAAACTTCTGCTCGGGATTGGCCTTTGCGGCCACAGCGGTATCAACACCCAGCAGGAAGCCAACAGTAACGATCAGGTCGGTGCCTTCATCGATGTACTGCTGAATATTTCGGGCGTAATCAGCCTGTTGCTGCGATTCCAGATACTTGCCTTCGGCGCCGAGTTCTTCCATCGCCCGTTCAATACCCGCATAGGCTGTCGCATTGAAGGACTTGTCATCGATACCACCCAGGTCAGTCACCTGACCGACGGTAACGGCGGCAGCGGCTTCGGTTGCGGCTTCCGTGGCAGCTTCAGTGGCAGCCTCGGTCGGCGCTTCTGTCATCACTTCGGTCGGCGCTTCCGTCATGACTTCGGTGGGAGCCTCGGTAGCAGGCGCTTCGGTTTGGGGAGCGCCGCAGGCCGCCAGAACCAGCGAAGCGACGATCAACGCAACCAGTACAGCATACAACTTTTTCATTTGTTTCTTCTCCTCGTTGAAAAATTGAAATTTGAGTTTCGTGGGGATAATAGGGTAGTAAAACTTTGTCGGGCACCTCCTCTGTGATGGTATACCGCCGGCTGCGATGTGCAGACAGCATTTCTGCAAAATCCAGGAGCTTGCTATTCTGCGTGGATTGAAGCATACAATTCGATGGTGATTCTTGTTGGGCCGCGGAGAACACGTTTTATTACTTCTGGTTGGAATGAAGCTTCTTGATTATATCAACAAAAGGTCACGAAGAGGTAAACAGGCCAGGGGGATTCCCCTTGATCATGATCGATGTACTGCTACACTCAGGGCTTTACTGCAGGGACGTTGGTTTGGATCGAGCCGTCCAGCAGACCGGCATTGATCTTTTCCATTTCGGTCTTTACCTCGGCAGGCACTTCGTTCGCCAGATCGTGGAAGGGAGCATAGCCTGCATCGCCAAAGTAGTTGCCGCTCGGGAAATTCCCCTCCCTCGAGAGTTTGATCAATTCGAAGACGCCCGGCGTGATGAGCTTCAGCGCGCTTGAGAGCATACGCAGCGCCGCTTCGGGCAGGGTGAAGTACTGGTCGGTATCCACGCCGATGACATAGGCATCGGCCTGGGCAGCCGTAATGATCCCGCTGTTGCCGGTCAGGCCTCCGCAGCCGAATACAACATCGGCGCCCTGAGCGATCATGGCTGTAGCGGTCTCTGCACCCCACTCAGGGTCGTTAAATGACTCATTAAAGTCACTGTTATATACAACGAAGACCTCGGTGACTGTGCCCATGAGCTCATCTGCATAGGCTGCGCCGGCTTTATAGCCCTCGCCCAGCCGCCAGACCGGCGGAACGGCATCGGTGCCGCACACCGCGCCAACAATATGACTTCTGCTCATCATTGCAGCCAGAGCGCCCACCAGAAACCCCGCCTGGTCTTCCGGGAAATTCAGCCCCGCAAGGCCCTCGATCGCTTCCTCCTGAAATTGATCCACGCCGATGAAGTCTGTGTCAGGATAATCTTCTGCAGCCTCGATCGTGGCATCTGCAAGCCTGAAGCCGCAGGTCACCACAACATCGAATCCCTCATCTGCAAAGGTGGCAATGTTGGCGCTGAAATCTCTCGTGCTAGCCGTCTCGATGTATTCGATGCGGGCGCCCAATTCCTCCTCCGCCCGTTGCAAACCTTCCCAGCAGGACTGGCTGAAGGAACGGTCATTGATCTTGCCCACATCGGTTACGAGCCCCACGCAGAATAATTCCTCGAGCCGGCAATCGGCGGTTGCCGGGGCGCAGGCAGGCATCACCAGCATAAGGATTAAAGATGCTGCAAACAGAATACGAGTCTTCATATCTTTACGCGAGTATACATTTCCTTCCACTAATGAACAAGCTAGGAGGAATGTTCCATCCTCAGCCGGTCACCGATTCCGCTATCGACCGTTGCCTCCCCGCGGCGGACACCCAGCATGAGTACCAACGCTGCCAGCATAAAGAAGGGCGCGATCAGCATGATCACGTTGTAATTGTTGTTCGTCAGCTGGATGGCCCAGCCGTTGATGTTGGGCCCCACAATGGCAGACAGCGTTGAGAACAGATAATACAAACCGGTGAACGTTCCAAGACGCGCTGCGGTGGTGAGCTCAACAACCATTGGCAGCGAGTTGATGTTGACAAATGCCCAGCCGATCCCGCCGAAGATCAGCATCACACCGGCGATCGTCAACATGCGGGGGCCGCCCTCGGTCACTGGGATGCCCACCAGCGGCAAGGGCGAGAGGGGAGCCAGCAGCGTGCCTGCCGGCAAAATATACAACAACATGAGGATGATGGAAACGACGATCAAACCGATGGAAATCGCCACGCGCCGGCCGATGCGCGCGGCAATAAAGCCGGAAGGGATGGCAAATAACACAAAGAACAACGGGAAGACAGAGAGCAATGTCGCGCCATCACCTGGATTGATGCCGAGATGCTCCTGCGCATACAGCGTGAAAAATGTGTCTACGGCTGAATAGCCAATGAACCAGAAGAAGATTGCAAACAGAAGCCGCGTGCCGCTTTTATCCTCATCATTCAAAACTTCACGCAGGCTTGCGAACATGCCCGGTTGTCTTTCGCTACTCTCTTCATAATCTTTAGGCTCTTTGATAAAGAGAAATACGATCAAAGCCGCAATGATAACCAGGGCAGATCCGAGCCAAAACGGAAACGACGGGCTGAGCTTGTAGAGCATCCCACCTGTTTGCAATGCAATAATCGTCCCGATGCCGCCCATGAAATTGACGATGCCATTGGCCTGTGAGCGTTTCTCAGAGGGCGTCACATCGGGCATGAGCGCCACCACGGGTGTACGCCACAACGCTGCACTCAAGAGGAGCGTGCTTGTGCACGCCACGAACAACGGCAGCACCGCCGCGAAAGGGATGAGCCCAAATGCCAGCGCGGTGATCGGCGCGCCGATGAGAATAAATGGAAGCCGCCTGCCAATTGGCGTGCGCAGCCGGTCTGACCACGCGCCAACCGGGGGTTGAATAAAGAGCGCCGCGATGTTATCAAGCGTCATAAAGAAGCCGATGAAGGCCGCTTCGAGTCCAAATTTATTGGCAAGGAAGATCGGGACAAAGGCATTGTACACGCCCCAGATCACGCTGACCCCAAAGAAACCGAACCCAAGCAAAAAGATCTTGCCGTAGCTGAATTTCATATTGCCTCCTTGTGAATGTCAAAGGTTGCAGTTTGAAAGTCACACGTTATCTGTTTCTTCTTTGAGCTTTGACTTTAAACCTTCGACAAAAATTCGGTCTTCTTTAGTAAGTTCTGCTTTTTCAAGCATATCAGGGCGTTTATTGAAGGTGCGCCTCAGCGCCTGCTCTCTGCGCCACTTTTCGATCTTCGCGTGGTCACCGGAAAGTAATACTTCCGGCACCTTCCAGCCGCGGAAATCAGGCGGACGAGTGTAGTGGGGATATTCCAGTAAGCCCATGGAATGGGAGTCATCTTCTGCGCCGGTGGGATCTCCTAGCACGCCGGGGATCAGGCGTGAGATGGCATCGATCATGATCAGCGCGGGGAGCTCACCGCCGGTGAGCACATAATCGCCTACAGAGATCTCGTCGGTGACCAGGTGCTCGCGAATGCGCTCGTCCACGCCCTCGTAGCGGCCGCAGAGCAGGGCAATTCGTTCATGGCGCGACAGTTCCTCTGCCACGCGCTGGGTGAAGACACGTCCCTGCGGAGTTAATAAGATAACGGGAATAGGAGGCGGCTGCGCGTGCTCGAGACCTAAAACGGTTTCCACCGCTTCGAAGACCGGCTCGGGCTTCATAACCATCCCGCCCCCACCGCCGTAGGGCGTGTCGTCGGTGGTGTGATGCCTGTCGTGCGTATAGTCACGAATATTATGGATGCGCACATCGATGAGTCCCCGCTGCCGGGCGCGCCAAAGAATGCTGGATTCAAGATAAGATGGAAATACTTCGGGCAGGAGGGTAAATACCTCGAACTGCATGGAGGGATTTTACCGCTTGTTTCACGCATGTGCCATGCGCAAGGAAACTTTTTATGTAGATTCCTAGACTGAAATTTAATGGTCAAAAGAGTAAATTTTGCGGCACCCTGTAGCCTAAGATAAGAGATAACTAAGAACCGGCTTGCACCCCCATAATGGCGATGATAATATAAAACTATGTATCTACCACGTAGCAGCCGCTGGAGCATGACTAGACGTCGAAAACGCCCAAATTTGTTCAGTTGGACAGTTCTCGGGCTGGTAGTCCTCTTTGGTTATTATGTTAATCAAGTGTATCTGCCTTCGCAGCCGAACCCGTTCGACCCGACTCCCACCGCAACGCGTTCTCCCGAGTCGTATGCGTCGGAAGCAGCCGAGCTTTTCAAGAATGGAAAACTGCTTCAATCTATCGAGTCCTACGAAGCAGCGATCAATGCTTCCCCCCAGGACCCATCTTTGTATATCGCCCTTGCCCGTATACAAGTCTGGGCGGGACAATATGAGGAAGCGCAGGCCAACGCCGAGAACGCGCTTTTGCTGAACCCGGAGAACTCCACTGCCCATGCCGTACGAGCCTGGGCGCTCGATTTTCAGGGGCAGAACTCCACAGCCATGGAAGCGATTCAGAAAGCCGTTGAGATTGATGATCGCAACGCGCTGGCGCATGCCTACTATACTGAGATTCTGGTCGATTCCGGCCTGTTCGATAATTTCGACAACGCGGCAGAACATTCCAAGATCGCTCTCACATTGGATCCAAATCTTCTGGAAGCCCGGCGCGCCCGCGGCTATCTGCTGGCCACCCTGGGCAATGAAGGGAACAATTTCGAGCTGGCCATTCAGCAATATCGCGACGCGATCGAGCTCAACCCCTATATTCCCGTTCTGCACATGGAGCTGGGTCAAGCTTTGCGAAGCGTTGGTGTATTTGAGGAAGCGGTTACAGAATTTACTCTGGCAAATACATTGAACCCTCCCGACCCGGAACCGGATCTGCTGATCTCGCGCACCTATGCCACCATGGGTGAATTTGCGAAGGCGCTGCAGTACGCGGAAGAAGCCATGAAAAACCGTCCCACCGATCCAAGCCTGCATGCAAATTATGGTGTTATGCTGTATCGCAATTTTTTCTATGAGGAAGCGGCGAAGGAACTGGGACTCGCAATCAATGGTGGTCTATCGGAGGAAGGCTTTCCGATTAAGCCTCTGACGTTGTCAAATGATGTACGCGTTGCAGAATATTATTTCACCTACGGCCTGGCGTTGGCCCGAACGAACCAGTGCGGCCAGTCTCTGCAGCTCGGGCAGGAGATCCAGTCCCGGGTCCGCCTCGATGAATTTTCCATGGAAGTGGTCAATGATGCGGTGAATCGGGCGATCGAGATTTGCCAGGAGAATCTCGAGAATCCCACCGAGGAACCCATAGCAACCGAAGAGGCTGTGGAGCCGACCACGGTGGTGAAAACCGAAACTCCTGATGTTACCCCAACAGCAACCCCATGAACGTTAATAACCGTCGCCCTCTTTTTAATCGTAGACCCCAGTCAAATATCTATCGCATGTTCCTGTGGGTGGTGATGCTGCTTGGTGGGGTGTGGATGCTGCAGCAAATGGACCGGGGTGAGATCAAGCCCTTGTTCGAGGCTACCCCGACTCCCACACGTGCACCTGCTTCTTATTTAATGGAAGGCGATACCAACTTTACCGCCGGCAATTTGAATGCCGCCATCCTGGCGTACCAGGAAGCTCTGGAGATGAATCCCAACGATGCCGAGACCTGGGCGAAGCTGGCCCGCATCCAGACGTACTCCTCGGCGTTCCTGATCACCAATGAGCTGAAAAAGGCGCGCTTGTCGGAGGCGCTCGAATCGGCTACCAAAGCTGTTGAGCTTGCTCCGGAAAACAGCACGGCGCGCGCCATCCGCGCCTTTACCCTGGACTGGAACGCGAACAGTGACTTTTATACTACTGAAGAAGTGCAGGACTTTTTAGCCCAGGCCGACCAGGAGGCCCTGATTGCCCAGCGATTGGACAATACCAATCCATTAGCTCTGGCATACTACGCCGAGATCCTGATCGATCAGCAGAAGTGGTCACAGGCCGAATTGATCATGCAGCAGGTGTTCGAATTGCCTGAGTCCACCCAGTGGATGGACGTGTATCGCGTTAATGGGGCTCTTATGGAGACACTGGGTGATTACAACCTGGCGATCTCCGAATACGAGAAGGCCATTACCCTTGAGCCGAACTTTACATTCCTGTACCTGCGCATTGGCGCGAACTATCGTCGTCTTGCGTTTGGCGTAGCAAGCACACAGGGTGAGGAAGCGGCGCGCCCGATCTATGAACAATCCCTGGAGTGGTTCGATAAGGCGGCAACGATCAATGGACAGATCGGCGTGGAAGATCCGGGGCCGTATCTCTCCATCGCACGCACCTATTCCCAGCTGGGTGACTTTTTCGCGGCTGCCTTGAATGCCAAAAAGGCATTGGAGTTTGAACCGACCAACCCGGATATTTATGGACAATTGGGCGTGATCTACTTCCGTTCACGTAATTATGAGGGCTCGATCTTCTCGTTGAAGTGTGCCATCTACGGCTGCTCGGGTGATGAGTCCTGCCAGGGGCGCGGGCTGGAGCGCTGCTTCCCGGATCTGGGCGAAAATCCTGAGGAAGTGATCGGAATGCCGATCTCTCCCAGCACTATCGTCTATTACTATACGTATGGATCGGTGATGGCAGCGCTGAGCCGTCGCGCCGATAATAAATGCCCTCAGGCACTGGAGACCATGGGAGAAGTGAGCGCGGAACTCGATAGAAATCCCGATGCGTATGCCGATGGCAGGGAAACGATCATCAGCATTATCGCTGCTGCGGAGGAGATCTGCGCCTCGTTGACCTCGGGCACGCCGCTGCCGGATCTCTCTGTGCCAACACAGGTGGGGACAGAAGTAAGCGAAGAGATGTCTGAGGAGACGCCAACACCCTAATTATCTAACCTTGCGAAGGTTATCTTTCGGAAGGCAAAAAGGGGAGATGCAAACCTTAGCAAGGTTTCGCAATTTCTTACATCAGAGCTTTATAAGAATTTTACCCATCCTCTTGACGTAGTACTCTGGTTTCGGTATCATACGATTAGCACTCTGAACGCTCGAGTGCTAATTTCGTGATTATTCCAAAAAAATTCCAATTAGGAGGCCTTAAGATGGCAAGCAAACTGAAGCTAAAGCCCCTTGGCGGACGTGTGATCGTGGAACCGATCGAGCAGGAGGAAATGACTGCTGGAGGGATCATCCTTCCCGAGACCGCTAAAGAGAAACCCCAGGAAGGTAAGATCCTGGCGGCGGGACCCGGTGAACGCGACGAAGATGGTGAACGCATCCCCATGGAAGTCCAGGTTGGGGATAAGGTGTTGTATGCGAAATATTCCGGCACCGAAGTGAAAATGGATGGGAAGAAGCTGCTCATCCTGCGCGAAAGCGACATTCTGGCCGTACTTGAAGGCTAATTTTGGAGGATTTGAAAAATGGCTGCTAAACAACTTGTCTTTTCAGAAGACGCCCGCCGCAAGCTCAAGAACGGTATGAACACCGTCGCGAACGCGGTGAGCGCAACCCTTGGCCCCAAGGGCCGCAATGTGGCTGTGGACCGCAAGTTCGGTTCCCCGACCATTACCCACGATGGTGTCTCCGTGGCGAAGGAAATCGAACTCGAAGATCCGTTTGAGAATATGGGCGCTCAGCTGCTCAAGGAAGCTGCCCAGAAGACCAACGATATCGCCGGTGATGGCACCACCACCTCCACCGTGCTGGCTCATGCAATCGTAAACGAGGGCCTCAAGGCTCTTGAGGCCGGTTACAACCCGATGCTGCTCAAGTACGGAATTACTCAGGCCACGGAAACGGTTGTGGAAGAACTGCGCAAGATGTCCGTCAAGATCGACACCAGGGAAGAGATTGCCTCGGTCGCGACCAACTCCGCGGCTGATGAAGAAATCGGCAGCCTGATTGCCAACCTGGTCCATCACGTCGGCAATCAGGCTGATG
>DATHTL010000204.1:0-14062 GCA_035463255.1 Anaerolineales bacterium | reverse complement strand
TCGCTCGACAGGCCGGAATTCCGGCTCGTGTAATTCGTCCAGCCTGTACCGGGATCGAACACAAATAAACCCTGGTTTTCCGATCCCACCCATACCGTGCCGTTGGCGTCGGCGAGGATGGCCGTGATGCTGAGCGGCTTCCCGGGCTCGCCCAGTGGATACGCGGTCCATCCACCGCCAGGATCAAGCACAGCCACGCCAGCATTGTTTACCAGCCAGATCCCACCCTGCCCGTCGATCGCCAGATGTGAGCCGAAGATCGAGATAATGGCGGTATCAGGAACGGTTGTGTACATCCTCCAAATACCGTCAGGCTCGAGCACCCTGATTTCGCGCTTCTGGGTCAGCACCCACAATTGTCCTTTTTGATCGGTCGCCATGGCAACTGCATCGCTGTCCGGCAGGCCGGAGTTCGTGAACGTAAAACTCCTGTCACCAGCACCTGGATCAATCTGGCCCGGTCCCTGATGGCTCCTTGCCCAGACCCGCCCCTGTCCGTCCATGACCAGCTCCCAGACAGAGTAATTTAGGCTGGACGAATAGACTTTCCATTGGCCGTTCACGTCCCGCATGCCTACATAGCCGTGGTCGGTTCCGACCCATATCCGGTCCTGCGCGTCGACCATCAGCGCGCCGGCGGAAAGCCGTGTTAGCTGCTCCGGCAGAGGGATCTCGACTGGACTCTCATTCTCCTGATAGAGCATGAGGGCCCCGACAGGTCCCTGGTAGCCCGTAACCCAGACTCTGCCATCATCCGCAGCGATGCCAACGATCCCATCCAGGCCCTTGTATCCTTTCCAGCCCAGGTGCAGAAAAAATTGCAGGGCAAGAGCTGTCAATAGGAGCAGAGCCAGAATCACTCCAGCTAATCGGATGCTTTTTTGCCTCAAAAAAGCCGATTTAGTGAATGGGGCTGACTGTACAGATGGGGACGGATTCATCGCAGCCATACCTAAATCATCACTTCTCCACCAGTAGGATGTACAAGCCAGCATTGCCAGCGGCTAGATAAATCTGATCTCCATCAATTGCGAAGTCGCCAGCGGAAAGCGGGTAATGCCAACCGGCCAGATATGTCAGTGGGTGATGCCCGGCAAGATAGGGATGGGACCTGTCACCGATATTCAGAGCCCAGATTTCATTGCTAGACATATCGGTCATCATCATGTAGAGCAAATCACCACTCGTGATCAATCCGCCGGCGGCTTTCGGCAGTGCAAATCGTCCTGCCTCGGCGGGACGCGCCGGGTCTGCGATATCTAGAAGATAGAGGAGATACTGCTCCCCCTCGCGGGCTGCGGCATAGACTATATCCCCGGCCACAGTAAAAGACACGATCTCGAATTCCGCGCGGAATTGCCCGACTTTGATCGGATTGATTGGATCCCCGACTTCGAAAATATGTAATTGGCGTTCTTCGGAGTTTTCTGCATTCTGGCTAAATACAAGCAGGCGCCCCTCTGACGCGGATAAGGCGGTGACAATACGGCCGTCTAGGGGAATTGTCTTTACCACAACCGGACTGTCCACATCGCTTACATCCATAATTTCCACACCGTTGGTCGCCGTTTTGTATAGGATATTTCCTGCCTGCGCAGGAGGCGTCCAATTATCCCAACTGTAAAGCTCATTCGTGATCAGGCGGGGTGCCGTCACTTGCCGGATATCAAATCCAATCATGAGAGCCTGTATCTGCATGAATAGTATGTTGCCTCTCACAGACAGCCCCTGAAAGCCGATGTCGTAATATGGCCCCATATCAGACACCTCGCTCAACGGCACAGGGCTTGCTCCCGTCATATCGAAAACCTGCACCTTGGCACCTCCTGCGGTGGAGTGAATATAGGCCAGATCCTGATCTAGAGCGATCCCCTGTACATCCTTCAGGACAGCAGGAGGAGAAAACTTGCTCGTCAGTGTAAGATTATCTGGATCGCTGATGTCCAATACTTGGACTTCCTTACCGTCGCTGGCGAGCAGCGCGTCTCCAGCTAGTGTGATGCGGCCAATGCAGCTTTGCGGATCGTACTCGACCGGTGCTCCTGGCACGGCCGGATTAGTGATGTCGAGGAAGTATAGGAGTGGGGGACATATCCCTTCTGGCCAGGCATGACCTAAAAGGATAAGGGCTTCGTCCGTTGCAGCCACCCCGTTAATAGACCTCTCAATCATCATTTGTTGCCTGGCGACTTCTCGCGGCCGTGCCGGGTTGCTGATATCCAGGACCAATAAGATATCCGGGTCTGCAGTAAGCCGGTTCTCCACTACATACACGATACTACCGGATGCTGCAACCTGATAACTCCTGGAGTTATCCAGCGCGATCTCACCGATAGTTCGCTCCAAATTAGCCGGATCCACCAGTTGCAGCACACCGGCATTGGAATTATTGAAGTCCCCACCGCCCGCGGCGACTACGAGCGCATTCTGGCCAACCGCGACTGCAGAACCCTGGGGGAGTTCACGGGTTCCCACAACAACCGGCTGTTTCGAATCTCTGACATCGAGGGCCACCAAGAGCCTTGAGGAGAAATAATTAACATAGCTCAACGTGTAAGCGATATGATCGACCAGGTGAATCTCGAGCCAGGATACCTGCTCCGACCCGTCAAAGGCGTTGAGGAAGCTGACCTGTACCGGATTGGACGGATCGACGATGTTATAAATGTAGAAGTTACGACCCGCTCCCACGTAAGCCAGTCCGGACTGTACAGCAATCGCGCTGACTATGCCTGAAAGAACCTGACTCTGCCACAGGACGCGAGGAGCAGCCGGGTCGGTGATATCCACCGTGAGCAGGCGTGGCCCGACGCCGAGATAGACGATGTTTCCATCCATAGCCACCGCATTGAGTGTGCCGCCCACTTGTCCCGTTATTGTGAAGGTTACTTCCTCTCTAACGGGCAATGGCAGCAGGGGCAGAGGCGTCCCAGAGATTACGGGTTGTTCCTGTTCCAGAGGAGTAACTGATAAATGGGGTGGCTCTGTGGGTGTGGGGGACAGCGTCGAGATGGAGATGGGCGGACTGCAGGCGGCGAGAAAGAAGGCTGAGATTAGGATGACGCTTGTGAAGATTGGATATTGTCTCATGGGATACCTCTAATCAATTTGAACTTGTCATTTCTTTGAAAATGCTACGGTATGCCGCAGCTCTCTTTGGATTCACAGGGTTTAAGCCAGTAGGTTTCGTGGTTTCCTTCGGGAGTCCAACCAACCAGACCTGTCTTGGGCAAGCGCACTTTCCACCACTGGAGGCTGTTATTGCAGATCGGTCCTTCCAGGAGTTCGAATGCTTCGCCAGGCGCGATTTTCCCCATGAGCTCCTGGTTGATCCCTGGAGCCGTCCGGACATTATTGTGCACGAGGGGCGGATCGGTGCTGACGAACGCGTACTCTCGCTGCATCAGGCGCGTAGGAGTCGGCTTGGGACAATATAGCTCTGTCTTGGGTGCCAGCCGAAAGGAACGTAGGATCTCAAACAGAACCCCCTGGTTACCGGGACCGACATTGAATAGCACGAATCCTGCTCCATCCCCAATTTGAATCCCATAGGTACCATCCCCGCAATTTTGATTTTGTTCATCACACTGTCGGACTACCGTAGCGGTGTAGTCCGTTTCGCCGACAGGTACGTTCTCCTCGGTCCAGACCCAGTTGGCGACGCCCAGGCCGCCGAAACTGCTGCAATCTATTGCATAATTCCCGCCTAGCGAATCGGCGGCTTTGATCTGGATATAGGCAGAATCGTACTCTATGCTCACGCACGTACCTGGCGGGTACGTCATGTTCAGGTAATCGGCAAAATTATCTTCCGGATTCCAGTCGGCAGGAACATCGTCCAGATTGTAACTACTGATCTCTTCATTCTTAGTCACCTTTGCTGAGGCTGGAACGCTGATCGTATATCCGTAGTAGCTGTTGGTGAAATCCACCCAACTCTCTCCCCTAGTGGAGATAGGAGAAGCTACCGGCGCGGTCACGATCATCTGTGTATTCGATGTTGCGGTCGCCGGGATGGAAGTAACGGACGGAATCAGGGCTGGAGTCTCTGTGTGAGGCATAGGTGATGGGGTGTGAATCGGTCTTGGCACAGTGGGTGTACAGCCTGCAAGGATGCACATAAGAATCAGGGAAGTGAGGAGTTTGCGAGACATTTGGTTCTACTTTCTAGCATTTATTGCATGGCAGCTGAACATTCATCTTGAACTATAAAGTCAAAGCCGTTATGGGCTATGCAAAAGCAAATCGCCTTGTGCCATGGTTCAATTCCTTCCGGTGCAAAGGAATCCAAAACAAGGCTCATCCGGGGCAGACATGAGGAGCTCGTCTGCTCGCGCTGTAAGTTGACGGATATCCTGCATCAAAAGGTCCTCGGTGAGAGTCTCCCCAGTGGATTGTCGATAGAAAAAGATGGCCGTGAACCAGTGTTCCCAATGGGCAAGATACCAGCATTGAGGCGGAGAGGTCATCGGGCCAGGATCGGGAGCGCAAGCGAGGAAAGACGCAGGCTGTTCTGAGCTCAGGCGACTTTCTAGGATCGGCCAGCTATTGTAGGTGCCCGCATCTAGTTCTTTCTTCCAGACATTCGCATTTTCAATCGGGTCCGCGTACCATACGACGGTCTGATCGACAGAAGAAAGGAAGTCATCCCCCTCTAAATAAAGAGTTTGGAAGAACCCGCGTTTTTCGTCCCACACCAAGGGACTCCAGGGAGTATCAACATTGTAACTGGCTCGCCAGTTGTCGGTAAAGAATAGTTCTGTACCGATGTAACTCGCCTGCCAATCTCGGGGCGTGAGCATGGGGATCTGGGGAGCCAGAATGTCGAGGGGATCCGGGATCAGGAACACGATCAATAGCCCAACAATGCCGATCACAAGTGCCAGCAGGATACCGATCTGGTCTCTCGAGAGGTTTCTATTGTCAGTCAGGAGGGAAAGAGAAGAAGGCTTCATTTCACATCATCCCCAATTATTTAGCCCATCATCAATGGCACCTGGCTTATGAGCCAGATCGTGAAGGCGGCGACCGGCACATGAGGGAACAACAACAGGGCTATCGCCCACTGCACACCGGTCCATCGCAGCCACGCGACCGCGATGCAGGTAGGGCTGATGAGGGCAATGATTTTCAGTGCCCAGAATAGATATCCTGGAAGCGGGAGCGGGGGGTCAAGGATCTCATCGATCCGGATGTAGCCGAGATAGGCAACCACGCTGGCAAGGAGCAGGCTGGCTTCCCAATTCAGGGTTTGGCTCCAGGAACGAAGAGTGGTAAACACTCTAGCAGGTACAAGCAGCAGCGATATGGGAAGCAAAAGAGCCAGCAGTAAAAGAATAATTATCATCTGAGTCTCCCGTAATTTCATCGTCCCTCGTAGGTCTACTCCCTGCCTGTCGTCTACAGCCCGTACGTGGTTTTGAACGATAGAATGGAGCGATACTGAAATTGTTTGTCGATAAGGCAGTGCAGGTCATGATCTCCTCTTCCACCGTCCCGAAAATGCAAGCGCGGGATTGGGCACAACGAACAATTGCAAAACGCGGGAAAGCCCGCATGTAGGGAGGGAAGCCAGTGTTGCCCCTGGAGTCCGAGCAATAGTTGGGAGAGGGACCCATGTTGGCTCTTGAGATGGAGTCGGGACAGAGGTCTGGGTGAGTTCTGGCGCCTGAGTGACTGGTGTGGGGGATGCGATCGCTCCGGGTCTCTGCGCACAAGCCGCTAGCGTGAGAACTGAAATCATCAGCACAGAGAAAAGAGCTTTTTTCATGTTTCACTCGCCTGTACACCCCATTGAATGACCAACGCAATTTACAGTCATTTCGTTCCATCCGATGGAGCCTGATGGCAGCGTCATTTACGGGTTCGCCTACGAAACAGGAGCGCTCCACTGCCGATCAGACCGATCAACGCGCCGAGAAGGAAACCAATTGGTCCACCGGACTCATAACCCTGCGCACCGAAGAGTTCGAGTCCCAACATGATGAATAGGTTCGCTCCAAGGATGAAACCAACGACGGCGAAGACAACTCCAACAAGGAGCACGGCAAGAATGCGAAGAAAGATAGAGATCATTCGATAAACCATTCTCACTTCTTCTGGAATACCTGCCAATTCCGATGATATGCAAGTGGAATGTTTCGGAATCTGAAGCTCGAATCCCCTCAGCTTCAAGCCAAAGCAAAAGCATGCAGAGCAGCAATGACTCGGATACCTATAATCATTTTGACCTCCTGAAAAGAACCGATAAGTAGCAGAGATCTGTCCAACGAAACCTGCATGTGTGCGCAGACTTAACCCTTACTCGTATAAAGACGCTCCATCTGGCAAAGTTGTTTCACAGACTCATGAACCTGAAGAAAGCGTAATCAAGATTTTCGGATCGTGGTCAGCCTGGTTAGTAAGACCGAAATGACAATCATCGCGTTCACGTTATCCACCATTAAAACAAAGAACGAAACCTACGACCGGTTTCGCTCTTTGCTCTCCAGATGCCCCGCAAGATTAAAATGCAAGCGACCAATATGGGCTCCCTGGGTCATCGCTTCGTATGACAATAGTATAGTGATTTCAAAAGAAAAGTCAATTACTTCCCACTTTCTTTTTAGTTTTCTAGTAGCTTATGAGAATTTGATAACTATTGTAACAATCAAAGAAACGCTTTAAAACTCACTGTCGACCATCATTTTGGATGGCGATATTTAATATGTAATCATTATCTCCAAGACTGGTCATCACTGTTCCGCCTAAGCCGAAGGTTGGGTCGAGCGATCCATCTAGGTTGTACCTCGCTAGGGAGAGGTTTCGGGTGCTTTCGCCCGCGACGAGGATCTTTCCATCTGGCTGAAGCACAACTGCATAACCGGTATCTGTACTAACAGTGATGAGATCCTTGATATGGCTAAAGGTCATCGGTCCAATGCCTGGTACGAGCTGAATAGCCGTAATATCTCCAAACGGACCATGGGTTTCCCGATAATCCACAATCCATCGTGCGGTTGTTGGACCAATCGCGGGAAGCGACTCGAGTTCAGTTGCTGTAGCCGTATTGATATTCAAAAGGAAACGATTGCTGATATCTGTGGTCAATTTTCCACTTACGCCAAAGCTCGTATCAAGAGAGCCATCCGAGAGATAGCGGGCCAGAGCAAAGTCATCCTCCATACCCGTGGAGCTTGAGCCTGCGACCAGGATCTTTCCATCCGGTTGAAGGATCGCAGCCCCGCCATGATCATTCGAGCCTTGCAAATCCGTGGTTATTCTTCCACTCTCCCCGAAGGTTGGATCCAAATAATCTGAAGCAGCTAAGGTAGACCGCGACCCGGTGAAGAAAAGGACGAAGACCAATAACCCAGAAACGGCTTTGTAGAACATCATATCTCCCTTATTTGGCCTAATCATTAGGAGCGGACCGCGCTCTTCGCCGACCCGCTCCTGCGTTCATTCCATCACGAATATCATTGAAACCAGATTATGGGGTAGACATCCACAACTCACCACCATCGACGTAATTCCATGTGCCGATGACGATGTGGCCTTGGAATTCTGTCAAGGCATTATTCCAAAGCGTGGAGAAATTATTGCTATCGCCGAAGCCATTGGAAATGATCTGTTCCCAATTTATGACATCCGCAGAGCGCCAGATTTGAAGGCCCTGCCAGTTGAATGTCACAGCATAAAGAAGCTCATCGTGGACCAGCAATGACTCGACTTTGATGTTGCTCACATCTCCAAAACCATCGCCCATGACCATTTCCCAATTTAAACCATCACTCGTGCGCCACAGTTGACCACCCGTCACTTCATTTCTCGTGCCGAGATAAAGGTAGCCGTCGAATTGAGCGAACCCACCTGTCGAGATGTTGTTTGGATCGCCGAATCCGTCCGCAGTTACTGTGGTCCAATCGCTTCCGTTGGTACTGCGCCAAACCTGCGCTGGCTCTGCGCCAGATGCGGGTTCGAGAGCTGCATACAGAACGCCTTTGTAGACCGCAAATCCCGTAACATTCCCGGATAGACTAGGTCCATCAGGAGCCACCTGAGTCCAGCTATTCGCATTTCCACTCTTGCTACGCCAAATTTGTGTGCTTCCATCAGCTGTACCGGTGCCAGCATAGAGCTGTCCTTTGAAAACAGCGAAGTTTGTAATTGCAGTATTCCCACTGTCACCGAAACCATCAGTTGTTACTGGCTGCCAACTCGTTCCGTTTCTGGAACGCCAGACTTGACCCAAACCATCCCCCCAACCGATGCCCGCATAGAGCTGACCTCGAAAAACAGCCAGGTCTATGATTGCTGTCGCGGCAGAACCGCCCCCGAAACCAGGCTCACTCACCTGCTGCCACTGCCCGTTCGATTGCCGCTGCCAAACACTGCCTCCTGACCCGTTCGCGGTGCCCGCATAAAGACGACCTTGAAAAGCCTCTAATGAGATTATCCCCAACGTTTGGTTATCGCCAAATCCATTTGTGCCGAGTTGTTGCCAACTCGGTCCGATACAGGAAAGGGATTTTGGAGTGTTGCTGAGCTCTGTCCACTCTAACGATTGGGCGTCTTGAGCTTGAATAGTGATAATGTGTTCCACGTCCGCGGCGATCAACCCCCATAAATTAACGCTGAAACTACACGTTCCACCTGGACACACGCCGGCATCATCGAGGTCCTGGCGAAATGTATCGGCAACAGTCTGAGCGACCTCAACCCCGTCGGACAGGATTCTCACATTAAGATCGATGTTTCGATCGTTGGGATCGGTCGTCCAGCCTTCAGCAACGCAGGAGAATTGGTTTTGTGTTCCCTCCGCCGCATCATGGAATCCCTCTGGCAAGACGTTTACCTCAGAACAACGCAATGTTTTGGGGGGCTCGAAAGCATCTACCCATTCGCCAGTCTGCGCATCTTGAGCCTGGACCGTAATCACATGATCCACATCTGGAGAAATGATGTTCCACAGATCGACACTAAAGCTGCAGGTTCCATCCCCACAGATTCCGGCATCCGCAAGATCTTGTCGAAATGCACCGGCTACTGTTTGAGCCACCTCAGCCCCATCTGAGAAGATCCTGACGTTCAGATCCAGGGATGGGTCATCCGGATCCATGGCCCAACCGTCTGCACGGCAGAAAAATTGATTCTGAAGCCCTTCGAAGGTATCATGGTGTACCTCTGGCAAGGTATTGATGATATCTGTCAGGATGTTACTAAAGGCAGTGGAGGGTTGATCTACGGCCCCTGCGTTATCAGCGACCTCATGCATACCAGACGCCGCATGGGCGGGCATTGAAGCCAGCAACAGTAATAGCACGGTGATAATAGTCATCAGTGTTCGACGTTTCATATTGCACCTCCTCAATGTAAGTGAACGTCCCAAGTGGAGTCCTATTGGCAATAGCAGTCGCTACTCAATTATTACGCAGAACTAACGGGTTTCTCAAATATTCTATAACCTGCTAATACATCTCTAAATTGCCCATAATCAGTATACGGTTATCCAGAGGCATTTTCAATAAGGAAAAGGTTACAGATCAGGGCTTTCACAAAGTAAGAGCAATTCGATGAAGCAAACTCGATGATTTTTTAATTAGAGACTCTACTATCGCACAAGCAAAGTCTCTTAGGTGTTGCAAAAGTGTTGCAATCAGAAAAAAACACAGCGGAAATATTGGAGATAGTGCACAGTATGGTCTTGTAGTTCAGTTGGTTAGAACGCACCGTTCACATCGGTGAGGTCACAAGTTCGAGTCCTGTCAAGACCACAAAAACGGGCGATTTTGCTTGAAAATCAGGCAAAGGGTACCAAAATCACGGCATGCAGCCAAATGAGTACTCGATGACTACCGCGTGATCGATTCCAAATCGGTTGACTAGGATCTTACCTTTCTGGTCAAACACCGGCCTCACCGAATGCACCTAGTCATCACCACCCGTGAGGGTGCAGCTTTAGCGATTCCTCGCTTTCGCGCCTGAAGCGAATTGATCGAACTCCGGGACGCAGACTTGCGCTCTACTCCCTCCGAAGCCAATGAACTTCTCAACCTGGTCACGAGCCCTAATCTCTCAGCGGATGATGGGACTGCACTGAAGGACGGTCCCAGAGGCTTTACAATATGTAGGGCTTCCCGCAACCTGGAATGGCTTCTCATATTGGAATTGACATGTAGACACCAATGTGTATAATGCCCGCAACCGAAAATCCCTTACTGGAAGGGCTGAGGGGAAAGTAATTCGGATACGCAATTTTTTTTGGCTTTATCTTCCTTAACAAAATTTATAGCAGGTTCAGAATGGACCTCGGATGTGCGCGCTATCACCCGCTTAGTATGCAGAAGTCGTGCATACTGGAGCGCTGTTCATTTACGCATTGCTGGTGTTGTCAGAACGAATTCTGCAGGTATCGATTCGCTTACTAGGTTTGGAGGTGTGATTGAATTGGAGACAAGTCAGCCAGATCCCCTTTCCCGATTCTCTAATTTTGGCAGTCTCTGCACTTGTTGTGATCGCTTGCGAGTCTCATCGGTTTGCATACGCACAAAACGGTTGTAGAGATTTCCTTGTAGCCTCTTGCCAGTTGTTGCCTGCCAAAAGTAAGCAAGTTCAACAACTGTTCGATCTCATGGCGACGCTAGGAGAGAGCATTGCGATTATGATCCCTAAACTAAGAGTAATGTATTAGTCTCACACACCACCGCACAAAAAATGCTAAGCAGCCAATTTTCAGACATAATCCCTGGCAACGCTCAGCGGATGATCGTAGCTTATGTAGATAATGGAGGATTAGCGTATGGCTAGCTCTATTCTATCCACGAAACTGTACATCCCCCCACCTCCTCCAAAAATCGTCGTCCGTGCCCGCCTGATTGACCGGCTGAACAACGATGTGGAGCGGAGACTGACTCTCATCTCTGCTCCTGCTGGCTTTGGGAAAACCACGTTGGTCAGCGAATGGATCGCCAGTTGCGAGAGATCTGCCGCCTGGCTGTCCTTGGATGAAGGGGATAACGACCTCACGCGCTTCCTGACTTACTTCATCGCGGCTCTGCGAACGATCATCCCAAAGATTGGAGCAGGAGCGCTACGCATGCTTCAATCCGCTCAACCACCGGTAACCGAATCGGTCCTGAATATCCTGCTCAATGATATCGCCGCCACTTCCCATGAAGTGATCCTGGTCCTGGATGACTACCACCTGATCGATTCCAAGGCAATTGATCAGGCTCTTTCCTTCCTGCTAGATCACCTGCCTGCACAAATGCATGTGATTATGACCACTCGCGAGGATCCAAATCTTCCCCTCGCCCGTTTACGTGCTCGCAATCAATTGACCCAACTGCGCGCCACAGACTTGCGTTTTACCAGCTCGGAAGCTGCCGAATTTCTCAACCAGGTCATGGGCTTAAGCCTTTCCGCGGAAGATATCGCCGCGCTTGAGACACGGACTGAAGGTTGGATTGCCGGTCTGCAACTCGCTGCCATTTCGATGCAAGAACAGAAAGATACCAGCAACTTTATAAAATCTTTCACTGGCAACCATCAGTTCGTATTGGATTATCTGCTTGAAGAGGTTCTGCAACGGCAACCCGAAAGCATCCAGAGCTTCTTGCTGCAAACATCCATTCTAAACCGTTTGTGCGGTCCGCTTTGCGATGCGGTTTTGGATGTTGCGTCAGGCTCCAGCCAAAAAACACTGGAGTATCTGGATCACTCGAATCTATTTATTATCTCCCTGGATGATGAACGACACTGGTATCGCTACCATCACCTATTTGGCGATTTACTACGCCAGCGATTAGGTCATGAGCTGAGTCCCGAAGAGATTTCCAAGCGTCATATCTGCGCCAGCGAATGGTATGAAAAGAAGGGGGATAGCGCCGAAGCCTTTCATCATGCCATCGCCGCTAGGGATTTGAGCCGCGCCGCGGCGCTGGCAGAAGTAGCATGGCAGGGCATGAATGAAAGTTTTCAGAATGCCGCGTGGCTAGGATGGGTGAAGCAATTGCCGGAGGAGTTGATCCGCATCCGCCCTGTCCTTTGCACACAGATTGCCTGGTCACTTATGGATGCTGGAGATGTGGATACGAGTGAGTCGCGGTTGCAGGATGCCGAACGGTTGCTGGACAGCCCATCGGAGCAGATGGTGGTCGTTGAGGAAGCACAGTTTCGCATGCTCCGGGCAAGAATTGCGTTTGCACGAGCATACAATGCGCAGGCTCAAGGAAATACATCTGCGACATTGAAGTTTGCAGAACAGGCGTTAACACTCACTCCCGATGAAGCTGAGTACTTCCGAGCGCAAACAAAGGCTATTTTAACGGCTGCACACTGGGCAAGCGGAAAACTGGATGCTGCCTATAATTCCATGCACGATTGGATTCTTAATTCAGAGAAAGCCGGCAATACCATTTTCGCCATCGCCAGCGCACATGGGTTGGCAGAAATCCTGATCGCCCAAGGGCATCTCCAGAAAGCGGTAAGGACTTATCAACAGTCATTGCAGCTCGCAGCAACGCATGGCATGGCAGCACAAAACTTTACAGCACATCATCATGTAGGTTTGGCGATGTTATTCTTTGAAATAGGGAATGACGAGAAGGCAACACAAAGCTTTCAAACGGGCCTGGAATTGGGATTGCACTGTACACTGGCCGACTGGCCGTATCACAAATGTGGAGCCCAGGCTCGATGGAAAGAGTCCGAGCGGGACCTTGACGCTGCCCTCGAATGGTTGGAGGAAGCCCAACGAGCGTATGTCAAGACTCTCATGCCGGATACCCGTCCTGTTGAAGCCTTGAAAGCACGCATTTATCTCAAACAGGGGCGGCTCTCCAAAGCTCAGAATTGGGCGCGGGAACAGGGCCTATCCATTGATGATGAGCTCAGTTACTTGCACGAATTCGAACATCTCACCCTGGCACGAGTGCTTGTAGTTGAGTATCAAAGCAGCCATGTCGAAGGCACTGTTCGAGGTGCATTGCATTTATTAGATCGTCTTTTGGTTGCAGCAGAGGAAGGAAAAAGAATTGGCAGCGCGATTGAGATCTCGATCGTACAGGCGCTTGCTCATCATGCGCGAGATAATAGGGCCAAGGCGTTGGAATCATTGAAACGCGCCTTGAACCTGGCGGAGCCGGAAGGTTATTTACGCATATTCATTGATGAAGGAAAGGCGATGACTGTGCTCTTAACCAGTCTGAGCGAGTCGCATGAGGACGAGGGGTTACAAGAATATATTCGCAGGTTGATGAGTGTCTCTGAAAAACAAGTAGGAAATACTCCTGCTGCTGTGCATCAACCATTGATCGATCCATTAAGTCAACGCGAGTTGGAAGTACTACGACTAGTCGAGCAGGGACTTTCGAATGATCAAATCAGTAAGAAGCTTTTCCTGTCCGTGAGTACAGTCAAGGGGCATAATCTGCGCATTTTTAATAAATTACAAGCCAAAAGCCGCACCGAAGCCGTCGCCCGCGCCCGCGAGCTGGGCTTGATCTAATTCCCAAAACAATACTTCAAACAATACTTTCGTATCTAAACGACAATACCCCATTGCCGGTATATTTCGCGCACACTAATTCACAGCACGTGGTTCGATGTGCCAGATCAAAAGGTATGAAGGAATGTCAAACAAGCAAAATGATGAAGCCATGATTTATCAAATCAGGATCGAAGGGCAGTTAGGCGAGCAATGGACTGACTGGTTTGAGGGACTCACAATCACGCAGGAGGCAGGTGGCACAACGGTCCTTACCGGACCTGTTGTCGATCAATCCGCATTGCATGGACTGCTCAAGAAAGTACGTGACCTAGGAGCGCCCTTAGTTTCAGTGAATCGAATAGAAACAGCCGGATCCCCAAATCCGGATCAAATAACCAAAGGAGAAATCTAATGAAAGCAATTGTCTATACAGAATATGGATCACCCGATGTTCTTCAACTCAAGGAGATCGCCAAACCGACACCGAAAGACAACGAGGTCCTCGTAAAAGTTTATGCGGTATCCGTAAATGCAGCTGACCTCCATCTCTTGAGAGCGGATCCCTTCCTGATCCGCCTGAGCTCCGGACTT
>DATHTL010000203.1:0-5538 GCA_035463255.1 Anaerolineales bacterium | reverse complement strand
AAATAAACAATCCGGGTCAGTGAGATGTCCCATCATGTGCAGACCAGGCTTGCGGACCCGGTCGTATTGCTTCAATAGCGCGACCACGGGGATTGCCGTCAATTCGTATCCGTCTTCATGCTCGAGGCTCGCCTCGACCTGGGCCTGCCTGCCGCTTCGTTGACCCTTCGCTTCCACCTTGAGCATCACCCTGTAAGGCGGCTTCGAGTGGTTCATTGCCCACCACATCAATTTTCCCAGCGGACGGATGCCGCGTTTGGGCGCGATTTTGAGCCCGACGATGATAATGGGAGTAATCAGCAAGTCAGTCAGCAAATTCCAGCCTGAGATATAAAAGCCTGTATCCTTGAGAGTTGGATACATGGCCGGAATGCAGCGCAATTCCTCGAAGAACATGGAATAACATGTCTTGGTGCCGATCTCCTCGCCGAAGTTGAACTTGCGCATTTCCCAACTTGTGGCTTTTGTCCAGGCTCCATTTTTATACACTTGCGCCTGATAATGGAGAAAACCCTCCATCAGCTCGTCCACGGCTTCGGTGTAAGGAAAGTCCGCCATATTCAGATAGCAGGCCGTCCTGGCAGATTCGACGGAATCAAGCTTCGATGCGGCATAGCGGATCATGGCAGACGGCAGGCCAGGGTGGTAGCCCGCTTCGGTGACAAAGCATAATTTCTTTTCGTTGATCTCCCGTTCGTGAGTGCGTAATGCTTCGAGCTTACGGTCGGAGTATTGCACATCGAGATAATCCACCCCGGCATTGAGCGCGGCCCGCACAACCGTCTCGGTGTGATGGGTTGTCGGCGCGGCGACCAGGAGGAAGTCCCCGCCTTGGAGCGCCTGCTTCAAAGAGGCAGAATTGCTTGCATCTACGCATTGTGCCGTGACGCGGTCACTGTGGAGCGAATGCACAAAAGCCTGCGCTTTCTCTAAATTCCGCCCGGCGATGATGATCTGATGATCGGTCTGGGCAAGCAGGTGTCTGGTAAGCGGCCTGCCGGTCGCACCATAGCCGCCAAGGATGAAGATAGTGGTCATGATCAGGCAGTCTTTCTATGTAATAGATATGTGTTTCAATCATAGTCTACAGAAAATGTTCCTTGACTGCCAGTGTTATGAGTGTAACTCTCGAGTGACGAATGTCAGGGGATTTTGTAACTGGGTGCAGGGGGATGGAAGCAAAAAGTAGCCTGACGATCGCTCACAGTTTGTTATTGCTATTTCAATTTATAATTCGCGAACATGCATTGCACCATTCATCTTTTCTGTATTTCATTTCTTCTTGTCTTATCCGCTTGTACTTCTTCCACACCTATTCCCATTTCCCCTAGTGCAACTCCTATCCCTCCAACGGAGACACTCATGCCGCCAACGCCCACTCCTGAACCTACGCAAACGCCGATCGACCCTGTGACGCTGCAGCGCGGGATCAACCTTGGCAACATGCTCGAGGCACCCAATGAAGGCGATTGGGGGCTTCGCGTGCAAGAAAATTATTTTGATCTGATCAAAGAAGTGGGTTTCGACTTTGTCCGCCTGCCGGTGCGTTGGAACGCACATGCAGAAGAGATCGCATCGTACACAATCGATTCGGGTTTCTTCGCGCGCGTGGACCAGGTTGTCGGCTGGGCACTGGAACGGGATCTGGCCATCATCCTTGACTTTCATCATTATGAAGAGATCATGACCGATCCATGGAGCCACCGGGAGCGTTATCTGTCCATCTGGGAGCAGGTGGCCAGGCATTATCGGGAGTATCTGCCCAGCCTGTTATTCGAGTTGCTCAATGAGCCCAACGACCAGCTGAACGCGTCCTTGTGGAATCAATATCTGATGGGATCTCTAGCGATCGTGCGCGAGACGAACCCAACCCGGGATGTTGTCATTGGTCCTGTCAGTTGGAACGCTTACGATCGGCTCTTCACGCTGGATGTGCCGGAGGATGAGCATCTCATCGTGACGTTCCACTACTATCTACCGTTTCCTTTTACGCACCAGGGTGCCGAATGGGTAGGGAGACATCACAGGCATGGCTCGGCGCCACCTGGGATGCCACCGGCGATGAGAAGGCCCAGATCACCCGTCACTTCGATTCGGTTGCCGGTTGGGCACGGCGTCGCAACGTACGGATTTTGCTCGGCGAGTTCGGCGCGTACTCAAAGGCCGATATGGAGTCTCGCGTGCGCTGGACAGAGTACGTGGCGCGCGAAGCGGAGCGTCAACGATTCGCCTGGGCATACTGGGAATTTGCCTCTGGCTTTGGGATTTACGATCCGGAGGGGGATGTATGGCGGGAAGAATTATTGAAGGCGTTAATACCATAACTAATTAGCCACTGAGGCACGGAGACACAGAGAGAAAGATTAAGCCTTGCGAAGGTTTTTTCATGAGGTTAGTCTGACCAGTCAAACCTTTGCCAGGCTCCAGGGAACAAGAGGATGAACGAAAGCATCAGAAAGCTAAAAGGCGCAAATATGGATATCGATCTGGCAACGCCGCAGGGCAACATCGCGTGGCAACAAGATCGATGTCCATGGAATGAGGTAGAAAACACAGACATGCATACGTGTGCAGTCAAGAATGTTTCGGTCTGTCCCTATTTCTGTGGGGTTGAGTATTTGGATACTCTGCTGTGTTCCTATCCAAATGAAAATCCGCTAGGCAGAGACAATTGAAGCCTTCACGCCAGCCACTTCAGCACGCCTTGCCCGGCCACACAGCCGCTGGCAAAACAGGCCGTGAGTAGGTATCCGCCTGTAGGTGCTTCCCAATCGAGCATTTCGCCCGCGCAAAAGACTCCGGGCATTGAATAGATCATCAGGTCCTCATTGAGAGACTCAAATGTCACGCCGCCCGCGCTGCTGATGGCTTCCTCTAAAGGGCGCGGTGCGATCAATGGGACGGGCAAATTTTTTATCGAAGCAGCCAGTTTCTTAGGGTCAGTAAAATCTTCCCTGGATAGGAATTCGCGCAGTAGGCCGGCTTTCACGCCTTTCATTCCCACCGTCTTTTCGAGATGGCTGGCCATTGTCCGTGAGCCGCGCGGCTTCAATAGTCGTTCGACCAGCCATGCCTCTGATCGCTCAGGCGCGAGATCAAGAGTCATGATTGCATTTCCGGTTGCATAAATCTCGTCTCGCAGCCAAGCCGATGCTGCATAGATCAAACCTCCCTCCACGCCTTCTTTTGTCACAATGAATTCGCCCTGCTGGCGGAAGGAGCCGAACCCCAGCACTACCGACTTGATTGGGTGCCCGTCGAACTTCTCCCTGAAGTAGGGACTCCAGGCTACATCGAATCCGCAATTGGACGGCTTCAAGGCTTCGACCTTCACTCCGGCCTGCTCCAACCACGGAACCCACGCGCCATCCGAGCCAAGCCTGGACCAGCTCCCGCCGCCGAGCGTCAGCACAATCGCCTCAGTCTTGATGGTTTTATCACCATCTGGTGACTCGAAGTGAAGCGATCCATCGGGGAGCCAACCCGTCCATCTGTGACGCAGGTGAAAGGTCACGCCCGAATCGCTCAATCGCTTGAGCCAGGCCCTTAATAGCGGGCTGGCTTTCATTCCCACTACCGCGGGGAAAACCCGCCCGGACGTCCCGACAAATGTCTCAACGCCCAACTCATGCACCCACCGACGCAGGTCATCCGGACCAAATCTCTTGAGCATCGGCTCGATCTGTGCGCGGCGCTTCCCATAGCGCGAAACGAATTGTTCGAACGGCTCCGCGTGTGTGATGTTCAACCCGCTCTTACCGGCCATCAAAAATTTCCGCCCCAGGGATGGCATGGAATCATACACATCCACGTGTGCTCCGCCTGCGCTGATCACTTCCGCTGCCATCAAACCAGCCGGCCCACCGCCGATTATTGCCACCGTTTGATCCATGGGATGATTATATATCGACGCGTTTCTGCACGCCGAAAATGTGACATAAGTTCTTCTGTCCCTAAAGCTGACCGTGGTAAAAAGAACAGGATTTGTCTGATTTCAAAGGAGCATCAATGAAAACCTGGAAATATCTTCTCGGCCCCATGCGGCCTCCCTTTCTCATCCTGGCGCCGGCCTGTGTGCTGGTGGGGATCGGCTCGGCGTATCTGGAAGCAGGGACGATCAATTGGTTCTATGTCGTCCTGGCGCTGATCGCCGGTATCTCAGCCCACATCAGCGTGAACGCGTTCAATGAATACTTCGACTCGAAAACGGGGGTTGACGACCGCACTCAGCGGACACCGTTTAGCGGCGGCAGCGGCACGTTACAGGCTCACCCGGAGCTGGCCAACAATACGCTGATTATGTCCTGGGTTACGCTTGCCATTCCAGGTCTCATCGGTCTCTACTTTATGTATGTATGGGGATGGACTGCGCTGCCAATTGGGCTCGTCGGCCTGGTGCTGTTGTACGGATATACAAGATGGATGGTTTATCAGCCGGCCATGTGCCTGATCGCCCCCGGGCTGGGTTTTGGTCCGCTTATGGTGCTCAGCACCCATTTTGCTCTCACTGGAAGTTTTTCATGGCTAGCTCTGATCGCTTCCCTTGTGCCGTTCTTCCTGGTGAGCAATCTGCTTCTGTTAAATCAATTCCCCGATGTCGAAGCGGATCGCTCTGCGGGCCGCAGACATTTCCCCATTCTGCTGGGGCGCACGACCAGTGCCTATATCTACATCGCATTTCTGATTGCGGCATATATGGTCGTGGTGGTGGGCGTGTTCTTCAAACTTCTGCCTCCCTTCAGCCTGCTTGCACTACTGACAATTGTGTTTGCCGTTCAGATTATTCGAAGCGTATTGAAGAATTCGGAGAATGTGCCAGCGTTGCTTCCCGCCATGGGACAGAATGTGATCGTCAATTTGCTGACGCCTGTATTACTTGCCATTGGCTTATTCATCGGATAGAAATTTACCTACTGTTTTGAAAACAAGAGCCTGTTTCAAACGAAACAGGCTCTTGTCCTAATTGCATACAAAGGATGAGCGGACAGTTCAACTGTCCGCTCATCCTTTCATGGTTCGATACCGACCACGCCTCCCAGCGCGTTCATCTTCAAGGTCCATGTGCTGCCGACGGTGAACTGCTGGAATTCAGAGACGCTATCGGGGGAATATGTTTCCCGCTCACCATCCTCCGTCATGAAGGTTACCGTAAGATCTTCAGACTCCTCTCCGAGCCTCTGCCCGCTGGAGATGCTCGGGTCATCATAAATCGGGTACAGGTCATTGCCGTCCAGTGTATAGGTCTGGATGGTTGTCCACTCATCTACGGTGTAGGAGCAGTATTGCTGGGTCTCCGTATGGCATTCCTCCACCACTTCTGAATAGCCGTTACCTCGATCGATCGTCCTTTGTTCGCAGACGTCGCGGCTCTCGTCGCGGCATGACACGTTATAAGCGTCGGAGGGCGGGCTGCCAGGCTCATTGTTGTAATCCACCGCGCGGATTTCCTGCAGCGGGACCGAGGTTTGCCAGTATACATCTACCACCGTTGCCTGAGCCGATCGGGAGGGGAAGAGGAAGAGAGCCGCGATCGCGACG